>NZ_JAKFEB010000267.1:0-2282 GCF_036677305.1 Brevundimonas sp. | reverse complement strand
GGGCGGCGCTGGCGGCCTGGGCGGTGGCGGCGGCCTGTTCATGCGCGGCCTGGTCGCGACGCGCCTGTTCGGCGGCGGCGGCCTGGGCGCGTTCGGCCTGGGCCTTGGTGGCCAGTTCGATGGCGCGGCGGCGGGCTTCCTGTTCCTCGGTCGACAGGCGGCCGCCGGCGGGACCGGCAGGCGCAGCCGGACGCGGCGCCTGGGGCGCAGGCGCATCGGTGCGCGGACGGGCGGCGACATCGAAGCCCTGCGGGCGCTGATGGCCCGGCCCGACGCCGGCGCGCGGGCGCTTGGTCTCGACCACCACGGTCTTGGTGCGGCCGTGGCTGAAGCTCTGGCGCACGGTGCCGGTCGAAACCGATCCCGCCTGCCGGGGCTTCAGGCTCAGAGGCGCGCGCGGGCCCGTCGTGGACGGAGTCCCGGTGGGAGCCTGCGGTGCGCCGTCGTTGGTCTTGTCGTTCTCGTCAGTCATCCGGTCGCTTTACTCGGGACAGCGGGAGATCCGCCGTCGTCTCGTTCAAACACAAAAAGCCGCGCGTCGCCCTGCCCCCAATCAGGGAGCAGAACCCCGCCCGTCCAAAACCTTGTTCGGGGCCTCAGCCGGCTCTCCGCCCCACTCCGGGGGCAGAAGCGGTCGAAATCCCGCCAGTCGTTCGACCTCTATGGTCCAGCGATCGGCCCGCCCGCCCTCAAGCAGGACGGCGTGTATCGCATTTTCCAGCCCAAGGGCCAAACTCAAATCGTCCGCCGTGAAGACGCCGCAGACTTTCGGGCGCGGCGTGATGTGTTTCGCCAGCGAAAGCAGCTTGCCGCGGCCGTCGGCGGACCCGTCCGCCGCCTCGATGATCCAGGCGGCCTTCCCCGACCGGACATTGGCCAGGGATTTCTCGAAGCCTGAGATAAGCACGCCCTCGCGCCGGGCAAGCCCCAGCTGGTCCAGGCAACGTTTCGCCAGCAGGCTTTCAACCGTGTCCGCAAGGTCCGCGGCCGGCTTCATCGGCGCCTTGGCGGCCCGCGAGAACAGATTCTTCTTCACCGCCGTCTCGATCGAGGCGCGGTCCGCCGCGACCCACAGGCCGCGTCCCGGCAGCTTGCGCGCCAGGTCGGGGGCCACCGAACCGTCCGGAGCGGCGACGAAGCGGATCAGGCGAGATTCGTCCATGACCTCGTGGGTGACGAGGTCGCGGCGTTCCCTATCGATCGTCGCTTCGCGCAGACTCATGAACGATCCGGTCTCCCATCACGCGTCGGGGGTTTGTTCGGGGTCCTCGGCGAGGACCTCGTCTTCAACGGCTTCAGCCTCGTCGCCTTCCGGCGCGGCGAAGACGGCGTCGGCGTCGTATTCGCCCTCGGCCAGCTCTTCCTCGTATTCCGGCTCGGGCGGCTGCGGCAGTTCCGAGGCGTCGATCCAGCCGGCGGCGACGCGCGCCTGCAGGATCAGCATCTCGGCCTCTTCCTGGGCCAGGTTGAAGCTCTCGAGCACGCCCGGGACCTTGACCCGTTCGCCGTTCTTCACTTCGTAGCCGCCGCGGATTTCGTCGGTGGCCAGGTCGGCCAGATCCTCGACCGTCTTCACCCCGCCTTCGCCCAGGGCGACGGCGATGGCGCCGGTCACGCCCGGAACGGCCATGACGCCGTCCTCGACGCCCAGCTCGACGCGTTTCGCATCGAGGATGGCGGCCTGACGGTCCAGGAAGTCGCGGGCGCGGGCCTGCAGTTCCTCGGCCGTCTCCTCGTCGAAGCCTTCGATGTCCGAGATTTCGTACGGTTCGACGAAGGCCAGATCCTCGACCGTGGCGAAGCCTTCGGTGACCAGCAGCTGGGCGATGACCTCGTCCACGTCCAGGGCTTCCTGGAACAGGGCGGTGCGCTCGCTGAACTCGCGCTGGCGGCGCTCGGAGTCCTGGCTCTCGGTGATGATGTCGATCTGCCAGCCGGTCAGCTGCGAGGCGAGGCGGACGTTCTGGCCGCGGCGGCCGATGGCCAGCGACAGCTGCTCGTCCGGCACCACCACTTCAACGCGGTCGGCTTCCTCGTCCAGAACCACCTTCGACACTTCAGCGGGCGCGAGGGCGTTGACGATGAACGTCGGCTCGTCGTTGTTCCACTGGATGATGTCGATCTTCTCGCCCTGCAGTTCGGCGACGACCGCCTGAACGCGCGAGCCGCGCATGCCGACGCAGGCGCCGACCGGATCGATGGAGGAGTCGTTCGACAGCACGGCCATCTTGGCGCGCGAGCCGGCGTCGCGGGCGGCGGCGCGGATCTCGATCACGCCGTCG
>NZ_JAKFEB010000266.1:0-4082 GCF_036677305.1 Brevundimonas sp. | reverse complement strand
GCCGCCCCCGCCGCGGCGACGACGGCCGCCGCCGCGCCCGCGGCGCCGGGCGCTCCGGTTTTCGCCGTCGTCTATCCGGGCGGCGCCGTCAGCGGTCCGGCCACCGTCGCCCAGGGCCCTGACGGCCCCGGCGGCATCCTGAGCTTCACCACCGACGCCGCGCCCGAGGCGGTCATCGCCTTCTACCGCCAGCGCGCCGAGGCCGCCGGCCTGGCCTCCGTCATGGCCATGAACCAGGGCGAGGCCCGGGCGTACGGCGCCGCGGCCGAGGACGGCAGCGGCAAGCTGCTGCGCGTCGTCGCCACCCCGGTCGAGAACGGCCCGACCAGCGTCCAGCTGGACTGGACCGCCGGCGGGTGAGCCGCGCCGCCGCGCTCGCGGCCTGCGCCCTTCTGGGCGCCTGCGCCACGCGGAGCGGCCCTGCGCCGGTCGAGACGCCGCACGGATATCTGGATGAGGCGGCGATACGGTCTCTGGCCGATGCGACGCCCGCGCCGGCCCCATGGTCCCCCTCGGACCTAACGCCCGTCGAGCCCGGCACGGACCGCTGGTGGATGGCCACGGCCCACGCCCAGCTGGCGGCGCCCGACGGAGCCCAGCATTTCGACTGCGTCCTGAACGCCCGTTTCGCGCAGAGGCCCCGCCCGGCCCTGACCCGGCTGATGAACCGGCTGCTGATCGACGCCGACAGGCTGACCCGCCTGCTGTCCGAGCAGACGCCCCGGCCCCGCCCGATCAAGGCCATCGACGGCCTGCAGCCGTGCCAGAGAGTCAATGACGCCATGCGCGAGGGGCCGTCCTGGCCCGCGGGCGGCGCCGTCGTCGGCGCGGCCTATGGCGAAATGTTCGCGGCCCTGGCGCCCGACCGCGCCGCCGAGGTCCGGGGCATCGGCCGGGAGATCGGACAGAGTCGGGC
This sequence comes from Brevundimonas sp., assembly GCF_036677305.1. Classification (GTDB taxonomy): domain Bacteria; phylum Pseudomonadota; class Alphaproteobacteria; order Caulobacterales; family Caulobacteraceae; genus Brevundimonas. The sequence goes on along the minus strand of NZ_JAKFEB010000266.1, from coordinate 3,166 downwards.
GATCTGCCGCATGAACTGGCCGTCGGACGTCGCGGACGGCGCCGCCCTGGGCCGGCGGCTGTTTGCGGCCGAGGCCTCGACGGAATTCGCCGCCGATCTGGACGCCGCCCGGGCCGAGGTCGCCGCCGCACGGGCCGAGGGCCTGACCAATCCCGGCTGCGCCGCCGAACGCCGCGCTTTTGCGCAGACGGGTGCTCAGGCCGGGCGGGGCGCCGCCAGCGCGCCGTAGAGGTCCGTCCGCCGGTCGCGGAAGAAGCCCCAGGCGGCGCGGTGCCGGTCGACGTAGTCGAGGTCGAAGGTGTGGACCAGCGCCCCCTCGTCGTCGCGGCCGAAGCTTTCGACCAGATCGCCGCGATGGTCGGCGATGAAGGACGAGCCGTAGAAGACCTGTCCCGCCTCGGTGACCTGTTCATGCCCCGTGCGGTTGGCCCCGACGACGGGCACGACGTTCGAGACGGCGTGGCCCTGCATGGCGCGCCGCCAGGGGTCGGCGGTGTCCAGCTCCTTGTCGTGCGGTTCGGAGCCGATGGCGGTCGGATAGAACAGCACCTCGGCGCCCTGAAGCATCATGGCGCGGGCGGTTTCGGGGTACCACTGGTCCCAGCAGATGCCGACGCCGACGCGGCCGTGGCGCGTGTCCCAGACCTTGAAGCCGGTGTCGCCGGGCCGGAAATAATATTTCTCCTGATAGCCGGGGCCGTCGGGGATGTGGCTCTTGCGATAGACGCCCAGGGCGCGGCCGTCGGCGTCCAGCATGACCATGCTGTTGAAATAGTGCGGCCCCTCGCGCTCGAAGATCGAGACGGGGATGGCCACGCCCAGTTCGGCGGCGACGGGCTGGAGCGCCGTCACGCACGGATGCTCGCGCCAAGGATGGGCGGTGGCGAACCATTTCTCTTCCTGGCTGACGCAGAAATACGGCCCCTGGAACAGTTCGCTGGGCAGGATCACCTGCGCGCCCTTACCCGCCGCCTGACGGATCAGGTCGATGGTCTTGTCGATGTTGGCCTGCAGGTCCTCGCCATACGAGGTCTGCAACGCGGCGACGGAGATCGTGCGGGCCATCAGGCGGGCTCCTGCTGGGAGATGCAGTGGAAGGATCCGCCGCCCGACAGGATGGCGATCGACGGAAGGGCGATGATCTCGCGGTCCGGGAAGACCGTCGCCAGTCCCTGACAGGCGAGGTCGGCGGCGCGGTCGTCGCCGTAGGTCGGCACGATGACGGCGCCGTTGGCGATGAGGAAATTCATGTGGCTGGCAGGCACGGGCTTTTCGTCCTCGTCGCCGACGAAGCCGGGCGACGGCAGGCGCAGGACCTTGAGCGGCGCGCCGGTCGCATCCGTCATCTGCGACAGGGCGCGGGCCACGGCGTCATAGACGTGGTCGTTGGGGTCGCCCTTGCCCCAGGCGACCGGGCAGGCCACGACGCCCGGCGCGACGAAACGGGCCAGATTGTCGACGTGGCCGTCGGTGTGATCGTTCAGCAGGCCGTCGCCCAGCCAGAGCACCTTGGTCGCGCCGAGCGAGGCGGCGAGCGCCGCTTCAGCCTTCTCCCCGGTCCAGCCGGGATTGCGGTTGGGGTTCAGCACGCACTGGCGGGTGGTCAGGATCGTGCCCCGGCCGTCATGCTCCACGGCCCCGCCCTCGAGGATGAAGTCGTTGCGGGTCAGGGGGACGCCCGAGGCCTGACCGATCTGGTCGGCGACGGTGTCGTCATGCTCGAGCTCGTATTTGCCGCCCCAGCCGTTGAAGCGGAAGGCCGCCGCGCTCTTGGATCCGGCGCCGAAGATCGGGCCCGTGTCGCGTAGCCAGATGTCGCCGAACCGGCCGTCGATGACCTCAACCCCGGCCACGCCGTCGAACCGCGCGCGCGCGTCCTCCAGCGCTTCCGGCTTGCCGACCAGCAGCTTCACCTGTTCGCGGCCGGGACCCGCCAGGGCGCGGACCAGGGCCTCGACCTCGGCCTGGGCCGGTTCAAGGTTGTCTTCCCACAACTCGGCGTGGCTGGGCCAGCCGACCCACATCGCGCGGTGCGGCGTCCATTCGGCGGGGACGGGGGTGGTCATAAGGCAAGGTCCTGGACGGCGACGCAGCCGCGCCAGATAGACATGCGCGGCCCCGACTTCAACTCGCGCGGGCCGGCGAGGTTCGGTCGCGCGCCGCTCAAAGAAAAAGGGCGGTCCGTTGCCGGACCGCCCTTTCCCATCTGGATGGAATGACGTCCTAGAAGGTCATCCGCAGGGTCGCCATGGCGGTCCGCGGCGAGCCGAGGCTGGCGGTGCGGTTGCCGGAAATCTCGGTCGAGATGTTGGCGAGGTATTCTTCGTCGAACAGGTTCATGACGTTCACCTGGAAGTACATGCCCTCGTTGATGAAATCGAGGTCGTAGCGGGCGTCGAGATCGACGACCGTATAGGCCTGCGTCTGTTCATCGTTGACCAGGTTCGTCCAGCGTTCCGACACATATTTGCCCTGCAGCCCGAAGCTCAGCGGGCCGACGCTGTATTCACCGCGCAGGGCGTACTGCAGTTCCGGAACCTCGAACAGTTCATTGCCGGCGATCGACGGGGTCTGGCCGGGGATGTTGTCCTTGATCTCGCTGCCCAGGTACGACGCCGAGGCGTAGAGCGACAGGGCGTCGGTGATCACAAAGCCCAACTGGCCATCGGCGCCCCACCGGTCCACCGGACCGACGTTGATGTTGGTGACGATGGTTTCGCCGGTCGGGTTGCCGCTGCTATCCAGCACGTCGGTGATGGCGCGGGCGATGTAGTTCTCGAACTGCGACGAATAGGCCGAGACCGAGGCGATCAGGCGGCCCGACTGGTAACGGTAGCCCACATCGACGTTCGTGCTGGTTTCCGGCTCGGGGCTTGCCGGGATCCGATCGTAGAGGTCGTCGGTCCGCGGGGCCGAGAAGTTCTGCGAGTACGAGGCGAAGATCTGCTGGTTGGGGGCGAAACGCCAGGTCACGCCGGCGTTCGGCAGCACGTCTTCATAGTCGCGTTCGAACGACACCGGTGCGCCGGCCGCCAGGTTCGCGGCGCTGCCGGTCGGCTGTTGGGCCGAGCAGTAGGCGTCGAACGTATTGATCTGATAGCAGTAGTTGGTCAGCTCGCGGTGGAAGAACGGGGCGCGGACGCCGATGTCCAGGGTCACGGCGTCG
>NZ_JAKFEB010000265.1:0-12547 GCF_036677305.1 Brevundimonas sp. | reverse complement strand
CGGCGTGGCGCGAACTGATCGGGCCCCACTATCCCGCCATGGCCGTGGTCGAGGTCAAGGGGCTGATCGAGGACGCGGCCCGCATCGAGATCGAGACCACCGCCGTCATCCCCGCGTGAGGCTTGGCGCCGCGCGATTCCGGGGCCAAAGCTGAACCATGCGGCTGCACGACGACGTCCTGGGCGCCCTTGAGGCCGAGGCCATTCACATCTTCCGGGAGGTGGTCGCCGAATGCGAGCGGCCCGTGCTGCTGTTCTCGGGCGGCAAGGACTCGGCCGTCCTGCTGCATCTGGCGCGCAAGGCCTTCTTTCCAAGCCCGCCGCCCTTCCCCCTGCTGCACGTCGATACGACCTGGAAATTCCGCGAGATGTACGTCTTCCGCGACCAGGCGGCGGCCGGGGCGGGGATGGAACTGCTGGTCCATCGCAACCCCGAAGCTGAGGCCGAGGGGATCAATCCGTTCGATCACGGCGCCAGCGTCCACACCGATCTGTGGAAGACGCAGGGGCTGAAACAGGCGCTGGACGCCGGACGGTTCGACGCGGCCTTCGGCGGCGCCCGCCGCGACGAGGAGAAGAGCCGGGCCAAGGAGCGGATCGTCTCGGTCCGCAGCGCCGCCCACGGCTGGGACCCCAAACGCCAGCGGCCGGAGCTCTGGAGCCTGTACAACACCCGGCTGGGCGACGGTGAAAGCCTGCGTGTCTTCCCCCTGTCCAACTGGACCGAGCTGGACGTCTGGCGCTACGTCCAGCGCGAGGCCATCGCCCTGCCCTCCCTCTATTTCGCCGCCGAACGATCCGTCATCGAGCGCGACGGGGCCCTGCTGATGCTGGACGACGACCGCATGGCCCTGCGCCCCGGCGAACAGGCTCGGCCGCGCCGCGTTCGCTTCCGCACCCTCGGCTGCTGGCCCCTGACCGCAGCGGTCGACAGCGACGCCGACACCCTGGACGCGGTCGTCCGCGAGGTGCGCGAGGCGTCAGTGTCAGAACGTCAGGGCCGCGCCATCGACCATGACCCCGCCGCCTCCATGGAGCGGAAGAAACGCGAGGGCTATTTCTGATGGCCCACGCAACCGACACCGGCCCCCGCGAAATCGTCCGCCTGATCACCTGCGGCTCGGTCGACGACGGCAAGTCGACCCTGATCGGCCGCCTGCTGCACGAGGCCGGGGCCGTGCCCGCCGACCAGACCGCCGCCCTGCCCCTGATCGACGGCGAGCCCGACCTGTCCTTCCTCGTCGACGGCCTGGCCGCCGAGCGCGAGCAGGGCATCACCATCGATGTGGCTTACCGTTTCTTCGACATCGGCGAGCGCCGCTTCATCCTGGCCGACACGCCGGGGCATGAGCAGTACACCCGCAACATGGTCACCGCCGCCTCGACGGCGGACCTCGCCATCGTCCTGATCGACGCGCGCAAGGGCGTCCTGACCCAGACCCGGCGGCACAGCCGTCTGTTGGCCCTGCTGGGCGTCCGGCGGGTGGTGCTGGCGGTCAACAAGATGGATCTGGTCGAGGGGTCTCGGGACCGGTTCGACGCCATCGTCGACGATTATCGCGCCTTCGCCGCCGCCATCGGCCTGACAGACGTGAACGCCATCCCGGTCAGCGCGAAACGCGGCGACAACGTGATGACCGCCGGAGCCATGCCCTGGTACGCGGGCCCGACGCTGATGGCCCATCTGCAGACTGTGCGGCTTGCCGAGGCCGCGCCCGCCCCGCTTCGCATGGCGGTTCAGGGCGTCACGCGCCAGGCGGACTTCCGGGGCGTCGCGGGCCGCATCGAGTCGGGAACGGCCCGCCCGGGCGACGCCGTCCGCATCCTGCCGTCGGGCGTCTGCGCGGCGATCGACCGGATCGTCAGCCTCGACGGCGACCTCGAACAGGCTCGCGCCGGCCAGTCCGTGACCCTGAGCCTGACTCCCGACGTCGATGTTTCGCGCGGCGACCTGATAGCGGCGGCCGACGCTCCGCCCGAGGTCGCCGACCAGTTCGACGCCCATGTGGTCTGGATGTCCGACCGCCCCTTGCTGCCCGGCCGCGCCTACTGGCTGAAACTGGGAGCCGCCACCGTGCCCGCCCGGATCAGCGACATCCGGCACAAGGTCAATGTCGACACGGGCGAGGAACTGGCGGCCCAGACCCTGACCCTCAACGACATCGGCCGCTGCACCCTGGCGCTCGACGCCCCGGTCGCCTTCGAGCCCTATGCCGTCAACCGCGACCTCGGCGGCTTCATCCTGATCGACCGGATGACGAATGAGACGGCGGGCGCCGGCATGATCCGCTTCGCCCTGCGCCGCTCGGCCAACGTCCGGCCCCAGGCGCTGAGCGTCAGCCGCGCCGACCGCGCCGCCCTGAAGCGGCAGTCGCCGCTGGTGCTGTGGTTCACGGGCCTGTCGGGCGCGGGCAAGTCCACTATCGCCAACCGTGTCGAACAGCGGCTGAACGCCGAGGGGCTGCACACCGTCCTGCTGGACGGCGACAACGTCCGCCACGGCCTGAACCGCGACCTGGGCTTCACCGACGCCGACCGGGTCGAGAACATCCGTCGCGTCGCCGAGGTGTCCCGGCTGATGACCGATGCGGGGCTGATCGTGCTGGTCTCTTTCATCTCGCCCTTCCGCGACGAACGCCGCATGGCGCGCGAGCGGATGGAGCCCGGCGAGTTCGTGGAAATCTTCGTCGACGCCTCGCTGGAGGTCGCCGAGGCCCGCGACGTCAAGGGCCTGTACGCCAAGGCCCGGGCCGGGAAGCTGGCCAATTTCACCGGCATCGACAGCGCCTATGAAACCCCGGAAGCGCCCGATCTCCGCATCGACTCCGCAGCATCGACGCCCGATGAAGCCGCCGAACAGGTCATGGCCCTGATCCACGCCCGGCAGAAGTGCTGACCGTCAGTTTCCGCTGTGGTCGCTGAACCGCCATTTCATCGCCAGCACCCCTGACGCCATCACCAGGGCGCAGGCGTTGGCCACGACGATCGGCCAGGCCGCTGTCAGCACGCCATAGGCGGTCCAGAGCACGAAACAGGTCACCGTCAGGGAATAGGTCTTCAGCGACACGGACGAGGCGTCGCGCTCCTTCCAGATCTTGATCATCTGCGGCGCGAAACTGGTGATCGAACACAGGGCCGCGGCCGTGCCCACCACATTGGCGGCCAGATCGCTCACGCCGACGCCCTTGCACGGGCCTTGCCCTTCGCCGGCGTCCTGGCGGATTTCGCGGCCGCCTTTTTCGCAACCGCCGAAGTGTCCTCCTCGCGCGTCGCGACGACGGGCATCGCCTTGGCCCCGTCGCCGTGGATCCGTTCCGCCCGCTGCTCGACCTGACCCAGAATCTTGTCGAGGTCCTTCTCGGTCAGATGCTCAATGCCGATGAAACGCTCGTCGGCGGCGCGGACGGCGTGGATCAGCTCGTCCAGCTTTGCCTGCATGGCCGCGCCGTCGCGGTTCTGGGTGTTCTGGATCAGGAAGACCATCAGGAAGGTGATGATGGTCGTGCCCGTATTGATGATCAGCTGCCAGGTCTCGCTGAATTTGAAGACCGGACCGGAGGCGGCCCACACCAGCACGATCAGCACGCAGCCCAGGAAGGTCCAGGGCTTGCCGGCGATCTTGGCCGTGGCGGTGGCGAAGGAGACGAACAGCTTTTCCATGCCCGCTCCAAACCATCCGCTACGCCAAAGGTTGCCGCCTAGGGCGCAGCCAGCGCAGGCGGCCGCCGCTCATGCGTCCGCTGCTCATAGGCGTAGCCCAGCGACAGGATGCGGGCGTCGTCCCATTTGCCGCCGATGAAGCTGATCCCCACCGGCATGCCCCGGTCGAAGCCCATCGGCACGGTCAGGTGCGGATAGCCGGCCACCGCCGCCAGCCGGCTGGCCGAGCCCTGGGCGTTGTCCTCGTCCTCGCGGTCGTTGGTCCACGCCCGGGACGTCGTCGGCGCGATCAGGGCGACGACGGCATTGTCCGCCATCATCCGGTCGATGCCCTCGGATCCCGCGGCGCGCAGGGAGTTGGCGCGGGCGTCCACATAGACCGGATCCTCCAGCCCCGTCGTCGCCTCGGCGCGCAGGAACAGCTCCTGGCCGAACAGCACCGTCTCGCGCGGCTCGGCCTCGTTGAAGGCGATCAGGTCGGCCAGCGTCCGCGTGGGCACCTGCGCCGGGTCGGTCGAGGCCAGATAGGCGTTCAGATCGTGCTTCAGCTCGCTCATCAGCACCTGGATTTCCCAGCCGCCCAGCGCACGGAAATCCTTCGGCGCCTCGGCGATCTCGACCAGTTCGGCGCCGGCGTCCCGCAGCGCCTGCAGCGCCCGCTCGAACTCGGCCCGGGCCTCGGCCGAATAGTTGGAGACGAGGAACCGCATCACGCCCAGCCGCGTCCCGCGCAGGGAGTTGGCGTCGAGCGCCGCGCGATAGTCGACCTTGCGCGCGTCAGCCTCCACCGTGACGGGATCGAGAGGGTCGGAGCCGGCGATGACCGACAGCACGATGGCGGCGTCCTCGACCGTGGTGGTGATCGGCCCGGCCGTGTCCTGCGAATGGCTGATCGGCACGATGTGGGTTCGGGACACCAGCCCGACCGTGGGCTTGAAGCCGACCACGCCGTTGACCGAGGCGGGGCAGGTGATGGAGCCGTCCGTTTCGGTGCCGATCGCCGCCGGCGTCAGGCCGATGGCCACCGCCACGGCGCTGCCCGAAGACGAGCCGCAGGGCGTGCGCTCGAGGTCATAGGGGTTGCGGGTCTGGCCGCCCACGGCGCTCCAGCCGCTGATGGAGTTGGTCGAACGGATATTGGCCCACTCGGACAGGTTGGCCTTGCCGAGAATGAAGGCCCCGGCGTCGCGCAGGCGCGTGACCAGCGGCGCATCGCGTCCGGGGGCGTTGGCGGTCATCGCCAGCGACCCGGCCGTCGTCGGCATGTCGCGGGTCTCGATATTGTCCTTCAGCAGGATCGGCAGGCCGTTCAGTCCACCCGACGGCACGCGCAGGCTCTCCTCCAGGGCGGCGGGGGCCAGCGCGATGACGGACGCCAGCGGTTGCGGGGCCGCATTGTGCTCGCTCATCGCCAGCTGGAGGGAGCCCTCGATCGCCCGGCGCGCGGGAAAGGCCCCGTCCACCACCGCGGCGGCGGTCGGCGGCTGGTAGATTCGCCCGCCGTTGTCCCCCGGCGTCGTCCAGCTGCCGTCGCCGTTGGGCGTGGCGCAGGCGGCGAGCGAAAGAGCCGCCCCCGCGATCAGTCCCGCGCGGCGGGCGCCCTTGTACCGATCGTCCGATCCAGGAAATCCAGATACGTGCGCCATTGCTGCAGCTGCCTTTCATTGCCCCGCACGCCGTGGCGCTGGCCGGGGAAGAGCATCAGTTCGAACGGGACCGACGAGGCCTGCAGCGCGTCGATGACGCGGGTCGAGTTCTCGAGGATGACGTTGTCGTCGGCCATGCCGTGCATCAGCAGCAGCCGCCCGGTCAGGTTCGGCAGGCGCGGGATGGCGTCCGAGGCCGCATAGCCGTCGGCGTTCGCCTGCGGCGTCGACATGTAGCGTTCGGTGTAGTGGGTGTCGTACAGGCTCCACTCGGTCGGCGGTGCGCCGGCGATGGCCGAGGCCAGACCCATGTCGGGTTCGGTCAGGGCCATCAGGCTCATGAACCCGCCGTACGACCAGCCCATCATGGCGATCCGGCTGTCGTCGACGTAGGGCAGCGAGCGCAGATAGTTCGCCGCCAGAACCTGGTCCTCGATCTCGGGCTGACCCATGCGCAGGTGGAGCGCCTGTTTGAACGCCGCCGAACGGTCGCCCTCGCCGCGGTTGTCGAGACGGAAGACGATATAGCCGGCTTCGGTCAGCAGCTGGTTGGTCGCCCCCTGCCAGCCGCGCTTCACGCCGCCGCCCGACGGGCCGCCATAGACCTGCATCACCACGGGATAGGTCTTCGACGGATCGAATCCCGGAGGCGTGGTCATCTGCCAGACCAGGGTCTCGCCATGGCTGGGCAGGGTCCCGAAGGTCACATTCCCCCGACGCGACAGATACGGATACATCGGATGATCCGCGTCCAGCCGGTTCTCCTCGATCCAGCGCACGAAGGTCCCGTCGGCGCGGTACAGGCCGGACTGCGACGGCGTGCCCAGGTCGGTGTAGTTGCCGACATAGGCCGTGCCGGTCTTGTTGAGCGAGGCGCTCCACCACCCGCCGGCAGGCGTCACCGCAACCGGCGTCATGGTCCGGCGCAGCGAGGCGCGGAACATCTGCTGCTCGATCGGCAGCTCTTCCCCGTCGCGCATCGAGGCGGTGAAGAAGACCTCGCCCGTCCGCTGGTTGACGCCGTTGAGCGCCTTGACCGGATACTCACCCCGCGTGATCGCCCGCAGACGGCGACCGTCGCGGTTGTAGAGGTACAGGTGCTTCCAGCCGGTCTCCTCGGACGACCAGATGAAATTGCCGTCGTCCAGCGCCTTGAAGTCGTTGTTCAGCGACACCCAGGCGTTCGAGCGCTGGGTCGAGATCACACGCGACGCGCCGGTCGTCGGATCGACGCTCAGCAGATCCAGGGTCTTCTGGTCGCGGCTCTCGCGCTGGACGTACAGGGTGCGGCCGTCGGCCGACCAGTTCACGCGGGCCAGATAGATGTCGGTGTTGTCGCCCAGGTCGACCTTGACCCGGCCGCCGCCGACGATGTCGCGCACATACAGTTCGACCACCGCATTGGGCCGGCCCGAGCGCGGATAGCGCTGCTCGACCACGGTGGCGCCGCCGCCCGTGATGTCGAGGCGGGGGACGATGTCCACGGGGCTCTCGTCCGTGCGCTGCAGGGCGATGTAGCGTTCGTCGGGGCTCCACCAGTAGCCGGTGTCGCGGTCCATCTCTTCCTGGGCGATGAACTCGGCGGTGGCCCAGGTGATCAGGCCGTCGCCGTCGTCGGTGATCGGCGTCTCGGCCCCGCTGGCCAGGTTGACCACGACCAGATCCTGATCGCGCACGAAGGAGACGAAGTTGCCCTTGGGCGAGACCTTGGCGTCGATCTCGTCGGCCTCGGTCTCGGTCAGGCGGCGCACGGCCCCGCCCTCACGGCTGGCCAGGAAGATGTCGCCTTCCAGCGGGGCCAGGATGTAGCGGCCCTGTTCGTCCCACGAATATTCGACCACGCCGCGGGCGCTGATCCGCATCCGCTCGCGCCGGGCCTTCTCGGCCTCGGACAGTTCGCCGGCGTCGGGGGCCAGGGCCCGCGCGTCGATCAGCTTGAACGGCTCGCCGGCGCCGATGGGCGCGGCCCACAGGTCCAGCACGTCCACATCGTCCTCGCGCGACCGCAGGAAGGCCACCAGTTCGCCGTCGGGCGACAGGCTGACCGACTTGGCCACCGGTCCCGACAGGGACGGATTGGCGAACACCCGCTCGGGCGTCAGAATCGCCGGGTCCGGCGTTTGCGCCATCGCGGCGGTGAACGGCGACAACGCCGCAAGGAACAGGGTGGAGGCGAGAAGTTTGTTGCGCATGGCCCGGACGCTAGAGGGAGAATTGGCCGCCGTCATCCCCCCGGGGCGCATCGCGACATCCGCACGGCTTCCCCCCCGGCGCCGCACCGCCTAATAAGCCCACAGATGACCGACGCCGCCCTCTCCTCCCCGCCCGCGAAAGCCTCCCCCTTCCATGAACTGGAAGTGCTGTGGGTGCGCCACTGGACCGACCAGCTGTTCAGCTTCGCCATCGCCCGGCCCGAAGACTTCCGGTTCCGCTCGGGCGAGTTCGTGATGATCGGCCTGCCCGGCGAAGACGGCGGCAAGCCCATCCTGCGCGCCTATTCCATCGCCAGCCCGCACTGGGACGAGCAGTTGGAGTTCCTGTCGATCAAGGTGCCCGACGGCCCGCTGACCTCGCGCCTGCAGAAGATACAGCCCGGCGACACCGTCCTGATGGGCAAGAAGCCGACCGGGACTCTCGTTCTGGACGCCCTGACCGGCGGCGAGCGTCTTTGGCTGATCGGAACCGGCACGGGTCTGGCTCCCTGGATCAGCGTCGCGCGCGATCCCGACACCTACGCCCGCTTCGGCCAGGTCGTGGTCTGCCACACGGTGCGCAACGTCGCCGACCTGACCTACCGCGACTTCTTCACCTCGGGCATCCACGACGACCCCCTGATCGGCGATGAGGCCCGGGCCCAGCTGGTCTACTACCCTACCGTCACCCGCGAGGCCTTTGACACGCCGGGAAGGATCACCGACCGCATCAAGTCCGGCGCCCTGTTCGCCGACCTTGGCCTGCCCGAGGGCTTCTCGCCCGAGCGGGACCGCGTGATGCTGTGCGGCTCCATGGCCATGATCAAGGAGACCGGCGAACTGCTGGAATCCTTCGGCCTGAAGGAGGGCTCGAACGCCGAGCCGGGCGACTATGTGCTGGAGCGCGCCTTTGTCGGATAGCGTCACGATCGACCCGCGCACCGCGCCGGAAGCCTGCGCCTCCATGGCCGAGGTCCGTCAGGGCGTCGACGCCCTGGACCGCGCCCTGGTCGTCCTGCTGGCCGAGCGTCAGCGTTATATGGACGCCGCCGCCCGCATCAAGCCGGACCGCTCCGTCGTCCACGACGACGCCCGCATCGAGGACGTGGTGCAGAAGGTGCTGGCCGCTTCCGGGCCCGCCGGCCTGTCGCCCGCCATCGCCGAGCCCGTGTGGCGCACCCTGATCGACCGCTGCATCGCCCACGAGTTCGAGACGTTCGACCGCACGCGCGGCTAGGCCCTCAGCGACCTCAGCATCAGCTCGTGGCGGTAGGCGGCAACGTCGGCCAGGGCGATCTCCAGCGCGTCATGCACCCGCTCCAGCAGGGGCGGCGCACCGGCCTTGTCCGCCGCCTCGGCCGCCTGACAGGCCTCGGCCAGCACCCCGGCGCCGATGCCGGCGGCCGCGCCGCGCAGGGTGTGGACCGCATCGCGCCACCCCTCGTCCCGCACATCCAGCATCGGCGACCACAGGGCCGCCTGCTGGGCGAACAGGCCCAGGACCTCCTCGCTGATCCCGTCGTCGCCGCCGGTCGTCGCCTCAAGGACGGCGAAGTCGACGGCGCCCGACAGGTCGCGTAGCGCCATCAGCCCTCTTGCTCCTCGCCCTTGGCCAGCCGCGAGTTCCGCGACGACCAGACGAAGTAGATGACCAGACCGATCACGTTCCAGATCAGGAACCACATCTGGGTCGACGGCCGCAGGCTGAAGAAGAAGACGACGCAGCCCACGATGGTGATCGCCCCGACCAGCCACCACAGCGGGGCCCGGAACAGGCGCGGCCGGTTCGGATCGCGGACGCGCAGCACGATCAGGCAAACGCCCACCGCCGCAAAGGCCGCCAGCGTCCCGGCGTTGGCCAGCGAGGCCAGTTCGTCCAGACGCATCACGCCGGCCAGCGCCGCCACGACGATGGCGGTGAACACCGTCACCACCGCCGGCACGCCGCGGACCGACACCTTGGCCAGACGGCGCGGCAGCAGGCCGTCGCGCGCCATGCCGAGGAAGATCCGGCTCTGGCCGAACAGGAAGGCCAGCAGCACCGTCGGCAGGGCGACCACGGCCGAGACCGCGATCCACTGGGCCGCCGTCCCCTGTCCCATCTCGCGCAGGATCAGGGCCAGAGGCTCAGGGCTCTCGGCGAAGCTCGCCACCGGCCGGGCGCCGATCGCCGCAGCCGCGACGACCAGATACAGGGCCGTGCAGATCACCATCGAGCCGACGATGCCGATGGCCAGATCGCGTTCGGGCCGCTTGGTTTCCTCGGCCGCCGTCGAGATGGCGTCGAAACCGTAGAAGGCGAAGAAGATGATCGCCGCCGCCGCCATGACCCCGGTCTGGACCACGGGCTGTCCGGTGATCTGCTCGGCGAACGGCAGGGCCGGCGAGCCGAAGCCGTTGGGCATGAAGGGGGTAAAGTTGGCAGCGTTGAACGTCGGCAGGGCGATGGCCACGAAAGCGATCAGGGCGACGACCTTGATGACCACCAGAACCGCGTTCAGCGTTGCGCTCTCGCGCGTGCCCAGCAGCAGAAGGCCCGTCACCACGGCGATGATGAACACCGCCGGGAGGTTGATCAGCCCGCCCTCAACGTGGGGCCCCGCCGCCAGCATGGCCGGCAGCTCGACACCCATACCGGCAAGGAAGCCGGTGGCGTAGCCCGACCAGCCGACGGCCACCGCCGACACGACCAGCGAATACTCCAGGATCAGGCTCCAGCCGACGATCCAGGCGATCAGTTCGCCCAGCACGGCGTAGGAATAGGTGTAGGCGCTGCCCGCCGCCGGCATCATCGTCGACAGCTCGGCATAGGCCAGAGCGGCGCAGGCGCAGACCAGACCGGCCAGGGCGAAGCTGATCATCACCGCCGGACCGGCCAGTCCCGCGCCGACGCCGATGAGGGTCAGGATGCCGGTGCCGACGATGGCCCCGACGCCCAGCGCCATCAGATGCGGCCAGCTCAGCGTCTTCTTCAGCGCATGGCCGCTGTGCGGGGCCAGCATGGCGTCGATCGAGCGCCGGCGGTTCCAGAAGGCCATGGTCTGCGTCTCCCCTCGCCGCTCCCCGGCGGCTGATTTGCGCGGAGCCTAGCCCGCCCGCATACAAACCGGAATGCCCAAGCGCCGCCCGGCTTGCGCGGGGCCGTCTACGTGCAATGATACCGGTGTCAGAACCGCAGGAGTCACCCATGCCGATCCAGTTTTCCCGTCGCGGCCTGATGACGGCGGCCGCGGCCGCCGCCCTGGCGGGACCCGTGTTCGCGCAGACGCCGTCCGCCGGTCGCGCCGCGGTGCTGGAGACGATGAAGCGCGCCACCCGCTTCATGGTGGACGAGGCTTCGGTCGGCGGCGGCTACGTCTGGTCGGCCCTCCCCGACTTTTCCCGCCGCTGGGGCGAGCTGGAGGCCGCGCCGACCATGATCTGGGTCCAGCCTCCGGGCACGGCGACCATGGGCCATCTGTTCCTCGACGCGTATCACGCGACGCGCGACGAGGCCTATTACGCCGCCGCCGCCAGCGCGGCCCGGGCCCTCATACGCGGCCAGCATCCCTCGGGCGGCTGGAACTACGTCATCGACACGGCGGGCGAGGAAAGCCTTCGCCGCTGGTACGACACCTACGGCAGGAATGCCTGGCGGATGGAGGAATTCCAGCACTACTACGGCAACGCCACCTTCGACGATGCGGGCACGTCCGAGGCGTCCCAGTTCCTGCTGCGGATGTATCTCGAGAAGCGCGAACGCGAATGGCGCGCCCCGCTGAACAAGGCGATCCAATTCGTCCTCGACAGCCAGTATCCCAACGGCGGCTGGCCCCAGCGCTATCCCCTCAGCCACGACGCCGGCCTGCACGGCCAGGCCGACTACACCGGCTACATCACCTTCAACGACGACGTGGCCGGCGAAAACATCAAGTTTCTGATCTTCTGCTACCAGACCCTTGGAGAACGCCGTCTGCTGGACCCAATCCGGCGCGCGATGGACTGTTTCCTCGCCTGCCAGCAGCCCGCGCCCCAGGCCGGCTGGGGTCTCCAGCACAACGTTGAAACCCTCAAGCCCTCGGCCGCCCGCACCTATGAGCCCGAGGCCTACGCCACCCACACCACGGCGGCCAACATCGGCCAGCTGTTCAGCTTCTACCGCCTGACCGGCGACCGGAAATACATCGCCCGCGTGCCCGAGGCCCTCGACTGGCTGGAATCCGTCCGCCTGCCGCAACGGCTCCAGCGCGACGGCCGGACCCATCCGACCTTCATCCAGCCGGGCACGAACAAGCCGCTCTACGTCCACCGCCGCGGCTCGAACGTCGTCAACGGCGCCTACTATGTCGACGGCAATCCCGAGGACACGGTCATCCACTACAGCTCGTTCCGCGCCGTGAACGTCGCCGGCATGCGGGCCGAGTATGACCGGCTTGCCGCCATGACGCCCGAGGCCGTCCGCGCGGGTTCGCCCCTGCTGGCGCGTCAGGGCTCGGTCGCCCTGCCGAAATACTTCACCCTGCAGGACCTCTCGGTCTCGGACATGACCAGCGACGGCCAGCGCCCGCCCGCCGAGCCCGCCGTGGTCGCCGGCCTCATCGCCGGCCTGAACGCGCGCGGCTACTGGCCCACGCCGCTGAGGGCGGTCAGCAACCCCTACATCGGCGACGGCTCGCCCGAGGTCGCGCCCGGCGAATACCGCATCACCCGCGTCGGCGACGCCAGCGACACCTCGCCCTGGATCACCGACTTCCCGGTGATGGGCGTCTCCACCGGCGAGTTCATCAAGAACATGGGGGTGCTGATCCAGGCGCTGGAGGGCGGCCCCACGGCCTGACCGGCGGGCTGTCGCAAAAGGCCGGGCGGGCGCAAATCCCCTTGCACGCCCGGGTCATTGCCATTATGTCCGCCCCCTCGCCGCGACCGGTCCCTGATCGGTACGGCGGGAACGGCACGAGCCTTGCGTGGCTCTGCCCGACGAATGGTCCGGGTGATTAGCTCAGTTGGTAGAGCAGCTGACTCTTAATCAGCGGGTCGTAGGTTCGAACCCTACATCACCCACCATCGTCCT
>NZ_JAKFEB010000264.1:0-7976 GCF_036677305.1 Brevundimonas sp. | reverse complement strand
GCCGTACAGCACCGTCTCCTCGGGATGCGTCGCCCCCGGGATCCGCGCCAGGATGTTGCGGCTCTCGATCCGGTCGGCGGTCTGGCCGAAGTCGATCGACATCGTCACCCCGTCCAGCGTCACCGGACTGAACTCCGGCGTCCGCGCCGCCTGCCGCAGGGCCGCGTAATCCAGCCCCGCGTCGGCGAACAGCTGCTCGGCGACGGGCCCCTGTATCCAGCCCTGCGCGGGGACCCGCTCGGCGTCCGGGTTCGCCCGCACGATGTCGAACTTCGGCGCCGTCGACGACCCCTCCAGCACGCTCCAGCCATAGCCGGCGCCCGCCGTGTCGTGGATCACCAGCACCGCCGCCGCCCCCTGCCGCGCCGCCTCCTGGAATTTGTAGGTCCAGCGGCCGTAGAAGGTCATCGCATTGCCGTCGAACTTCCCGGCCACCGGATGCCCCTCGGGCGCGCCGAAGTCGGGGTCGTTGACGATGACCAGCAGCACCTTGCCCTTCAGGTCCATGTCCTTGAAGTCGTCCCAGTTCCGCTCGGGCGCGTCGACGCCATAGCCGGCGAAGACCACCGGCGCGTCGCTCACGGTGATGCGGCTCACCGGCCGGTCGCTGGAAACCAGCACCTGTGGCCCCCGCTCCAGCGCCCGCGTCTGTCCGCCGCTCGAGACCGTGATCGTCGCCGGCCCGTCCTGCCGCGTCCGCCCCAGCTGCGCCGCCTGCACCCACGACCCGTCCGGCCCGCCCGGCTCCAGCCCCAGCGCCTGGAACTGCCCGACCACATAGTCGACCGTCTTCTGCTCGCCCGGCGTCGCCACGCCGCGCCCCTCGAATTCGTCCGAGGCCAGCACCCGCACATGCTCGTTCAGCCGCGCCCCCTCGGCGCGCTGGGCGAAGGCGGGTGCGGCGGTCAGCAAGGCTGCGACAGCGGCGGCGAGGATCAATCGGTGCTGGATCATGCGACCGTTCTAGCTCCTTCGATCAGAGCCCGTCACTCCCACGGACGTCACCTCCGCGTGACCCGCCTGAGCCTCAGACGACCAGCTTGCCGGTCTTGATCCGAAGCGTCGCGATCAGGCCCTCGGGCGGCCAGGCGTATTCGACCCCGCCCCCGAATGCCCGGGTCATGATCCGGTCGAGCAGCCGGTTGCCGAACCCCGTGCCGGGGCTCGGGGGCGTCACCAGGGGTCCGCCGCGCTCGGTCCAGACCAGCACGGCCTCATCGCCCTCGATCAGGCAGGCCACATCCAGCAGGCCCGCATCGGCCGACAGCGCTCCATGCTTGACCGAGTTCGTCGCCAGCTCATGCAGGACCAGCGCCAGGTTGGTCGTCGCCGCTTCCCCGATGCCCATCCGCGGGACCGACACCCGGATGCGTCCGCTGAAGGCGCCGAGATCGTCATAGGGTGTGAGCAGGACCGAAATCAGGTCGCCCAGCAGGGCGGCGTTCTCGGTCTGGCCCGGCACGGGCCGCACCAGATCATGCGCGCGCCCCAGGGCCGTTAGGCGCTGGCTCAACTCGCGCGCCATGTCCTCCTTGGTTTCCGAGGACCGCGCGGTCATCGAGGTCAGGGCGCCGGCGATGGTGATCAGGTTCTTGACCCGGTGGCTCATCTCTCCGGCCAGAAGCTCATGCGCCTCCTCGGCCTGTTTGCGGCCGGTGACGTCCAGGAAGACGCCATACATGACACGCCCCACGATGCCCTCGTCGTCGCCGCGGCCTCGCGCCGAGATCCATCGGACCTCGTCCCCCACCATGATGCGGAAGTCGATTTCATAGGGGCCGACGATCCCGCGCGTCGCGCTGAACGCCGCCCGCACCCTGTCGCGATCGGCGGGGTGGATATTGGCCGACAGGTCTTCGAAGGTGACCGCGGCGCCCGAAGGCACCGTCCAGAGGTCGAAGCCGATCTCGTCCATCGTCAGACGATCGGTGTCGACGTTCCACGCCCACAGGGCGACGCCGGCCGCCGTCACGCCGAGCCTGAGGTGTCGTTCATCCCAGACCGGGCCGGTGGTTTGCTGCATGGCTCCGCACGACCCTTCGATTGTCCCCCGCGCCGATGCCCGGCGGCGGGAGGTGCCGCAGACGCTTGGACCCAAACAGCCGGCGGCGCCACCGGAAACCCCGCTGCAACGTCACGACGCACCGGATCGACAGGAACAACGGGGGACGGGCGAGGTTACGGAGGTCCTCGTGCAGGACCCTGCGCGACAAGGGCATTTTGAAATGAACAGCAGGGGGCGCGTCCTCATAGCCGAGGATCAGGCGCTGATCGCGGCCCTCATCGAAGCGACGCTGGATGAGGAGGGGTACCTTGTCACCACGGTCCATTCGGGCTCCGACGCGATCGCCGCCCTGGGCGGATCGACGCCGCCCTTCGACGTGCTGGTCACCGACATACGCATGGAGCCGGGCCCCGACGGCTGGACGGTGGCGGCCGCAGCCAGGGAGGCCAGGCCGGAGATCGCCGTGGTCTATATGACCGGCGACAGCATGGCCGCCTGGAGAGCGCGGGGCGTGGCGGGCAGCGTCCTGCTCGCCAAACCGTTCGTCCCCGAACAGGTGCTGGCGGCCATCGCCGGCCTTCTGGAGGGACGCGCTGACCCTTGAGGGGGACCTCGTGCGCTACCCGGTCGCCTCCGGCGTCACCGCCCCGCCAGCCACCTCACGACGCCATCCGCCGCCACCGCTCCCGACGCCATCGACGCCTGCAGCAGATAGCCCCCCGTCGGCGCCTCCCAGTCCAGCATCTCCCCCGCCGCGAACACGCCCGGCATGGCCGTCAGCATCAGCCCGTCGTCCAGCTGGTCCAGCTTCACCCCGCCCGCCGACGAGATCGCCCGCGCCAGTCCCTGCACGCCCGTCAACGTCAGCCGCACCGCCTTGATCCGTTTCGCCAGCTTGTCCGCCCCCGGCGGCAGCTCGCCCGGTATCTCGCGCAGCAGCCCGACCGCCGACGCCGACAGTCCGCCCGCCTTGCGCAGCCAGTTGGTCACGCTGTCCTTGCCGCGCGGTTTGGCCAGCCGCCCCGCCAGCCCCTCGACCGACAGATCGGGCCTCAGGTCCACGGTCAGCACCGCCGTCCCGTCCCGCTCGATCGCGTCCCTCAGCCCCGCCGACAGCGCATAGACCGCCCCGCCCTCAATCCCGTAGCGCGTCAGCATCGCCTCGCCGCGCACCGTCTGGTCTCCATGCGTCATGGCGACCGGCTTCAGGGGCTGACCCGCAAACCGCTCCGCGAACACCGCCGACCACGCCACGTCGAAGCCGACATTCGAGGGCCGGAACGGCGCCGTCTCGACCCCCTCCAGCATCCCCGCCCACGCCCCGTCCGAGCCCAGCCGCGGCCAGCTGGCCCCGCCCATGGCCAGCACCACCGCATCGGGCTGTTCAACCGACTCGCCCCCGGGCGTCCCGAACACCCACGCCCCGTCCCTCCGCCCGACCCAGCGCGACCGCGTCCGCACCTCGACCCCCAGCCCGTCCAGCCGCGCCAGCCACGCCCGCAGCAGCGGCGAGGCCTTCATGGCCCGCGGAAACACCCGTCCCGAGGAACCCGTGAACGTCGCCTGCCCCAGCCCCTCGGCCCAGCCGATCAGATGCGTCGGCGAGAACCGCTCCAGCCACCCGGCCACCGTCCCGCCCGCCGCGCCATACCGCCCGACGAACCCCTCCATCGCTTCCGAATGCGTCAGGTTCAGCCCGCCGCGCCCGGCCATCAGGAATTTGCGCGCGACCGAGGGCATCGCCTCATGCACCACCACCTTCACCCCGGCCTGCGCCAGCCGCTCGGCCGCCATCAGCCCGGCCGGCCCGGCGCCGATCACATGCACTGTCTTCATCTCGCTCATCGCTCCCTGATGGACCGGAACGCCGCAAGCCGCCATACGCTCATCCCCCATGAGCGTCGCCTTCACCCGCGAGGAGGATCTGGAGGCCACGGCCGCCGATCTTCCCGACCGTCCCATTTCCCCGCACCCCAACCTCGTCACGCCCTCGGGCCTGGCGGCGATCGAGGCCGCCCTGGCCTCGGCCCGCGCGGCCTATTCCGCCGCCCAGGCGAAGGGCGACATCGAGGCCGACCGCACCGCCATGGCCCGCGCCACCCGCGACCTGCGCTACTGGTCCGCGCGCAGGGCCACCGCCCAGCTGGTCGAGACCGCGCCCGACGGCCGCGTCCGCTTCGGCGGCTCGGTCACCATCGAGCGCGAGGACGGCCGGGCCCAGACCTGGCGCATCACCGGCGAGGACGAGGCCGACCCGGCCGCCGGTTCGGTCAGCCACGTCTCGCCCCTCGCGGTCGCCCTGATCGGCAAGACCGTCGGCGACGAGGCCGTCGTCGCGGGCCAGTCGGTGGAGATCGTCGCCGTCGATTGACCGTAACGGTTGCCCCGGCCCCCGGCATGCCCCACCTTGGGGAACCCAAGGCGCTCCAGCAGCGCTTCCTGCGCTCAAGCCGCGCCAACATTCCTGCGCTCAAGCAGCGCGACGCGCGGTAGCGCCAACAACTCCTGCGCTCAAGTAGCGCGAAGCGCGGTAGCGCCAACAAAGAGAAAGAGCCGCCGATGGCCCGTAAACCCAACTACAGCTTCGAGCGTCAGGAACGCGAGCGCGCCGACGCCAAGAAGGCCGCCGAAAAAGCCGCCGCCAAGGCCGAAAAGAAGGCCGCCGCCGCCGCTCGCAAGGAAGCCGGCCTGCCCCCGCTCGAGGACGAATAGACCCCCGCCGTCACGCCTCAGCCCGCCGCCGCCCCCGCCAGCGACCGCGACAGTTTGCGGGCCAGTTCGGCCTGGGTGAACGGCTTGTGCACGATCAGCCCCTCGCTGACGTCGGTCAGCGCCTCGGCGTCGACATAGCCGGTGGCGAACAGGATCGGCGCGGTCGGACAGCGCATTCTCAGCTCGCGCGCCAGGTCGGCCCCGTTCATTCCGGGCATGGCGAAATCCAGCAGCATGGCGTCGATCCTGGGGTGCCGGTCCAGCTGGTCCAGCGCCGCTCCGCCGCTGCCGGCCTCGACGACCTCGTAACCGAGATCGGTCAGGAAGCCGGCGGTCACTTCCCGCACGGCGTCATCGTCGTCGACGACCAGGACGACAAGACCGGCCTCGCTCGCCGTCAGCAGTTCATGGCTCGCCGCGTCCTCCCGCCGGGGCGCCGAGCCGGCCCGGGGCAGGAAGACGCGAATCGTCGTGCCGCGGCCGACCTCGGTGTCGATACTCACGCCGCCGCCCGACTGTTTGGCCAGGCCGAACACCTGACTCAGCCCCAGACCCGATCCCTTGCCCACTTCCTTGGTGGTGAAGAAGGGCTCGAACACCCGGGCCAGAACCGCGTCCGTCATCCCGGATCCCGTGTCGGTGACCGACACCACCACATGGTCCCCGGCGGGCGGTTCCTCGGGCCGTTTCGGCTCGCCGGTCGTCACGTTCTCGGTGCGGATCAGCAGGGATTCGCCGACCGCCATGGCGTCCCGCGCATTGATGGCCAGGTTCAGGATCACCAGCTCGATCTGGGTCGGATCGATCATCGCCGGCCACAGGTCGGGATCGAGCTGCGGCGGCTCGATCCGCACGCTGCCGCCGATCGCGCTCTGCAGCATGTCGCCCATGCTGCGCACCGTCTCGTTCAGATCGACCGCCCGCGGCTCCAGCTTCTGCCGGCGCGAGAAGGCCAGCATCTGGGCCGTCAGCCGCGCGCCCCGCGCCGAGGCCTCGCTCATCATGTCCAGCCGGCGGATCACCCTGGGATCGGTCTCGCCCTTCTTCATCTGCTCGACATTGCCCATGACCACGGTCAGCAGATTGTTGAAGTCGTGCGCCACGCCGCTGGTCAGCTGGCCGACGGCCTCCAGCCGCTGCGCCTGCCGCAGCGCCGATTCCGCCCGCTCGCGTTCGGCGATCTGGGCGGCCAGCTGGCGGTTGGCCGCTTCCAGCTCGGCCGTGCGGTCTGCCACGCGCCGCTCCAGCAACGCCTCGGCCCGGCGGATCTCCTCGATCCGCTCCCGGGCCTCATACTGCCGGTGGCGTCCGCGCAGGGCGGTGCGCACGGCGCTGACCAGGGTCGTCGGATGGAAGGGCCGCTCCAGGAAGCCGACATTGCCCAGCGTCACCGACAGCCGCTTGGCCATCGGATTGCGCTCCACGCTGCCGCCCCGATGCGTCAGCACCAGAAACGGAAAGTCCGACCACGACGGCTGGCTGTCGATCCAGTGCGACAGACCCGACAGGTCGCTGTCCCTCAGCGCCTCCTCGACCAGCACCGCCATGCCGGCCCCCGCGCGCATCTCGTCCAGCAGTTCGGCCAGGCCGGCGCAGATCCGCGTCGGCGCCTTCGCCTCGCCCAGGATGGCGGCCGCGATCGCGGCGTCGCGTCCCGTGGGGGCCAGCACCAGAACCCGTTCCGACAGATCCCCGCCCCGGCTCATGCCGAGGCGTCGCCCATCAGGCCCGAGCCCTGGCCGACGAAGTTCGGCACCCCGCGCAGCACGCCCTGGAAGCCGCTCAGGGGTTCGCCCAGCGTCAGTCCGTCCTCGCCGATCTCGAACTCGCGGATGGTCTTCTCATGTCCGCCCGCGCGCTTCTTGATCACCGACACGGCGCGCCGCACATGGCCCAGCGCCTCGAAATAGCGCAGCAGGATGACGGTGTCGGCCAGATAGGTCACATCGACCGGCGCCTTCATGTCCCCGACCAGACCGTGCTGCGCCACGGTCAGATAGGTCGAGGCCCCCTGCCGGTTCAGATACTGCAGCAGTTCGTGGATGTGCAGCACCAGGAACTGCTCCTGCGGCATGGCCGCCTGATAGCCGTTCAGGCTGTCGATCACGACCGTCTTGATCTCCTGCTCGGCGACGCCCCGCCGCACGCGGGCGGCGAACTCGCCGGGCGACAGCTCGGCCGCGTCGATCTGTTCGACGATCAGCTTGCCGCTCGCCTGCATCGCCTCAAGATCGATGCCCAGGCCCTTCATCCGGTCGTAGAGCAGGCCCAGCTCCTCGTCGAAGATGAACAGCGCCGCCTTCTCGCCGCGCGCGATCGCCGCCGCCGCGAAATTGACCGCGAACAGCGACTTGCCCGTCCCCGCCGGCCCCAGGATCAGGGCGCTGGAGCCGCGCTCCACCCCGCCGCCCAGCAGGGCGTCCAGCCCCTCGACCCCGCTCGACATCGCCGTGCGGTCGAAGCTGGTCCGGTGCTCCGAGGCCACGATGCGCGGATAGACCTCCAGCCCCCCCGTCTTGATGGTGAAGTCGTGATAACCGCCGCGGAACCGCCGCCCGCGGTATTTGATCACCCGCACCCGGCGCCGCTCGGCCCCGTATTCCGGCGCCAGCTCCTGCAGCTGCACCACGCCGTGCGCCACCGAATGCACCGTCTTGTCGTTGATGTCCGTGGTCAGGTCGTCCAGCAGCAGCACCGTCGCCCCGTGCCGCGCGAAATAGTGTTTCAGCGCCAGCACCTGCCGCCGGTAGCGCAGCGAGCTCTGGGCCAGCAGGCGGATCTCCGACAGGCTGTCGATGACCACCCGCTTGGGCTTCACCGCCTCGACCCGCTCGAAGATCATCCGCGTCGTCTCGCCCAGCTCCAGGTCCGAGGAATACAGCAGGCTCTGCTGCTGCTGTTCGTCCAGCAGGCTCTCGGGCGGCACCAGTTCGAAAATCTCCAGCCCCTCCAGCGACCAGCCGTGCGACCGCGCCGTGCCGCGCAGCTCCTCCTCGGTCTCCGACAGGGTGATGTACAGCGAGGCCTCGCCCAGCCGCGCCCCTTCCAGCAGGAAGCTCATCGCCGCTGTGGTCTTGCCCGTCCCCGGGTTCCCCTCCAGCAGATAGACCCGGTCCCGCTCCAGCCCCCCGGCCAGGATGTCATCCAGCCCCTGGATGCCGAATGCGGCCTGCACGGCCGGTGTTTTCGCGTCTGTCTTCATGGCCCCTCTCATGGCTTGAGCTGAGCCGTAACGCACGGGAATGGATAAGGTTACACC
>NZ_JAKFEB010000263.1:0-3540 GCF_036677305.1 Brevundimonas sp. | reverse complement strand
TTCGAGGCGGGGGCGGGCTTCATCCTGTCGGCGGCGTACGGGACGGGGTTCAAGGCGCCGTCGATCAGCCAGGCGGTGTGCGACTTCTGCTTCTCGTCCCAGCCCTTCCCGGTGCTGCGGCCCGAGACGGCCGAGGGCTATGAGGGGGCGATCGGCTGGGGCTCGGCGGACGGCCGGATCGAGGGCCGGCTGACCTTCTACCGGCTGAACGTCGAGGACCAGATCACCTATGTCTTCGATCCGGTCAGCTTCGACAGCTATTACGTCAACATCGCCGAGACGGCGACGGACGGGGTCGAGTTCGAGGGCCGGGGCCAGCTGGGCGGCGGGTTCGATCTGACGCTCGCCTACGCCTGGACCGACGCCCGGGACGAGTCCAGCGGGGCGCGGCTGCTGCGCGTGCCGGAGCAGGCGGGGTCGGCGACCCTGGGCTGGACGGGCCGGAAGCTGTCCGGCGCCCTGACGGTGCGGGCCGAGGGCGATCAGGACGACGCCGGCGGGGTCCGCGAGGCCTTCATCACGGCCAATCTGAACGGGTCGTACGCCCTGACCGACAAGGTCACGCTGACGGCGCGGATCGAGAACCTGGCCGACGAGCGTTATCAGCAGGTGTTCGGCTACGGCGAGCCGGGACGGTCCGGCTATGTCGGGGTCAGGCTGCGCTACTGATCCGGCGGGAGCCGGCGGCCGCGATGGCCGCCGGCTCCAGCTGCATGGAGGCCCAGTCGAGCGCCGGTGTCGGGGCGTGGGCGGCGGCGACGACGGCGCGCAGCTCGGCGGCCGAGGCGACGCTGGCGACCACGGCCGAGACTTCCGGCAGGCCCAGGGCATAGGCGAGCGTCGCCTGCATCGGATCGACGCGGGCCTCGGCCAGACGGCGGCGGATGCGCGACAGGGTCGGGGCGTGGCGGTGCATCTCGACCGGCAGCTGCTCGCTGTTCATGAACAGCAGGCCGTCGGCGAAGATGGACGAGGCGTGCACGGTCACGTCCAGCGAGGCCAGTTCGGACAGGACGCCGGCATGCTGGGCGCGCTGGTCCAGCAGATTGCATTTCAGCTGGACGAGGTCGGGCTGGAAGCGGCGGGCCAGCAGGGCCGGACCGTCCTCGACCGAGGCGCAGAAGCCGATGCGGCGGTAGAGGCCGCGGTCCTTGAGGGCCAGCAGCTTGTCCCACAGGGCGCGGCCCTCGGTGCCGGCCAGGTCCGAGGCCGAGGAGACCAGCAGGGCGTCGCCGCGCGGCAGGCCGAGACGCTCGAGCGAGCGGCGGGCGCGGGCCTCGACGCGGTCGACGCCGTCGCTGACCGGCACGGTGCGGACCGAGACCTGGAAGGGCGAGGGGAAGGGCCAGCTCTGACCCAGCCAGCGTTCGCCGTCGCCGTCGGGCCGGGTGGCCACGCGGGTGACGCCGGAATCGGCGGCGGTCTGCAGCAGGAAGCGCAGCGATTCCTCCCGGGCGCCGGCGGGCGCGGGGATGGCGCGGTCCGGCGCGTGCACGACGGCCAGAGCGAGTTTATCGACCGGAATCGGGGCGCGGTTCGGGATCACCGAAGGACTCTGACGGCGAAAGTTTAAGGGGCCCCTTCCAAGACCTTGACCGAACCTTACCTCGCGAACGCCGGTTTCAATCCACAGCCTGTGCAAGAGCGGCCAGAACGCCCTTGCCGTAGCGGTCCAGCTTGGTCTGACCGACGCCGGAGATGTGGCCCAGCGTTTCGAGATTTCCGGGCTCGGCCATGGCGATCTCGAGCAGGGTCTTGTCCTGGAAGATGACGTAGGGCGGGACCCGCTGTTCGGCGGCGCGGTCGCGGCGCCAGGCGCGCAGGGTCTCGAAGCGGGCGCGGACGTCGGCGTCCATGGTCTCCAGCGCGGCGTTGCGGCCGGTGCGGACCCGCTCCTTCGAGGCGACGGCGCGGGCGGGGGTCAGGCGGACCTCGACGATGCGCTCGCCGCGATAGACGGCGCGGACCGCCTCGGGCTCGCCGATGCGGACCAGCGGCTTGCCGTCATTCGGATCCTCGACCAGCAGGCCCTCGAACATCAGATGGTCGACCACGTCGCGCCATGTGTGCAGGGCGACATCGGCGCCGATGCCCCAGGTCGACAGGGCGGTCTCCCACGGCTGGACCTCCTTCGTCTTGCCGAGGAGATGGTCGATGACGCGGGTCTTGCCGAAGCGTTCGCCCAGCCGCTGGACGGCGGCCAGCACCTTCTGGGCCAGGACGGTGGCGTCGAAGACGGCGGGCGGATCGAGGCAGATGTCGCAGACGCCGCAAGGCTGCGCCGCCGCCTCGCCGAAATAGCGGCGCACGGTCTGGGGACGGCAGGCAGCGCCGTCCAGCATGGCGAACAGCTGGCGGGCCTTGCGCACCTGCACCGCCTTGACCTCCTCGGCCATGGGGCGGCCGTCGAGCCGTTTCAGGGTCCAGGCGATGTCGGACGGACCGTACAGGGTGATGCCCTCGGCCGGTTCGCCGTCGCGGCCGGCGCGGCCGATCTCCTGCCAGTAGGCTTCCAGCGAACCGGGCGGATCGGCGTGGATGACGAAGCGGACGTCGGCCTTGTCGACCCCCATGCCGAAGGCGATGGTCGCGACCATGACGGCGCCGTCCTCGGCCAGGAACCGCTCCAGCCGGCGGTCGCGGTCGCGGGCGTCCATGCCGGCGTGATAGGCGATGGCGTTGGTCCCGGCGGTCTTGAGCGCGTCGGCGACGCGCTCGCAGCCGTCGCGCGAGCCGCAGTAGACGACCCCCGACTTGCCGCGCCGCTGGCGCACCAGATCGATGACGGCGAGATCGGTCTTCGCCCGCGAGGCGTTCTCCTTGCGCACCGCCGAGAGCTGCAGGTTCGGGCGGGCGAAGCTGTCGACGAGGACCCTGGCGCCTTCCAGATGCAGGGAGCGGACGATGTCCTCGCGGGTGCGGGCGTCGGCGGTGGCGGTGACGGCGATGCGCGGCACGCCGGGGAAGAGTTCGGCCAGACGGCCCAGGGTCCGGTAGTCGGGGCGGAAGTCGTGGCCCCACTGGGACACGCAGTGGGCCTCGTCGATGGCGATCAGGCTCAGGGGCAGGTCGTGCAGCCGGTCGATCAGATGCGGCTGGGCCAGGCCTTCGGGCGAGACGTAGAGCAGGTCCAGTTCGCCGGCCCGGGCCTGGCGCCAGATGGCCGAGCGGTCGTCCATGGAGACGCCGGAATCGAGTCGGGCGGCGGCCACGCCCTGCTGTTTCAGCGCCTCGACCTGGTCGGTCATGAGGGCGATCAGCGGCGAGACGACGAGGCCGAGGCCGGGTCGCAGCATGGCCGGAATCTGGTAGCAGACGGACTTGCCGCCGCCGGTGGGCAGGACGGCCAGCACGTCGCGCCCGGCGAGGATCTCGGCGACCACGTCCGCCTGCAGGCCGCGGAAGTCGCCGTGGCCCCAGACCCGCTCCAGCGTCGCGCGGGCGTCGGCGAGCGACGGCGGGGCGACTGACGCTAAAGTTGTATCCGCGAGCATGGTGCGCTTGTGCCTCATTTGTTCTCGTTTGTCAGCGGGGAATTGG
>NZ_JAKFEB010000262.1:0-34892 GCF_036677305.1 Brevundimonas sp. | reverse complement strand
CGACGTCCTCAAGGACCCCCGGCGTAAGCGCCCCCGGGCTTCATCGCTCGACCACAGCCCGCCGACATCGAGAAGCGTGGATCCGACGCCCTCCCCACCGACGGGATGGGGGGATTATGGGGCAGGGGTTACATGCGGCTACGAGATGTCGCTGCTGCGCGCGGATAGGCGCAATGGATCAACGGGTTGGCTTCTGCAACTCGTCTGTTTCAGCGCCAACTTGCAGCATTGAACCCGTCATTCCGGGGCGCTCGGAGAGCGAACCCGGAACCCAGGGGATCGCACGCCGTCCTCCGACGCGCCGCCAACGTCGAGCCCGGTCCCCTGGGTTCCGGGTTCCTCGCTGCGCTCGGCCCCGGAATGACCGGTGGGTGGGGCTCCGCTCGGCCCCGGAATGACGGGGGGTGGGGTCGGGAGGGGGTGGGGTCAGTCCTTCAACGCCCGTCCCGCCACCACGGCCTTGGCGCCGAATTTCGCCCGGAGGGCGTCGATGGCGGTTTCCGTCTTCAGGGCGCGGGTCTCGGGCGTATCGAACAGGGCGGGCGCGTCGACAGCGTCCACGACCTCTCCCATGCCGATGCCGATCAGGCGGTAGGGACGGCCGAGTTCGGGGGCCATCAGGGACCGGCCGGCGGCGAAGAGGGCGCGGGCGGTCTGGACTGCTTCGGGCAGGGAGATGCGGCGGGTCACGATCTTGAAGTCCGTGCGCCGCAGCTTCAACACGATGACGCGGCTGGCGACGCCGTCGCGGCGGGCCTTGGACGCCAGCTTCTCGCACAGGGGCCAGAGCTCGGCTTCCAGATCCTCGGCCGAGGTCAGGTCCTCGTTGAAGGTGGTCTCGGCGCTCATGCCCTTGCGGTCATGGGCCGGATTGACCAGCCGCGCGTCGCGGCCATGGGCGAGGTCGTGCAGGCGCAGGCCGGTCTCGCCGTAGCGTTTGACCAGATCGCGCACGTCGGCGGCGGCGAGATCGCCGACGGTGGCGAAGCCGTCGCTGTTCAGGGTTTTTGCAAAGACCGGGCCGACGCCGGGCAGGATTCGGATGGGTCTGGGCGCCAGGACGTCCTTCGCCTCGGAGCCGAGGACCGAGAAGCCGCGGGGCTTGTCCAGTTCGGACGCCACCTTGGCGAGGAAACGGTTGGGGGCGAGTCCGATGGAGACGGTCAGGCCCGTGTCCGCTTCGATCTGTTTCTGCAGGCGAATCAGCTGGAAGGCGGGCGGGCCGCCGTTCAGGCGTTCAGTGCCGGCCAGACCGATCCAGGCCTCGTCCAGCGAGAGGGTCTGGACGAGCGGGGTCAGCTTGCCGACCGCGCCGAAGATGGCCTCGCTGGCGGCGATGTATTTGCGGAAGTCGGGCTTGATGACCACGGCCTCGGGGCAGGCCTTCAGCGCCTTGAACATCGGCATGGCCGAATGGACCCCGTACTGGCGGGCGACGTAGCAGCAGGTGGAGACCACGCCGCGCTTGCCGCCGCCGACGATGACGGGGCGGTCGCGCAGTTCGGGCCGGTCGCGCTTCTCCACCGAGGCGTAGAAGGCGTCGCAGTCCAGATGGGCGATGGTCAGCTGGTCGAGCTCGTCGTGACAGACCACGCGGCGTGAATCGCAGTTCGGGCACCGGTCGACCTTCCGGTCGCCGGTCCACAGACAGTCGCGGCAGATGGCGCGGATCGGCACGTTTCAGGCCCTGTAGCGTCGCTTCACGCCAACTTAAGACCCGTTGGGCCACAGTGCACGGAGAAGGCGACAAGCCTCCGTGCAGCCGCACTTCATGAGGCGACAGGCCAGGTGATGATGTCCAAGAAAGTCCTCATCGTCGAGGATAACGAGCTGAACATGAAGCTCTTTCATGATCTGCTCGATTCCCAGGGCTACGAGACGCTGCAGACCCGCGAAGGTCTGCAGGCGCTGGCCCTGGCGCGCCTGCACAAGCCCGATCTGATCCTGATGGACATCCAGCTGCCGGAAATCAGCGGCCTGGAAGTGACCAAATGGCTCAAGGACGACGAGGAACTGAGCCATATCCCCGTCGTCGCCGTCACCGCCTTCGCCATGAAGGGCGACGAGGAGCGCATCCGCCAGGGCGGGTGCGAGGCCTACATTTCAAAGCCCATCTCGGTGATGCATTTCCTCGACGTGGTCCGGAAACACCTGGGGTAGGGACGATGACGGCGCGCATTCTTGTCGTTGACGACGTCGAGCCGAACGTCCGCCTGCTCGAGGCCAAGCTGACGCTCGAATACTATGAGGTGTTGACGGCGACCGACGGCGCGTCCGCGCTGGAAATCGCCTCGGCCGAGCGGCCCGACATCATCCTGCTGGACGTCATGATGCCGGGCATGGACGGGTTCGAGACCTGTCGGCGGCTGAAGGCCGATCCTGTGACCCGCCACATCCCCGTCGTGCTGGTGACGGCGCTGGACGGGCGCGAGGACAAGATCAAGGGACTGGACGCGGGGGCCGACGACTTCGTCACCAAGCCGATCGACGACGTCATCCTGTTCGCCCGGGTGAAGTCGCTGGTGCGGCTGAAGTCGGTGATGGACGAGCTGCGCGAGCGCGAGGAAACCGGCCGCCGCATCGGCGTCGACACCGACGGCGCGGGACGTCTGCGCGGTTCCGGCGGACGCGTGCTGATCGTCGACGACAATGCGCGCCAGGCCGAGAAGATGGTCGAACACCTGGCCGGCGAGCATCGACCGACGGTCGAGCCTGACCCGGCCGCGGCGCTGATCGCGGCGCGCGGACCCGTCGACCTGATGATCGTCAATGTGTCGAGCGCGGAGTTCGACGGGCTGCGGTTTGTGGCCCAGGTGCGCTCCACCGAGGCCTCGCGGCGTCTGCCGATCCTGGCGGTCGTCGATCAGTCCGACCGGCCCCGCCTGCTCAAGGCGCTGGAGCTGGGGGTCAACGACATCCTGCCCCGGCCCGTGGACGCCGAGGAACTGGAGGCGCGGACGCGGACCCAGATCAAGCGCAAACGCTATGCCGACTTCCTCAAGCAGAAGCTCGACTACAGCCTGGAGATGGCGGTCACCGACGCCCTGACGGGGCTGCACAACCGCCGCTACATGGCCGGTCAGCTGCAGGGGCTGATGAACCGGGCCGGGCAGGGGGGCGAGGGCGTCGCCGTGCTGGTGATGGACATCGACCACTTCAAACTGGTCAACGACGGCTTCGGCCACGACGCCGGCGACGAGGTGCTGCGCGAGTTCGCGGTGCGTCTGGCGACCAATGTGCGGGCCATCGACCTGCCGTGCCGCCTGGGCGGCGAGGAGTTCGTGGTGGTCATGCCGGGCGCGAGCATGGACGACGCCGTGCGCGTCGCCGATCGCATCCGGCGCGACGTGGCCTCGCAGCCGTTCCCGATCATGAACGGCGCCGAGGGGCTGACGATCACGGTCTCGATCGGGGTCGCGTCCAGCGACGGGAACGGCGACACGCCCGAGGCCCTGCTGAAGCGGGCCGACGAGGGCGTCTACGAGGCCAAGGCCCACGGCCGGAACCAGGTCATCGCCCGGGCGGCGTAGGGCGTCAGCGGCTCATCCAGGGCTTGGACTTGCCGGTCGCGACGCGGGCGGCCTGTTCCCGCTGGAAACGGCCGCCGCGCGGCGGCTTCTCGCGCGCCTCGATCGCCGCCTTCTTCAGGCGGAGCGCCCGCTGGACGGGGCTTTCGGCCGGTGTGTCGGGAGCGGGCGAGTCGTCGGCGGGGTCAGTCATCCAGCCATCCTAGCATGACAAAGAAAAACGCCCGGTGTTTCCACCGGGCGTTCTGCAATCCTCGGATCGGCCTCGCTTCGCTCGTTGTCCGAGGAAGACGAGGTCATAAGGCGAGCCTTACTTGATCTTGCCTTCCTTGAACTCGACGTGCTTGCGCACGACGGGGTCGTACTTCTTGACGACCATTTTCTCGGTCATGGTCCGGGCGTTCTTCTTGGTGACGTAGAAGAAGCCGGTGTCGGCCGTGGAGTTCAGGCGGATCTTGATAGAGGCGGGCTTGGCCATCGGGAATTACCTTTGCGACGGCGAAAGCCGCTGGAAATAAGAGGCGCGGAACATACTCAGGCGCGGCCGGAAGTCAACGGCCCCTCGCGGTCTTCCATTCGCCGAGCTTCCGGACGGTGGCGCAGGCGGGCGAACCGTCCTTGCCGCGACCGGGCAGATGGACCTCCAGAACGGCGCCCGGGACCAGCAGGGCCTTCGGAATGTCGTGGATGTCGATCTTGGCGCGGCGGCTCCAGGCGCCGGCGTGATCGCCGGCGGACGTACCTATGCGGATGTAGACGAAACGGCGCTGCGGGCCCTCGCGGCGTACGAAGGGGCCGGTCATGCGGCCGTCGGGCTGCAGGGTGATCGGGACGTCGAAGGAGACCGGGGCGTCGCCCGCCGTGACGGGCTCGAACGGCATGTCGTCCTTCTGGAGGCTGTAGCGCACGCCGGGGACGGGATCGTCGATGGTGAGGCGAAGCGTCACGGTGTCTGCCATGGCTGGAGGTTAGGCCCGCCGGGCCCGCCGTGCCAAGCTGGACCCATGAAACAGATCGCCGTCATCGCCGCCGCCATGGCCCTGTCCGCCTGCGCCAGCCTTCCGGGCGGCCGCGCGCCGCAGCAGGACGCCTTCATGGCCCATCTCAACGCCCTGTGCGGGCAGCGATTCGCGGGACGCGTCGTGACGACGGACGCGGCCGACGCCGATTTCGCCCGGTCGCGTCTCGTCATGCACGTCCGCGACTGTTCGGCGGACGAGGTTCGCATCCCCTTCCATGTCGGCGACGACAAATCCCGCACCTGGGTCATCAGCCGCAATGAAGAGGGCGGCCTGACGCTCAAGCACGACCACCGCGACCCCGAGGG
Source organism: Brevundimonas sp. (assembly GCF_036677305.1). Classification (GTDB taxonomy): domain Bacteria; phylum Pseudomonadota; class Alphaproteobacteria; order Caulobacterales; family Caulobacteraceae; genus Brevundimonas. The sequence goes on along the minus strand of NZ_JAKFEB010000262.1, from coordinate 30,038 downwards.
CAGGCCCGACGGCCTGCACTGGTACGGCGGGGACACCGTTTCGGCGGGGTCGGCCGAACGGCAGGAATTCCCGGTCGACGCCTTCTCGGTCGAGCTTTTCACGGCCGGCGATGCGCCGGTGTCGACCACCAATGTGTGGGCGGTCGAGGTGCATCCGGGACAGACGTTCGCCTACGAATTGCGGCGGGCGAACCGTCACTTCCGGGTCGAGTTCGATCTGACCGACCCGTTGATCCAGGTCGCGCGCTAGCCGGCCGCCATCACGCCACAGACCACCCGGTCGCCGGCGCCGCCGATCGGCTGGCTGGTCTGGTCGTCCATATTGGCGTGGATCACCAGGGACGAGCCGTCGGAGTCCCACAGCCACTGACCCGGGCCTTCGCGAGCGATTCGGGCGCGGGTGGTGAAGACCTCGGCGTTCACGCGGCCTTGGGCGTCGGCGAAGACGTTGGGCAGGTCGCCGTCGTCGGGTCCGCCCGCGTTCAGCAGGCCGTGGGGCGCCCTGGGGTCGCCGTGGTTGATGTGGGCCCCCGCCGAGGTGAAGGGGGCCGCGCACTGGCCCGTGGCGTGGATGTGGACGCCGTGCCAGCCGGGGGTCAGGCTCTCGGCCTCGATGCGGATGAGAAGGCCGGTGGAGCCCTGGGTCAGGATGGCGCGGCCGACGCGGGCGCCCGACGAATTGGTCAGCGTGGCCTCCCCGAAATCGCCGGGAGCGGCGCGAACGGACTCCTCTCCGTACTCGACTGCGGTGACCGAAACGCAGCCTCCCAGAAGGGCCATCAGGGGCAGGGCGGCGAGGGCGGAGAGGCGGGCGAGGCGCATGGTCTGGAATCCCTTGTCTGGACGGAGCGTTTCCGGCGGCCTGGCTTTGCCACGGCGGTCTCCGGATGCTAGAAAACCTGTTCGCGGATCACGTTCCGATTCCGGCCATTTAAAGCCTGATTTCCTTGACTGACGACAGCTATAACGACGCGCTTCCCCCGGTTTCGGGCGGCGGCGGCGGCGACATTTCCACCATCACCATCGAAGACGAGCTGAGGCGCTCGTATCTCGACTACGCCATGAGCGTGATCGTGAGCCGCGCCCTGCCGGACGCGCGGGACGGGCTGAAGCCCGTGCACCGCCGCATCCTGTATTCGATGCACGATCTGAAGATGACGCCGGACCGCGCCTATTCGAAATGCGCGCGGGTCGTCGGCGACGTGCTGGGCCGGTTCCACCCGCACGGCGACGCCTCGGTCTATATGGCGCTGGTGCGCATGGCCCAGCCGTTCTCCATGGGTCTGATGCTGGTCGACGGCCAGGGCAATTTCGGCTCGGTCGACGGCGATATGCCGGCCTCGATGCGATACACCGAGGCCCGGATGGCCCCGGCGGCCTCGGCCCTGCTGACGGACATCGACAAGGACACCGTCGATTTCCAGCCGAACTACGACGAGAAGGAGCTGGAGCCCGTCGTCCTGCCGGCGCGGATCCCCAACCTGCTGGTCAACGGCGCGGGCGGCATCGCCGTCGGCATGGCGACCAACATCCCGCCGCATAATCTGGGCGAGATCATCGACGCCTGCGTGGCCCTGCTGGACGATCCGAACGTCAGCGACGACGCCCTGCTGGACATCGTGCCCGGTCCCGACTTCCCGACCGGCGGCGAGATCATGGGCCGCACCGCGCCGCGCAACGCCCTGCGCGACGGCCGCGGCTCGGTCATGGTGCGCGGGCAGGCGACGATCGAGACGATCCGCAAGGACCGCGAGGCGATCGTGGTCACCGAACTGCCTTTCCAGGTCAACAAACAGACCCTGATCGAACGCATCGTCGAAATGGTCCGCGAGAAGCGGATCGAGGGCATCAGCGACGTCCGCGACGAGTCCGACCGCGACGGCATGCGGATGGTGATCGAGCTGAAGCGCGACGCGTCCGGCGACGTGGTGCTGAACCAGCTGTGGCGCTTCACCGCCATGCAGAGCTCGTTCGGCGTCAACATGCTGGCGCTGAACCACGGCCGTCCCGAACAGATGGGCCTGCGCCAGCTGCTGGAAGCCTTCCTGGAGTTCCGGGAAGAGGTGGTCGTCCGCCGCATCAAGTTCGAACTGGCCAAGGCGCGCGACCGCGGCCACGTGCTGGTCGGTCTGGCCGTGGCCGTGGCCAATATCGACGAGGTCATCCACATCATCCGCAGCTCGGCTGATCCGGCCGAGGCGCGCGAGCGGCTGCAGGCCAAGGCATGGCCCGTGGGCGACATGATCGCCCTGATCGAACTGATCGCCGACCCGCGCTCCATGCTGGTCGACGGCGACAAGCTGAACCTGACCGACGAACAGGCGCGCGCCATCCTGGGCCTGACCCTGAGCCGCCTGACGGGACTGGGCCGCGACGACATCTTCGGCGAGGCGCGCGGCCTGGCCGACACCATCCAGGGCCATCTGACCCTGCTGAGCGACCGCGCCAACATCCTGGCCGTGATCCGGGAGGATCTGCTGCTGGTGAAGGAGGAGTTCGCCGTTCCGCGCCGGACCGTCATCGGCGAGGGCGATTTCGAGCTGGAAGACGAGGACCTGATCCCGCGCGAGGACATGGTCGTGACCGTCACCCACGGCGGCTACGTCAAGCGGGTGGCGCTGAACGCCTATCGGACCCAGCATCGCGGCGGCAAGGGCCGTTCGGGCGTGGCGATGAAGGAGGACGACGCCGTCGTCGGCGTCTTCTCGGCCTCGACCCATACGCCGGTGCTGTTCTTCGCCACCAACGGCAAGGCCTACAAGCTGAAGACCTGGCGTCTGCCGCTGGGCAATCCGCAGTCGCGCGGCAAGGCCTTCGTCAACCTGCTGCCGATCGAGCCGGGCGATTCGATCATGAACGTCCTGCCTCTGCCCGAGGACGAGGCCGAATGGGCCAACCTCGACATCATGTTCGCCACCCGGTCGGGCGACGTGCGCCGCAACAAGCTGAGCGACTTCGCCACCGTCAACCGGGCCGGCAAGATCGCGATGAAGCTGGAGGACGGCGACCACATGGTCGGCGTCGCCCTGTGCACGGCCGAGGACGATGTCATGCTGACGACGGCCCTGGGCCGGGCCATCCGCTTCAAGGCCGACGACGTGCGCGTCTTCAAGGGCCGGGATTCGACCGGCGTGCGCGGCGTTCGTCTGCAGAAGGACGACGAGGTCATCTCCATGGCCGTGCTGGGCCGGGTCGACGCGACGCCGGACGAGCGGGCCGCCTATGTCAAACACGCCTCGGCCATGCGCCGGGCGACGGGCGAGGGCGAGGACGAAACGCCGACGGTCGATGCTGACGACGAAGCCACGGGCGACGCCGCCCTGAGCGTCGAGCGCATCGCCGAACTGGGCGCGGCCGAGCAGTACATCCTCACCGTCACCGATACGGGCTTCGGCAAACGGTCTTCCGCCTATGAATACCGGCGCACGGGCCGGGGCGGGCAGGGGCTGACGGCCCACGGCCTGGGCGGCCGCGCGGGCACGCGTCTGGCGGCTTCGTTCCCCGTCGAGGACGGGGACGAACTGCTGCTGGTCACCTCGGGCGGGCAGATGATCCGCACGCCGGTGGGTCAGGTCCGCATCGTCGGTCGCTCGAGCCAGGGCGTGACCATCTTCCGCACCGCCGAGGGCGAGCGGGTGGTGTCGGTCGAACGGCTGCCGGACAGCGGCGGCGGCGAGGACGAGGCAGGCGAGGTCGAGGCGGACGGCGAGGGCGGCGAAAGCTGATTGCGCGAGGTTACCCGGTCGTCGCATGCTGATGCGGAGCCGGGGGGACCGAAATGCTGCGCTATTTGCTGTTTGTGCTGACGCTTTGTCTGGGCGCCTGCGCCATGCCGCAGGCCGACCCGGACCGGGTTGGGCAGGCCACACAGGTTTACGGCTGGGTGCGCGACGGCGACATCGATTCGCTGGCGAAGCAGAGCACGCCCAGCCTCAGGCCGCAGCTCACACCGGATCTCATGGCCGGGGTGCGTCGCTACGCGTCGCCGGGAGCGCCGCAGCTCAGCAAGGTCCTCAGCTGGCGGTCGAATACGGTCGCCGGAGGCGCATCCCTGTACGAGGTCGTTCAGCAGCTCGAATACCCGGAGCGGACGGTGATCGTACAGGTGTTGATGGTCCGGGAAGGCAACGGGCCTTGGCTGGTAGACGGCTTTCACCTGAACGCCGTCAGCCCGACCCTCGCCAAGGCCTCTACCGGCTTCAGCCTGGAGGGCAAGTCGCCCCTTCATTACGGCGCGCTGATCGGCGTGGTCCTGGTCCCTCTGCTTTGTCTGGTGACGGCTGGCGTCGCGGGTTGGCGGCGGCGTTGGGCCTGGATGATCTTCAGCCTGTTCGGCTTCGGTCAGCTGGCGTTGAATTGGAATACTGGCGAATGGCAGTTCCAGACCCTCTATTTCGCGATTCTGAGCGCGGGCTTCTTCAAGGGGGTCGGTCCTCTCGATCCCTGGGTTCTGATGCTGTCCCTTCCGATACCGGCAGCGCTGTTCTGGATCCTTCGTCGAGATCGACCGAAGGCGAAGGCCGGGAAAAAGGCGTTGTCCACGCCGATACCGCACCCGGTGGATGAGGCGTGATTGCTCTTTCCATCGACGGCGCGCCGGCTTCGCCCGAAGACCTGACCCACATCGCGCTGGTCAACTACGGCGCCTACACCTCGTTCCGGGTGGAGCGGGGCGGCGTGCGCGGGCTGGACCTGCATCTGGCGCGGCTGGAGGCCGAGGCGGTCGAGCTGTTCGGCGAGCCGGTCGGCGAGGCGCGTCTACGCGAGCTGATGCGGTCCGCCGTGGCGGAGCGCGAGGATTGCTGGCTGCGCGTCAGTCTGTTTTCGCAGGAGATCGGGCCGCGGACGCCGAACTGGAGCGGCCGGCCCAGGGTGATGATTGCGGCCTCGCCGCCGCCGCCGCCGCTGGCCGACAGCGTGCGCCTGCAGGTCCAGACCTATGGGCGTGAGGCGCCGCATCTGAAACATGTGGCGACGTTCGGCCTGATCCGGGCCCGTCGGATGGCGCGCCAGGCCGGCTTCGACGACGCGCTTTTTGTAAATGCGCAAGGTCAGGTGTCGGAGGGAAGCCTATGGAATGCAGGATTTATATCCGGAGATGAGATCGTCTGGCCCCAGGCGCCGATGCTGGCCGGGGTCGCGCAGGCGCTGGTGCATCGCGGCCTCGGCGGCGCGGGGCTGACCGGCCGGATCGCGCCCGTCCACGTCGATGATCTGGGCGATTTCGACGGCGCCTTTATCTGCAACAGCGCCACCCCGGCCTGCGCCGTGGCTTCGATCGGCGATCAGACGTTCGCGACGTCCGCGGCGATGATCGACCGCCTCCGATCGGCATGGGCGTCGAACCCGGTCCAACCGATCTAGGCTGTGGCGGCGGGGGCTGCTAAACCGCTGGAAAGCGGGGAGGACTGCATGCGCATCGGCCTGTATCCGGGCACGTTCGATCCCGTGACCAACGGACATATGGACATCATCGGCCGTGCGGTGAAGCTGGTCGACCGACTGGTCATCGGCGTCGCCCGCAACGACGACAAGGGCCCGCTGTTCAGAACGGACGAGCGCGTCGAAATGGTTCGCGCCGAGGTCGCCCATCTGGGCGACAAGGTCGAGGTCCGGGCCTTTTCCACCCTGCTGATGCATTTCGCCGAGGAACTGGACGCCACCATCATCGTGCGCGGCCTGCGCGCCGTCGCGGACTTCGAATACGAATTCCAGATGACGGCCATGAACCAGCGCCTCAATGCCGACATCGAGACGGTCTTCCTGATGGCCGACCCGCGGCATCAGGCCATCGCCTCGCGGCTGGTCAAGGAGATCGCCCGTCTGGACGGCGCGATCGACAGTTTCGTCAGCCCGGCCGTCGCCAAGGCGGTCAGGGACAAGGTCAAGGGATAGAATGAAGTTCAGGATCGCAACCATCGGCGTGTTCTCGATGGCGCTTCTCGCCGCCGGCCAGCCTGCCGCCGCCCAGGCGCCCGCCGCCGAATGGCGCGCCGTCGCGCCCGAAAACCTGCTGGTGATCGACACGGCCAAGGGGCGGATCGTCGTCGAACTGGACCCCGCGGTGGCGCCGCAGTCGGTCGCGCGCATCCGCACCCTGGCTGACCAGGGCTTCTATGACGGGTTGAAATTCCACCGCGTGCTGCCGGGATTCATGGCCCAGACGGGCGATCCGCTGGGCACGGGCGAGGGCGGCAGCGAACTGCCCGACATTCCGGGCGAGTTCCAGTTCCGCCGCGGACGCGACCTCGGCTACGTGAATCTGGTGACCTCGCCCACCGGCCTGCTGGGGATCGCCGGCTCCATGCCGGTGTTCACCCAGCCGGACGCGCAGATGATGGTCACGGCGGATTTCAGGACGGCGGCCCAGGCTCTGTTCTGCCCGGGCGTCGCCGGCATGGCCCGCGCCCAGGACCCGAACAGCGCCAACAGCCAGTTCTTCCTGATGACGGGTCCGAATGACGCGCTGAACGGTCTGTATACGCCCTTCGGGCGCGTCCTGTCCGGACTGGACGTGGTCAAGGCGTTGAAGGCCGGAAGCGAGGCCGCCAACGGCGCGGTCACGGATCCCGACATCATGACGCGCGCGCGGACCGCCGCGGCCATGCCCGAGGGGCAACGGCCGTCGGCCCGGGTGATGACGGCGCGCAGCCCGGCCTTCGCGGCCATGGTCGAGCAGAAGCGCGCCGAATTGGGCGCGCGCTTCACGGTGTGCGACGTGCAGCCGCCTGCCGAAGTGACCGGCGGCTGAATTCGGAAAGAGGGGGAAGACGATGCGGAAGTTTCTCGGTCTTACGGCCCTGGCCGTCCTGACAGCCGGCGTCGCCAACGCCCAGGATTCCGGCGGTACGCCGCCCCCGCCGCCGCCGCCCACCGCCGCTACGACGATCGCCGCGCCCGAGTGGCGGACGGCGACGGCCGAGAACCTGCTGGTGATCGATACGACCAAGGGCCGCATCCTCGTGGAACTGACGCCCGAGGTCGCGCCCCTGCATGTGGAGCGGATCAAGCTGCTGGCGCGGCGCGGCTTCTACGACGGCGTGCCGTGGCACCGGGTGATCGACTGGTTCATGGCCCAGACCGGCGATCCGCTGGGCAACGGCGAGGGGCAGAGCCCCTATCCCGATCTGAAGGCCGAATTCACCTTCCGCCGCGAGGCGACCATGCCGTTCGCCGCCGTGGCCGAGCCGGCCGGGGCGCGGGTCGGCTTCTTCCATGCGTTGCCGGTGCAGACCCAGCCCGATTCCGCCTTCGCCCTGACCGCGGACGGCAAGGTCCATGCCTGGGGGCTGTACTGCCCCGGCGTCGCGGGCATGGCCCGGGACGAGGGCAATGACACGGCGAACAGCCAGTTCTTCATCATGCGGCAGGCCTACCCCGCGCTGGACAAGCGCTACACCATCTGGGGCGTGACGGTGTCGGGGCTGGACGTGGTGCGGTCGCTGCAGGTCGGCGACGGCGACAACGGCATGATGACCCAGGCCCAGCCGGACCGGATGACCCGCGTGCGCGTCGCGGCCGACATTCCGGAGGCTGAACGGCCTTCGGTGCAGGTGCTGGCGACGGATTCGCCGCGGTTCCGGGCGCTGGTGGAGGAAACGCGGGCGCGGCGCGGCGCGGACTTCTCGGTCTGCGACGTCACCCTGCCGGTGCAGGTGGTCAACTAGCCGGTTCGGTCCGCCCGCCGCCGTTCGAACCCCGTCCGCGCCGCCGGCGCCGGCTCGGCGTCCGTGCGGCCCGCATCTGCTGCAACAGCAGCCCCTCCCTGAGGCCGCGATCCGCCACGCGCACGCGTTCGGACGGCCAGGCCCGCTGGACGGCCTCCATGATGGCCGCGCCGGCCAGGACGAGATCGGCCCGATCGGGCCCGATGCACGATTCCGCCGCCCGGCCCGCCGGCCCGAGCGCCATCAGCTTTTCGGCCGCGCGCTCGCAGTCGCCGCTGGTCATCCACAGGCCGTCGACGAGGTTCCGCTGATAGCGGCGCAGGCCCAGGTGGATGCCGGCCAGGCTGGTGATCGCGCCGGAGGTGCCGATCATGTGGCCGCGGCCACGGACGAAGATATCCCGCAACTCGGGGCTGACCGGGGCGGCGGCGAGAGCCTGGCCCATGTCGGCGACCATGGCCTCGTACCAGGAGTCCAGACCCGTTGGCGGCTCGGGATGCCGTTCGGCCAGGGTGACGACGCCGACCGGCGCGGACATCCAGCCCTCGAGCACGAAATCCGCGCGCCCCTGACGTTTCAGCCAGCTGAGTTCGGTGGATCCGCCGCCCACGTCCACCACCAGGACGGCCTCGGCCGTGTGGTCGAACAGATTGAGGCAGCCTTCGACCGCGAGCCGGGCCTCCTCGACCGGGTCGATGATCCGCAGCCTGAGGCCGGTGCCCACGCGGACGCGGTCGATAAAGGCCTCCCCGTTGTCGGCCTGCCGGCACGCCTGGGTGGCGACCGCCATCAGCCGGCTCGGATCGACGCCCTTCCTGGCGACGCGCTCTCCGCAGAGGACGAGGGCTTCGTAGGCGCGGTCCATGGCCGCGTCGTCGAGCCGGCCCGTTCGCGACAGGCCCTCGCCCAGACGAACGATCCGGCTGAAGGAATCGACGACGCGAAAGCCGTCGCGCGCCGGCTTTGCGATCAGCAGCCGGCAGTTGTTGGTCCCCAGATCGAGCGCGCCAAACAGGGACGCCTCGCGACCTGACGCCCCGAATCCGCCGCCGGCGCCGCTCCGGGCGCGCTGGTCAGGCGTTCGGGGCTGGGACCGCTGGTCACGCCGTGGCGCGCCGTCGGTCTCCGGCATGGGCCGAAACTCTCAAGGTGGGCGGTCCGAAACGGCGCCCGTCCCGGACACCTTAGGACCGTCGAACATCAGTCGCCAAGCAGGTGACGCGAAAATGAACGAGCCGGCGGCCCAAAGGCTCAGGTTGCACCCTGCATTCTTGGGTCATGACCTGCCAATCCGTTGCGAAATTCGGCCTCGGCCAGATCGTTCGGCGCCACGACGGCTCCTTCCGGGGCGTGGTGATCGACATCGACGCCAGCTATGCGGGCGATCCCACGCCCACGAGCGAGGCGAAGTCCGACCAGCCCTGGTACAAGATCCTGGCCATCGGACTGGGCGGCGGGTTTGTCGCCTACGCCCCCGAGGACGTGCTGGAGCATGATCCCGAACTGTCGGCGCTGAGCCGGGAAGCCGAGGAACGCTGGTTCACCGTCGACGCCCAGGGTCGTCACGCGCCGCTGACCCACGCCATTCACTGACGGCGGCTGGCGTGGACGCCGCGCCGGGCCTAGATTGGCCGCAAGGGCCAGTCAGAGCCCGCAGGTTGCAGGAGACGGGTCATGTCAGACTTCGAGCATGTGTTCGACAAGCCGCCCGAGGGGGCGGCCGCTGACTGGACGATCCCCCAGGACTGGGCGTCCTACACCGAGATCGAACACCGGACCTGGGACACGCTGTACGCCCGGCAGATGAAGATCCTGCCCGGTCGGGCGGCCGACGTCTTCCTGAAGGGGCTGAAGGCGCTGGACCTGAACACCGGCGGCATTCCCGATTTCGCGGTGATGAATCCCAAGCTGCAGGCCCTGACCGGCTGGACCGTCGTCTGCGTGCCCGGGCTGGTGCCGGACGACGTCTTCTTCGACCACCTGGCCAACCGGCGCTTCCCTTCGGGCCAGTTCATCCGCAAGCCGGACCAGCTGGATTATCTGCAGGAGCCGGACATCTTCCACGATGTCTTCGGCCATGTGCCGATGCTCAGCGATCCCGACTTCGCCGACTATATGGAGGCGTACGGCAAGGGCGGGCAGCGGGCGGCGTCGCTGGGCATGCTCAAGAACCTGGCGCGGCTGTACTGGTACACGGTCGAGTTCGGCCTGATGCAGGACGCCGGCGGGCTGCGGATCTACGGAGCCGGCATCGTGTCGTCGGCGACCGAGAGCGTCTTCTCGCTGGAGGACCCGTCGCCGAACCGGCTGGGCTTCGAGCTCGAGCGGGTGATGCGGACGCTCTACCGGATCGACGACTTCCAGCAGGTCTATTTCGTCATCGACTCGATCGAACAGCTGAAGGCCGAGACGCTGAAGGATTTCGGCCCGATCTACGACCGGCTGAAGGGCGCCGACGAGATCGCCATCGAGGCGATCCTGCCGACCGACCGGGTCTTCACGCGCGGGACCCAGGCCTATGCCGACAAGGGCGGGCGGTTCGCGGCCTGAGGCTCCGCGAGGGGCGACGGGCGTTCCGGGCGGACCCCGAGAAGCAGGCCCAGCCAGCCGATGCGGCGCGCGACCTCATAGGCCATCCAGCACGCGGCGGCCGTGATTGCGATCAGCAACGACGCCTCGACGCCGGCCGGCAGGCGGAGGCCGGCCAGATGGTGGCCGGCGACCACGATCGCCGTCTGGTGGACGATGTAGAAGGGGAAGACTCCCACGGTCAGATAGCGGAGCACCGGTCCGCCGTGGTTCAGCCAGCGGGCGCCGAAGCCCAGGATGGCCGCGATCCAGGCCCATTGGTCGACCGCATAGACGATCCGCATCGCCATCCGCAGCGCCTCGGCGGGCGCGGCGTCCTCGGCGCGGTAGATCCATGCGTAGGTCGCCCAGGCGGCCCATGCCAGGACGGCGGCGATCAGGGCGGGCCAGCGCAGTCTCATGAAGGTCTGGCGCGCGGGCTCCGAGCGGGCCGTCAGATAGCCGAACAGGAAGGCGGCGAAGCTGAGGGCATGGTTGTACCAGTCCGCGATCAGGGCGTGGTTGATCTCGAACAGCGGGGCCAGGGTCCAGCGGATCAGCACCAGCCAGGCCACGGGCCAGAGCATCAGGCCCCAGCCCCTGAAGGCCGTGTCGGCCACGGCCTGCAGGCCGCGCCGGACGCCGGGGATGGCGAGCAGCAAGGCCAGAACGAGGCTGTAGATCAGCAGATAGGCCACGAACCACAGGTGATTCCATGTGGGCGTGATCAGGCAGCCGTTCGCATCGCACCAGTTGCCGGAAGCGGTGGCGTAGCGGGTCCAGAAATTGGCGAGGACCATGCTGTTGGCGGGGTCGGCGACGCCCATGCCGCGCAGCGCCTCGACGATCTCGTAATAGCTCTGCGGCGGCACGATCACGAACATGCCGAACAGGAGCGGCGGCAGCAGACGCAGGATGCGGGAGCCGGCCAGCGTCGCATTCCCACGACCCCGGGCGCGGAAGCTGTCCGCCATGAAGCGGGTGGCGCAGCCCGAGATCAGGAACAGCAGGGTCAGCCGCCAGGGATTGGTCAGCAGCATGACCGGCTCGAGCGCCTCGACCTGATGGGTGCTCTTCACGTGCCAGTCCCAGGGCACATAGAACATGCCGACGTGATAGAGGATCAGCAGCATGAAGGCGCCGACGCGGATCCAGTCGAGATCGTAGCGGCGGGCAGGGGGCGGCAGGGCGATGGCGGACATGGGCGGCTTCCGTGACCAGTGAGGATGATCACAGCGTCGTGCCGGCGGGGGCGGGACCGCAATCGTCAGGGGCCGTCCGGCAGGCTGGCCGGGACGGCGGAAACCGGGCCGGGACGAACGGCGCGCGAGGCGGGACGGGCGGCTGGCGCGCGAGGCTGACGAAGCGGTTCGGCAGCGCCGATCCCCGGGACCTGCGGCGTGGATTCGTCATCGTTGCGCTGGTCGCCATGATGGTCGTGACGGTCAACGCCCTGACGGCCCTGGCTGATGTTACAGGCATCCAGACGTGGGAGCCGTGGAGCTGGGAGATCACCAGCGCGATCACGACGCTGCTGGCGATCTGGATTCCATGGCTGACGACCGCGGCGGCTCCTCCGGACTCTGCCCTGGGATCGGGCTGGCGGCCCAAGTCCGGCTTCCTCGTCGTGCATCTGATCGGCGTGCTGTCGTTTGCGGCCCTGCATGTGGCGGGCTTCGTGATCCTGCGCGGCCTGATCTACGACTGGATGGACGCCGGCCCCTATGAGTTCGGCGACCGGTTCATCTATGAGCTGAGGAAGGACACGCTCAGCTACGCGACCTTCGTCGCGACCTTCTGGGTGCTGGGCTATCTGCGCCGGCGGCGCGACGAGCCGGTGCGGCCTGTCAGTTTCGACATACGCGACGGCGCGCGGATCATCCGGGCGGCGCTGCCGGACATCGTCGCCGTCTCATCAGCGGGCAACTATGTCGAGTTCTGGCTGGCGGACGGGCGGCGGCCGCTGATGCGGGCCACCCTGGCGGCGATCGAGGTCGAGCTGGAACGGTTCGGTTTCGTGCGGGTGCACCGGTCCTGGCTGGTCAACGCCGCGCGGGTGACGGCGCTGGAGCCCGACGGCTCCGGGGACTGGACGGTTGAGCTGGGCGGGGTCGCGGCGCCGTTGTCGCGCCGGTATCCGCAGGCGCTGGAGCGGCTCAGGTCGCCAGGCTGATCAGTCCTGGTGGACGATCAGGCTGCGGTGTTTCGTGTCGCGCATGAACAGATAGACCAGCAACGATACGCCGATCATGCCGGTCACGTACCAGAAGAAGGCGCTCTCGATCCCGTTCGACTTGAACCACAGGGCGACGTATTCGGCCGTGCCGCCGAAGGCCGCGTTGGCTATGGCGTAGGGCAGGGCGACGCCGAGGGCGCGGATGTGGGCCGGGAACAGCTCGGCCTTCACCACGGCGTTGATGGCGGTGTAGCCGCTGACGATCACCAGCGACGTCATGGCCAGCAGGAAGGCCACGAACGGGCTGTCGGCGGTCGCGAGGGCGGTCATGATCGGAACGGTCAGCAGCACGCCCGAGACCCCGAAGGCGATCATCACCGGCTTGCGGCCGATCCGGTCGGACAGGGCGCCGACGGCGGGCTGGAGCAGCATGAAGACGAACAGGGCGGCGGCGCTGATCTGGGTCGCCGCATCCTTGGAGAAGCCCGTCGTGTTGACGAGGAATTTCTGCAGGTAGGTCGTGTAGGCGTAGAAGGCGAGCGTGCCGCCGGCGGTGAGGCCGAGCACCAGAAGCGCCTCGCGCGGGTGTTTCATGATCAGCAGCAGGGCGCTGGATCTCGGCGCGCCCGAGATGTCGCCCTCAAAGGCGCGGGTCTCGTCGAGGCGGCGGCGCAGCCAGAAGACGACCACGGCCAGGGCGGCGCCGACGAAGAAGGGAATGCGCCAGCCCCAGGCCTTGAGGTCGGCCTCGTCCATGGTCGTCTGCAGCAGGATCAGGAGCAGAAGGGCCAGCAACTGGCCCGAGATCAGGGTGACGTACTGGAAGCTGGACCAGAAGCCGCGGTGTTTCGCCGTGGCCATTTCGGACAGATAGGTGGCGGATGAGCCGTATTCGCCGCCGACGCTGAGGCCCTGCAGCATGCGGGCGAACAGCAGCATGGCCGGAGCGAGGACGCCGATGCTGGCGTAGCCCGGCGTGCAGGCGATGATCAGGCTGCCGGTGCACATGAGGGTGACGGACAGGGTCAGGCCCGCCTTGCGGCCCTTGCGGTCGGAATAGACGCCCATGACCCAGGCGCCGACCGGCCGCATGAAGAAGCCGACGGCGAAGATGGCGGCCGTGCTCAGCAGCTGGGCGGTGGAGTCGCCCTTGGGGAAGAAGACCGGGGCGAAATACAGGGTGAAGGCCGCATAGGCGTACCAGTCGAACCATTCGACCAGATTGCCGGCCGAGCCGCCGATGATGTTGCGCAGGCGTCTGGCCGGGCTCATCGCTGCTTCGGTCATCCGCTTCCCCTCGGGCGTCACGGGAGAAGGGCTAGAGCGGTTTGCCCATTCTGACCAGCGGCACGGGCGCGCCGCCGCGGTCGTCCTCGAAGCGTTCGATCTCGCTATAGCCGTTGGCGAGATACAGGGGCTCGCCGCCCATGGTGGCGACCAGTTCGACGCGGTCGTAGCCCTCGGCGCGGGCGGCGTCCTCGCACACCTGCAGGATCAGCCGGCCGATCCCCCGGCGGACGAACTCGGGCGCCGTGTACATGGCGCGGACGCGGGCCGCGTCGGTTCCGGGATGCAGCAGGGCGGGCTCGCGGCCGGGCGTGTGGTCGCCGCCGTAGGTGGTGATGCGCCGGCTCCAGCCGCCGCAGCCGGCGAGGACGCCGTCGACCTCGACGATGAAATAGGTGCGGTCGGCGATGATCTGGCTGTCCAGACCCATCAGCTTGCGGCTGGCGGCGATCTGGTCCGGCGTCAGGAAGGCGGCGAGCGGGCCTGAGATGGCGCGGTCCATCAGGGCGACCAGCGCCGGGATGTCGGCCTCGGTCGCGATGCGGATCGAGAAGGCCGACATGGGATCAGGCCCGCTGGAACGGGTAGAAGCCGCCGCCGAGACCGAGGATGTCCGTCAGGGCGTCGAGCGCGCCGCGGCTTTCGTCCAGCAGGGCGGGGTCTGCGAGGTCCCGCGGGGTCAGGGTGTCGCGGTACCAGGCGGCGGCCCAGATCGACAGGCGGGCGTGCAGTTCGTCCGTCATCCGCATGGCGGGATTGGTCGCGGCCAATTCGGCCTCGGTCAGGACGACGCGGAGGCGAAGGCAGGCGGGCCCGCCGCCGTTGCGCATCGACTGGCGCACATCGACGTATTCGACGCGACCGATGGGGCCGTTGGACGAGGCCAGCCGTTCCGCGACGGCATGGCTGCGCGGGTTGTCGCGGGTCTCGGTCGGGCAGATCAGGGTCAGGCGATCCTCGCCCGGAATCCGCACCAGCATGGAGTTGAACAGATAGCTGGAGATGGCGTCGGCGAGCGGCAGATCGGCGGAGGAAACCTCGACGAAGATCGGTTCGAACAGCCCGTCTGCGGCGGCGCGGATGTCCGCCCTGGTCGCGTCGGTATCCTCGAAGGCCAGCTCGTGGAAGAACAGGGTCTCCAGCGCACCGACGCAGACGACGTCGTTGTGGAAGGTGCCGCCGGCGATGGCGGCGCGGGACTGACGCGGGAAGACCGGGCGGGTCGCGCCATGGCGGCGGGCGACGGCTTCGGAGGCCTCGCGCGTCTGGCGGGCCGGGAAGGCCCCGGACCAGGGCTCATAGGCCTCGCGGCCCCAGACGAGGATGTTGACGCCGGGCTGGCCGTGGTCGGCGCACAGGCGGACGTGGTTGGCGGCGCCCTCGTCCGCGAGGTGGCCCACGGAGGGCAGGGCGTCGTGAACGGCGAAATGGTTCGGGTCGGGGAAGAGGGCGTCCAGGGCGCGCTTCGTCTGCCGGTGTTCGAGCGAGCGGTGCAGGTTGGTGACGAGGTTGGCCGGGGTGAAGTGCACCCGGCCGTCGGCGGCGTCGGCGGACGGCGTCACCGTAGCGGCGTTGGCGGCCCACATGGGCGATGCCGAACAGGCGGCGGCGGCGAAGGACGGTGCGGACTTCCAGGCGGCCTCCAGAACGGCGCCGTCGGAACCGGTGAAGCCGAGGCTGCGCAGGAAGGGGATGTCGGGCCGTTCGTGCGGCGGCAGGACGAACTGGGGCAGGCCGAGGTCCGCCAGCCGCTTCATCTTGTCGAGGCCCTGCAGGACGGCGGCGCGGGGGTTGGAGGCGTCGCCGGCGTTGAGGCTGGAGGCGAGGTTGCCGGGGGACAGGCCGGCGTAGGAATGGGTCGGGCCGATCAGCCCGTCGGCGTTTGCCTCGACCGCCGAGGTCACGGCCTCAAGCCCTTGATCTCGCTTTCGATATTCTTGACGGCGACGGCTTCGAAACTGGCCACCGGATAGGCGCAGTAGTCGGCGGCGTACCAGGCCGACGGGCGATGGTTGCCGCTGGCGCCGAGCCCGCCGAAGGGCATGTCCCCGGCGGCGCCGGTCGTCGGGCGGTTGAAATTGACCACGCCCGCGCGGATGCGGCGGATGAAACGCTGCCAGTTGGCGGGATCGTCGCTGACCAGACCGGCGGAGAGGCCGTAACGGGTGTTGTTGGCCTCGGCGACGGCGGCGTCGAAGCTGGCGACGCGGGTCACGGACAGGAAGGGGGCGAACATCTCCTCGTCCGGGACGGCGACGCCGGTGACGTCGATGATCGCGGGCTTCACGAAGGCGCCGGGCAGGTTGTCGACGGGTCCGGAGGCGCGGATGACCCTGGCGCCCATGGCGATACGGTCCTGCAGCGCCTGCAGGGCGGCCTCGGCGGCCTTTTGGGAGATCAGGGGGCCGGCGTAGGGTTCGGGTGTGGAGTTCCACGGCGCGAGGATGAGGCGGTCGACGAAAGCGGCGACGGCCTCGACGATGGCGTCGCCCTGCGGGCCCTCGGGCACGATCAGGCGGCGGGCGCAGGAGCAGCGCTGGCCCGTGGTGACGAAGGCGGACTGAACGACGATGCCGGCCACCGCTTCCGCATCGGCGGCGTCCCAGACGACCAGCGGATTGTTGCCGCCCAGTTCGAGCGCGAGGATCACATGCGGATCGTCGGCGAATTTGCGCCGGAAATGGGCGCCGGCCGCGCCGGAACCGGTGAACATCAGGGCGTCGATGCCCGCGTCCAGCAGGGCCGCGCCCGTGTCGCGTCCGCCCTGGACGACGTTGACCACGCCAGCGGGCAGATCGGCGGCGGCGAAGGCCTCGGCCATCAGCTGACCGGTGAGGGGCGTCTCTTCGGACGGCTTGAACACGACGGTGTCGCCGGCCAGCAGGGCCGGGACGATATGGCCGTTGGGCAGATGGCCGGGGAAGTTGAAGGGCCCCAGCACGGCTGCGACGCCATGCGGGCGATGGCGCAGGGTCGCCTGACCGAAGGCGGTGTCGGCGGTGCGTTCGCCCGTCCGTTCGTCATAGGCGCGGATCGAGATGTCGACCTTGCCGGCCATGGCGGTCAGTTCGGTCGTGGTTTCCCACAGCGCCTTGCCGGTTTCGCGGCTGATGGCCTCGGCCATCTGCGGCGCACGGTCCTTCAGCACGGCCTGGTAGCGTTTGACGGCGTCGATGCGGTCCTGGCGCGGGCGGTCGGCCCAGCCGGGGAAGGCGGCGCGGGCGCGGTCGGCGGCGGCCTGGACCTCGGCGGGCGAGGCGGCCGGGCCTTCCCAGACGGTTTCCCCGGTGGCGGGGTCGATGGATTTGAACGGGGTCATGGTCATCAGATGGGCTTTCAGGCCTTGACCCGCACCGTGTCGCCCGGACGCACCCTGAGGGCGTCGGCGGTTTCGGCGTTCAGGGTGGCGACGTCGCCCTCGATATGGGCGCGCTGGCGGACGGCGCGGAACGCGGTGACGCTGTCGGTCGAGATCAGGGCGGGCAGTTCGGCCTCGACCTCGGACGAAACGGCGACGGTCAGCCGCCGGGCGTCCCGGACGGTTCGGATGTTGTCCCGCCCGCAGGCGACCGTGGGCCCGGCGTCGAAGATGTCGATCAGGCCGTTGGGCCGGAAACCCTCGCTCTCCAGCAGGGCCATGGCCGGCACGCCCTGCGGATGGACCTTGCCGATCACGGCGCGCGCGGGTTCGGGCAGCAGGTCGATATAGATCGGGTGGCGCGGGGCCAGGTCGACGATGAACTGTTTGTCGGTCGAGCCGGTCATGCGGTCGGCCTCGTCGAACTCCATGGGGAAGAATTTGTGCGCCACATGATCCCAGAAGGGGCAGGCGCCGTCGGGGGTGAAGACGCCGCGCAGCTCGGCCAGGACGTTCTCGTTGAACAGCTCCGGCTGGGCGCCGATCAGCATGTAGCGGGACTGGCTGAGCAGGCGGCCGGCGCCGCCCTTGCGCCGGTCGGCCTTGAGGAACAGGGAGCCGACCTCGGTCCAGCCGGTGCATTCGTTGACCAGGACGAGGGTCTTCTGCTCGAGCTTGATGCCCAGCGAGGGCGACGACTGGGTGTTGGTCACCACCCGGAACGAGAAGAAGGGCCGGTGAAGGCCGACGGCCGCCTTGACCGAGCCTATGCCGTCGACGTCGCCGGTCTCGGATTCCTCGAGCATGAGCGTGTACCAGCGCTCTTCGGGCGCCAGCTTTCCGGAGAAGCTGTCGCGGCTGACCTCCAGCCGGTCGGCCAGCTGGTCCGGATCCTCGGGCAGGCTGGTGAAGCCGGGGCCGCTGAGGATGGCCAGTTCCAGCAGGTGGTCGAGGTCGGCGGGCGCGGCGGGTCGGACGACGAGCATGGGGTTACATCGTCTCCAGACGCAGGGACTTCAGTTTCAGCGCATCGATCTCGCCCGAGGCGATCTTGCACAGGATCAGGGCGCTGAGCTGCGCGCGTTCGACGAAACTGGCGGGCCAGGCGAACTCCTGGTCCGAATGGATGTCGCCGCCGAGGACGCCGAGGGTGTCGATATTGGGCAGGCCGGCGGCGTGCAGGTTGTTGCCCTCGCAGACGCCGCCCGAGGGCTTCCAGGCGATGGTCTGGCCCAGCAGGGCGCCCGTGTCGCGCACCGCCTCGAACAGGGCCGTCTGGGACGCGTCCATGGGCTTGGGCGCGCGGGTCATGCCGCCGAGGAGGTGCAGGACCAGGCCGGGGAAGGGAAGGTCGGCGGCGATGTCATGGACCGCGGCCTCCACCCAGTCCGCGGCCGCCTGATCGGGGACCCGGACATTGAAGCGGACCACGGCGTTGTCCGCGACGACGTTCAGGGGACCGCCGCCGCTGATTTTGGCGACATTGACGGTGACGCCCTCGCGCTGGCCGTTCAGGGCGTGCAGGCGGGCGGCGAGGATGGCCGCCCCGGCGACCGCGTTGGCGCCCTCGTTGAAGGCCCGACCGGCATGGGCGGCCTTGCCGCTGACGATCAGATGATAGTTGCCGCTGCCCTTGCGCGCGCCGGCGAGGGTTCCGTCGGCCAGCGCGGGTTCATAGGTCATGCCGATGTGGCCGCGCGCGCCGAGTTCCGCCAGCAGCGGCGCGGAGGCCGGGGAGCCGATCTCCTCGTCCGGGGACAGCAACACGGTCCACCCGACCTGTTCGCGGTCGGGATGGGTTTCAAAGGCTTCCAGCGCGGCGAGCATGACGCTGATTCCGCCCTTCATGTCGGCGATCCCGGGGCCGTTCAGCGCGCCGTCGGTGCGGGTCGTGACGGCCTGGAAGGGGCTGTCGACGGGAAAGACGGTGTCGTAGTGGCCGGTCAGAACGATCTGGACGGGGGCCAGGGGCCGGGTGGTGATTCTGAGGGCGTCGGCATGGATTTCGGTTGTGACGACGCCGTCGTCGCCGACCGAGGTCGAGGGGCCGGTCGCGATCCGTTCGACCACCCCGGGAAGGTGCATGGCCTCGGCTTCAAGCAGGTCAAGCATCACGGCGAGGCCGGCGGTGTTCCGGCTGCCTGAATTGATATCCGCCCATTCGATCGCACGGCCGATGATGATGTCTTCGCGCGCCGCGACATGGTCGAGCACGAGCTGGTCGGAGGGCTGAATTTGCATGCCGGCGAACCCTAGCCGGGCCGACGGCAAAGGTGAAGGCGAGCGGTTGACCGTTTGCAGCGGGTGATGCGCGCGCTAGGCTGAATCATCACAAAGGGAGGGACCTATGATTGATTTGAAGAGAGCGCTTAACCCGACTGCCCCGATCACGACCGAAAGCGAGGCGATCGCGGCGGCCCGGGCCAGCGCCGTCGCCATTTTCCTGGGCGTCCTGTGGGGCGTCGTCGGGATCATCTATCTGATGACTGCCGGCCAGGCCGTCATGGAAGCAGCCGTAGCCCAGGCCTCGGCCCAGAGCCCCGAAACCGCGGGCATGGCCGGCATGATGGCGCAGACGGCGCTGTGGATGTCGGTCGGACTGGTGGTCATCCAGGCGATCCTCGGCTTCGTCCAGTGGAGCAAGCCCAACATCGTCATCCCGATCATCTTCGCGATCCTGGTCGCCTTCGGTCTGGTTTCGGGCGTGCTGAGCATGGCGATGGCCGGTCAGGCGGGCCTGCCGGAAGCCGCCCAGACGCCCGCGTGGCAACTGTGGGGAAGCTTCATCGTCATGGCGGTCGAGCTGCTGCTGCACATCACCGGCATCCGCGGCGCCAGCAAGCTGGACAAGCTGCGCATGGCGGCGGCCCAGACCTACTAGGGCTAACGGTTCGGGCGTCGGTCCTCGCGACCGGCGCCCGGCTGCCGCGACTGGCGGCGCCAGCGAATCGACAGGCTGGCGTCCCCGGTTCCGCTGATCTTCGAACTGACAGTCAGGTTGCGACGCACCTGCCATTCGACATTGACCGCCGCGCCGCTTTCGCCGCCGCCGATGATCTCCAGATAGACGTCGTCGCTGATGTAGCGTCCGCCCGCGACCGTGAGGCCGGACGCCTCGCCGCCGAACGACAGCCGGTCGAGGCCGGCCAGTTCGCGCAGATTGCCGATCACATCGAAACCGCCTCCGCCCGCCAGGGCCGCGACGCCGGCCGCCAGCTGCGCCGCCTCGAACCCCGAGAGCTGTGAGGCCGATCGCCCGAACAGCACCTGGGACAGGATTTCGTCCTGGGGCAGGGAGGGGGTGGACGTCAGTTCGATTTCCGGACGGGCCGCCGTGCCGGTCACGCGGATGGTGGCGGTCAGGGTCGGGTCGTCGCGTGTCGCGCTGAGGTCGAGCCGGATCAGTTCGGGATTGGTCGACAGGCTGACGGAGCCGCGCTGGTCGAAGACGAATCGTTTGCCGGCGAAGTCGTAGTCGCCCCGCACGACGCGCGCCGTGCCGCTCAGGATCGGACGGCTGATGGTGCCGGTGACGCGGGCGTTGACGTTCATTTCCACATTGAGGCCGCGGCCGACGACGCGCACGTCGCCCCCCGGGGAGCGAAGACCGATATTGAGGCCGAACTGTAGACCGCGCTGACGGTTCTGCTCTTCTTCCGGGACGTCGCCGCCGGGCTTGTTGATCTCCACGACGTCCATCCGGACGATGCCGGTCGATCCCGGCGGATTGGCCTCGATGCGGGCCTCGTCGATGTCCATCTCGCCGGTCAGGGTGATGTTGCCGTCCTCGCCCCGGGTCACGGTGAGCGGGCCGGACGCCTTCGCTTCGGCGATATCGTTGTCAATGATCCGGAACCGGTTGAACAACAGCTGGAAGCTGGAGCCGGAGCCCTGACGCAGGCCGATGCGTCCGTTGCCGGTGACCGATCCGCCGGCGCCGTCCACTGCGCTGAAGGCCTCGATCAGGCCCGTGGTGTCGTCGAACCGGCTGGCGAGCGTGACATTTTCGAGCCGCACGCCGGTGGCGCTGTCACGGAAGGAGCCCTGCTGCAGATCGAGCCGTCCGTTGATGCGCGGCTCGGCCAGCGATCCCGCCACGCTGGCGCGGGCGTTGACCTGTCCCGTCAGGGAGCGCTCGCCGCCGGCCAGCAGGTCCCAGATGGGCTGGATCTGCCCCTGGATGGCGATGTCGCCTGACATCTCGCGGGTGCGCACGATGGCCAGCCGCAGGGGCGCGGCCGACGCCTCGACGGGCAGGGTCAGGTCGGCCGTGGCGCGGACGGCGTCGCCGTCACTGGCCTGGGCTTGAATCCGCAGACTTTCGTTGACCAGCGTGGCGTTGAAGGTTCCGTCGACGGCCAGACCGCGCGGCGCGTCGACGCTGCGGATATCCTGAGCGGTCAGATTGGCCGAGCCGGAGAGGTCGTCGCCGGCGCCGCGCAGCGACAGCCGCCCTGTCACCGATCCGCGCATGTCGCGCACGATCGTGCCCAGATCCACGCTGGTCAGGTTCGCCTCGATAATCGAGGCGCGGGAATCCTGCCGCAGTTCGCCCAGCAGGACGCCGCCGCCGATGCCGAGATCGACGCGCGCCACACGCCCGTCGCCGGACAGGGCGATAACGGCGGGATTGCGGGTCGTGAACGCGATCTCGCGCACCCGGCCCGAGCCCTCCAGCACGACCGACTGGGCGTTTTCACTGCGGGAGTAGACGCCGGTTCCGTCGAAGGAGACGGGCGTGGCGCCGCCGATGTCGGTCCTGAGGGTGAAGGGGAGGCGGGACAGAGTCCCCCGGCCGTTGAGATCGAGCGTCCGGATCGTCCAGGTCGATCCGGTCAGGCGGACATTGCGGCCCGTCACATCGAGGATCGCGGTTTCGGCTCCGTCGCCGTCGGTCAGCCGGACGCGTCCGTCGGCCGTCCCCGACGCCAGGAAGGCGCCGGGGCGCGCGGTGAAGGTCAGATCCGCGCTGGAAGGGAAGCTGTTGGACAGGGCGATGGCGCCCTGGGCCGTGACGCCGCCGGCGTTCAGGTCGACATCCGTCAGGCGGATGCGGTCGCCTCCGAGGAAGAAGTTTCCGCTGGCCCGGGCGGGACCGTAGTTCGAGCCGGCGTTGAGGGCGATCCGGCCGTCCGAAGCGTCCGCGCCGCGCCGGAAGCTCAGGATCAGGTCCGCATCGGTCAGGACCAGCGCACCGGCGCTGAGCTTGCCGAACTTCGCCGTCAGGTCGGCGCGAGGCTGGGCCAGCGTGCCCGTCAGGGCGCCCTCGCCGGTCATGGCCCCGTCGATGGCGACCGGACCGACGCCGAAGGGGCCTTGCGCGTTCCAGTTCAGGGCCAGGCGCAGCCGGCCGTCGCCCTCTATGAGGCCGCGTGCGCCGGCGGTTCCCTGGGCGCCGGTGAGCGTCGCCCGTTCGATCTCGATCCGTCCGCCGGCGAGGGCGCCCGTCGCCTGCAGACGGGGCGTGGGGCCGAGCAGTCGATCCAGCTCGGCCATGCCCGTGGCCAGCCCGCGGCCGCGCGCGTCGAACGTGAGGCGCCAGGGCTGGCCCGCCCGCGCCATCGAGGCCGTGATCGGGCCGCCGAACGCGCCGCGCGCGCCCTTGCGAAGGCGCGAGACGTCGGTGACCTGGGCCTGGCCGCGGAACCCGAGACCGCCGAGCAGGCTGCGACCGCCCGACCCGGACAGGTTCAGGGCCTGGCCGCTCACCTGGATCCGCTCCAGCAGGATGGCGCCGTCGGCCAGCCGGGCCGCCTCGAATGTGACGCGGGGCTGGTTGCCCAGAAGACCGCCCACGATGCCGGCGCTGGAGCCGCCGGCGGCGCGGATATCGCCGTCCAGGTCCAGCCGTCCGAGACGCATGCGGGCGTTCAGGGGGCCGCGGATGCGCTGGGCGCGGTAGCTCGAGACCTCGACGCCGAGCAGGTCCGCCGATCCCGTGAGGGTCCAGGACGCGGGATCGCCCTTGAACACCCCCTTGTAGGCGGCCGGACCGGCGGCGGGTTGGCCGACCAGCCGGGTCAGCGAGGGCGTCGACACGTCCACGGCTATGCCGTCCGGACTGCTTCGGTCGCTGAGGCGGACGTCGCCGCTGGCGCTGGCGTTCAGGTTGTCGGCGATCAGGCGCCAGCCCACGCCGTGCATGCCGTCCCTGTCGCTGTCGGCGGAGGTGGCGAAACCGAAGCGAACCGTGCGGCCCACGCGCTCGGCGAACGGGGCCAGCAGGTCTGATCCCGAGAAGTCCGCGAAGCCGGCGATGCGGGTGCGGTTGTCGCCGTAGCGGCCCTTGACGACCAGCGGGACGAAGTCGCCCGTGCGGACCATGGCGTCGACGACCGAGCCGTTGACCACCGCCGTGGCGAAGAAGGGCTGGTCAGGGGAGTAACCCAGGGCGCCGGCGATGGGGCCGCCCTGGGCCTCATTGGCGCGAAGGTTCAGCCGCAGGTCGGTGATCGTCGCTCCAAGCGTGGCGTTGACCCGCAGATAGTCGCCGGGCCGGCTGTTGCTGGCGGCGTTGAGGATGGCCTTCTTCGGTCCCTTGCGCGGCGCGTCGGCCTCGCCCGTCAGGCGCCAGCGGCCGTATTCCTTGCTGAAGCCCTCCAGCAGTTCGACGTCGGCGGAGAATTTGTCGATGTCGACCGACAGGGGCTGCGGTCCCGGCGGCGTGGTCGAGGGCTCGACCTCGGGGCGGCGGATCAGGCGGATGACCTGGGCCTCGACATTGGTCGCGTGGAACTCCCGCGCCATCAGCGGCCACCAGTCCCAGTCGACGCGGACCTTTCGCGCCTCCAGCCAGACTCCCTTCGCGTCGGTGACGGTGACGCGGTCGATGGTGAAGTCGTCGAACAGATCGCCGCGCACGCCCTCGACATTGATCCGCCCGTAGCGGCCGATCTTCTTGCCGGCGACGAAGCTGGTGACCAGTTCGCGGCCCGGGCCGGAGAGCAGGTACATACGCCCGCCGACGAATACGACGATCAGGATGGCGGCCAGGATGGCCGCGCCCATACCGCCGAAGAAGGCGATGGCCTGCAGGCGGGTGCGCTTCTTCCGCGCCTTTTCCACGGGCGTATCAGGCGTCTCCACGGGCGGCGGGGCGGCGGTCAAAACGCCTGTCCGATGCTGACGTAGAGCTGGAAGTCGGCATCGCCTTCCCGCTTGTCCAGCGGAACCGCGATGTCGGCCCGGATCGGTCCGAAGGGCAGCATGTACCGGACGCCGACCCCGGCGCCGTAGCGCAGGTTGTTGAAGTTCGGGGTCTCCTGGAAGCCGACCGCGCCCGCGTCGATGAAGGCCACGGCCTGGAAGCTGCGCCAGACGTCGCGGCGGATCTCGATCGCGGCCTCGACGAGGCTCAGTCCGCCGCGCGGGGTGTTGTCCGGCAGGCGGGGGCCGACGCCCTGGTACTCGTAGCCCCGGACCGAGCCGCCGCCGCCGGAATAGAAGAGGCGGTCGGACGGGATGGCCAGTTCGTCGCCGCCCACGATGGAGCCGAGCCGTGCGCGGCCCGCCAGGACGGTCTTGGCATTGTCCTGAAGCGGCAGATAGGCCGAGATCTGGCTCTCGGCGCGCAGGAAGACGAGCGAATCGTCCCCGCCCACGGCGGTCGGCTGGGCCCAGATGGACAGGCGCCAGCCGGTCGTGGGATTCAGCGGATCATTGGACCGGTCCAGATAGGCGCTGGCGCGCCCGGTCAGGATCATCAGATCCCGCTCGAGGGCGATGGGCAGCTGGGTGACCGGGTCGAAGCGGCTTTCGTCGTATTTGCCGGCGTCGAAACCGACGCCGTAGCTGATGTAGGAGGTCTTGCCGATCCGCTGCTGCAGATCGGCGGCGAGGGCGACGGCTGTCCGCCGGTAGGCGTCGGTGTCCTCATTGAGGACGGCGGCCGAGAGCTTCAGGGTCTCGCCCGGACGTCGCCAGTGCGGCAGGCTCAGGCTGGCCCCGATACGGCTGTCGATATTGGCCGCGCGCGCCTGCCAGACGAGGGTGTCAGCGCGTCCGAACCGGTTGTGCCAGGTCCAGAGCAGGTCGACGCCCGAGCCTTCGGCGGTCGAGAAGGTGGCGCCGGCCTCGAGGATCCGGCGCGGCCGGTCGGTCAGGGTGACCACGATCGGGCGATGGCCGTTGGCGAGCGTCTGATTGGCCGGGGCCAGGGCGACGCCGACGCCGTCGTAGACGCCGGTTTCCAGCAGGCGACGTTCCAGTTCCGCCACGTCCTCGGGGTCATAGACGTCCCCCTCGGACCAGGGGGCCAGACCGGCCACCCAGGAGGTGTTGGTGGGGCCGCGCGTTTCGAGCCGCACGCCATCCAGACGGACGAGGGCGCCGGACGAGAGGCGGTAGTTGGGCTGGACGGTGAAGGCCGCGTGGTCGACGACCACGCGACGAGGCTCGGCCGCCGCGTCGGCATAGCCGCGCCGGGTCAGCACGGCGACGGCGCGTCCCTCGGCCGCGATGACATCGCCGGCCCGTCCGGGCTGCTCCGCCTTGACCGCCACCTCCGCGAGGGCCGCGGCCTCCGAGGCCGGGTCGGGCGCCGGAGCGGTCCACTGCACGCGCGGATCGGTGAGGATGAACCGGCGTCCGGGCGTGACCTGGACGATGGCGACGGGGCTCTCCTCGCCCTCGACGATGTCCTCGAGCACGGGCTGGTAGTAGCCCTCGGACCGCAGCAGGGCTTCGGCGGCCTGCATGGCGCCGCGTGCGCGGCGACGCGCCTCGAACCGGTTGGAGGGCGGCGCATCCACCTCGCCCACGGCCCTGAGGAGCTGTTCGCGGAGCTCGGCGTCCATCTCGCCGCGAATCTGGGCGCGCGGGTCTGCATGGGCGGCGGACGCGAGGAAAGCGAGACCCGCCGTACTGACGAGAAACAGGGTGAGCCGTGGCGTCAAACCGGAACTTTCGTCAGGGCGGGGAGCCGCCGCCAATCACGGACAGATCAGTAGAAGAGGGTTTCGCTCTCGGGTTTGACCGACTCTTCGGACGACCGCTTTTCGGGCGGCAGGGTCGTGGAATCCGCGGGAGGCGTGTCGACCGCGCTCGGAGCGGCGGCCGGGGCGGCGACATCTTCGGCGGCCGGAGCGACCGGCGCTTCAGCGGCGATGTCGGCGGTCTCGGGCTCGTTCGACTCCTGCGGGTCGTCACAGGCGGCGGCGGTAAGGGCGCTGGTCAGGACCAGACAGGCAATCAGTCGTTTCATGGATGGCGTCTCCCCCGGATCGGCCTTCCAACGCGCGACCGGTTCGCCCGTTCCATAGCCTTGAACGCGCCGATGGTCACCACGCCGGAGGATGGTGAGGCAAGATTTTGCGGTTTCCCGGCGGGCGGGTCTATCGGGCCAATCCCCTATCGCCACGACGCCAGCGCTTCGGCGACCGAAAGCGACGCCCCCTGCGGCTCCGGAGACCCGTTTGCTCCGGAGAACCTGGGAGCCGGGGCGGGCTGGAGCGCGCGCCCGGCGGCGAAGGTGTTCCGGGCGGCGTTGTGGGGGTGGTGCGGGGCTTCCGCGAGCGTCAGCACGGGGGTGACGCAGGCGTCCGTACCCTCGAACACGGCGGCCCAGTCGTCGCGGTCGCGGCTGGCGAAGATCGCTTCAAGACGGGCGTGAAGGCCGGGCCAGTTGGCCATGTCGTACTGCGGGGCCTCGTCCTCGTTCACGCCCAGGCCGGCGAGCAGGGCGCTGTAGAACTGCGGCTCCAGCGCCCCCACGGCGACGAAACGGCCGTCGCGGCAGGTGAAGCAGCGGTAGAAGGGCGCGCCGCCGTCCAGAAGATTGGCGCCGCGTTCCCCACGCCACAGCCCGCGCCCCGACAGGGCGTGGAACAGGCTCATCAGCAGGGCCGAGCCGTCCGTCATGGCGGCGTCGACGACCCGGCCGGCGCCTGTCCGTCGGGCCTCGATCAGGCCGGCCAGGACGCCGGTGACCAGCATCATGGCCCCGCCGCCGTAGTCGCCGATCAGGTTCAGGGGCGGGCGGGGCGGACGGTCGGGCTCTCCCATGGGGTGCAGCGCGCCGCTGAGGGCGATGTAGTTGATGTCGTGGCCGACCTCGGCCGCCTTGGGTCCTGTCTGGCCCCAGCCGGTGACGCGCCCGTAGACGAGGCGCGGGTTGCGGGCGGCGCAGACGTCGGGACCCAGGCGCAGCCGTTCCATGACGCCGGGGCGAAAGCCCTCGATCAGCCCGTCCGCGACGCCGACCAGTTCGAGGATGGCGTCCCGGTCGCCGGCGTCCTTCAGATTGACGGCGACGGACGACCGGCCGCGGTGAAGCACCTCGCCGCCCACCTCGGCGAAGACCGGCGCGCCGGCGCCGGCGCCGCGGGTCAGGCGCAGCACATCGGCTCCCAGGTCAGCGAGGACCATGCCGGCGAAGGTCACCGGGCCGAGCCCGTCGAACTCGAGGATACGCAGACCGGACAAGGGTTTCATGCCTGATGCCTAGCCCGACGTCCGCAATCCGTCGACCCAACGCTTGACCCGGGAGCCGGATTGCAACAGAAGGCGCGTCGCCGGGTCGCAAGCGCGATCCGACAGGTGTGCGTCCTTAGCTCAGTTGGTTAGAGCATCTGACTTTTAATCAGAGGGTCCTCGGTTCGAGCCCGAGAGGACGTACCACCCCCTCTTTCAGCCCCATGGCGTCAGCGCGGCTTCGGCCTGCGGGCGCGGCAGGTCCTGCAGACCAGGGTGCCGGGCCTGGAGCGGCTGTATTTGAAGTCGTGGCGGCACTGCCGCTGTGCGAACCAGGTTTTTATGAACTGAAACATGCAGCGGGACCCTAACCGGTTTTGCCGCGCCGGGAAGCGCTTTCCCGGTCTCGCCGGGCATGGTTGAAAGAGCCATGCGCAAGTCCCTGTTTCCTTTCCTGATCGCCGCCGCCCTGGCCGGATGCAACGCCGGTGATTCGGCGATGAGCGGAGCGCGGCAGTTCGGTGCGGGCGTGGGGGCCGCGGCGACGGCGCCGCTGGACGATCTGAACCTGCGCCGGGAATATATTCCGACCGTCCTTCTGCAGGCCGAGGCCAATCCGTACGATCTGCGCAACCTGAACCACTGCGCGACCATCGGGGCGGAGATCGCCCGCCTGAACGAAGCGCTGGGCCCCGACAGCGACGAGCCGCCGGCGCCCGACGGCTCGTTCCTGAGCGAGCGCGCCGCCGATGCGGCGGCGAACGCCGCGCTGGACGCCATCCGGGACGCCGCGACCGACTTCATCCCGGGCCGGAGCTGGGTCCGGCAGCTGTCAGGGGCCGAGCAGCACAGCCGTCACGTCCAGTCCGCGATCGAGGCGGGGCGGCTGCGGCGCGCCTTCCTGAAGGGGACGGGGATGCAGCGCAACTGCGCCCCGCCCGCCGCGCCGGCTTGGTTCCGCCCGAGGGGCGGAGGCCAGCGCTAGCCGTTGGAGGTGTGCCGGGCGTGGAAGTCGCGGCGGAAGGCCTCGAACCGGCCCTCGGCGATCGCCGCCCGCATCGCCGCCGTCAGGGTCTGGAAGAAGGCGATGTTGTGCCAGCTGAGCAGCACCTTGCCGAGAATCTCGTCGGCGCGGATGAGGTGATGCAGATAAGCTTTTGAATATTGGGATGAAGCCGGGCAGGCGATCGTCGCGTCCAGCGGGTCCTGATCCTCGGCGAAGCGGGCGTTCTTGAGGTTGATCGGCCCTTCCCACGTCCAGGCCTGGCCGTGGCGGCCGGCGCGGGTGGGCAGGACGCAGTCGAACATGTCGACGCCCCGCCACACCGCCTCGACCAGATCGACGGGCTTGCCGACGCCCATCAGATAGCGGGGGCGGTCGGCGGGCAGCATGTCGGGGGCGTAGTCCAGTACGTCGCACATGGCCTGATGGCCCTCGCCGACCGCCAGGCCGCCGATGGCGTAGCCGTCGAAGCCGATCTCCTGCAGCCGGTCCGAGGACTCGCGGCGCAGGTTCCGGAAGGTCGAACCCTGCTGGATGCCGAACAGGGCCTGGGTTTCGCGCGTGCCGAAGGCGGCCTTCGATCGCGCGCCCCAGCGAACCGACAGCTCCATGGCGGCGCGGGCGGCGGGTTCCTCGGCGGGCCAGGCGACGCACTGGTCCAGCTGCATGGAGATGTCGGCGCCGATACGGTCGGCCTGGATCTCGATGGAGCGTTCGGGCGTCAGGACGTGCTTCGAGCCGTCGATATGGCTGGCGAAGGTGACGGCGTCCTCCTTCACCTTGGAGATGCCGGCCAGGGACATGACCTGGAAGCCGCCGCTGTCCGTCAGAATCGGTTTGGTCCAGCCCATGAATTTGTGCAGGCCGCCCAGCCGCTCCATCCGCTCCGGGCCCGGGCGCAGCATCAGGTGGTAGGTGTTGCCCAGGATGATGTCGGCCCCGGTCTGGGCGACCTGATCGACGGTCATCGCCTTGACCGTGGCGGCGGTGCCGACGGGCATGAAGGCGGGCGTGCGGATGTCGCCGCGCGGCGTCCTGAGGACGCCGGTGCGCGCGCGGCCTTCTGTGGCGGAGATGTCGAAGGGGAAGGGCATCAGCGGGTCGAAATGTCCGATGACGTCGAAAATTCGTGGGACATTTCGGACAAGTCGGACACTTTCGCTCGGGAGCAGGGGCGCAGAGGCGCGTGTGGAACTATTGTAGCCGCGTCAGGGAGGGCGCCAGAGATTCGCGCTGAAGATTTTTCAAGCACCTGACAAGCCTGAAGAATTTTTGGCGGATTGTGCGCGCTGACGGAACAGCAGGCTGCCGTCGCCATAGGAATAGAAGCGGTAGCCGTCCTGCACAGCATGGGCGTAGGCGGCCTTCATCGTGTCCAGCCCGGCGAAGGCCGAGACCAGCATGAACAGGGTCGACTTCGGCAGGTGGAAATTGGTCATCAGCACATCGGCGGCGCGGAAGCGGTAGCCGGGGGTGATGAAGATGGCCGTGTCGCCGTGGAAGGGACGGATCTCGCCGTCCTCCGTCGTGGCGCTTTCCAGCAGGCGCAGGCTGGTGGTGCCGACGCAG
>NZ_JAKFEB010000261.1:0-11539 GCF_036677305.1 Brevundimonas sp. | reverse complement strand
GTCACCGCATAGACCATGATCCCGGTCGCCACGGCCAGGTTCAGGCTGTCGGCCCGGCCCCGCATGGGAATCTTGACGTTGACGTCGCAGGCGGCGGCCAGGGCGTCGGTCAGCCCGGCCTGTTCGTTGCCCATCAGGATCAGGGCCGGATACTGGATCGCCGCGTCGCGGTAGCCGTGGGCCGCGTCCAGCCGGGTGCCGATGACGCTGCCCGGCCAGGTCTGCCGCCAGGCCAGGAACTCCGCCGGACTGGCCCTGGCGATGGCCACGGCGAAGACCGAACCCATCGTCGCCCGCACCGCCTCGACCGAATAGGGATCGACGCAGTCCCCGATCAGGATCACCCCGCCGCAGCCGGCGGAATCCGCCGTGCGGATGATGGTGCCCAGATTGCCCGGATCCCGCACCTGCTCCAGCGCCACCCAGGCCGGCGCCGTGCCGGGCTGGATCGCCGACAGGGGCGTATAGACCTGGTCGAACACGCCCAGCACGGTCTGCGGATTATCCCGCCGGCTGATCTTCTCGAGGATGGCGTGGGTCACGACCACCACCTCGCCGCCGCCAGCTCGCGTCGCCTCCCGGGCGCGGTCCAGGATCGGATGCGGCCGGGCGTCCTCGCCGACCAGCAGCAGGCGGGGGGCGCGGTTCTGGTCCAGCGCCTCGCCGATGAATTTCAGCCCCTCGGCCAGGAAGCGTCCCGTGACCTCCCGCTCCTTGCGCATGTGCAGGGCGCGCACGGCCTTGACCGTGTCATTGGTCAGGGAGGTGATCAGCCGGTCGCTCATCACGCCGACCATCGCGCGAAGAAGCTCAGGCCGATGGAGCGCCCATCCGGCCCGTCCTCGGCCAGCGCCAGTTCGCCCCAGTCGATCGTGCCGCCCCGGTCGGCGGTGGCCTCGGCCATCATATGCGACAGCGACAGGCCGGAGATGCGGGCGGCGTAGGCGTTCAGCAGCAGGAAGGAGGCGTCGTCCGACAGCAGGGCGGCGCAGTCCTTCAGCAGGCCCGGCAGATCCTCGAACAGCCGCCACACCTCGCCGGTCGGCCCCCGCCCGTATTTCGGCGGATCGAGGATGATCCCGTCGTATTTCGAGCCGCGCCGGACCTCGCGGGCCACATATTTCCGGCAGTCCTCGACGATCCAGCGGATCGGCTTGTCGGACAGGCCGGACAGCTCGGCGTTCTCGCGCGCCCAGGCCACGGACTTCTTGGAGGCGTCGACATGGGTCACCTCGGCTCCGGCCGCGGCGCAGGCCAGGCTGGCCACGCCCGTGTAGCCGAACAGGTTCAGGACCTTCGGCTTGCGCAGGGTGCGGACGCGCCCGTCCAGCCATTCCCAGTTCGCGGCCTGTTCGGGGAAGAAGGCCAGGTGCCGAAATGGCGTGAACCGGCTTGTGAAGCGCACGTCGCGCCAGGCCAGGGGGAAGGTGTCGATCGGATTTCCGGCGAACCGCCAGCGGCCGCTCTCATCCTCGTCGGTCGGATCGAACACGGCGTCGGCGGCGTCGAAGGCCGACGGATCGCGCGGCGACCAGAAGCACTGGGGTTCCGGACGCACGACGGTGAACCGGCCATAGCGCTCCAGCTTGCGGCCGCCGCCGCTGTCCAGCAGGGCGTAATCGGCCCAGGCGCGGGTGACCAGGGTCTCAGGCGACGGGTTCAGGCGCGGCGGCATGCACGGCTGATAGGCGGAGAGGCGCGGTCTCGTCCAGCACGTCTTGCGTTTCGGCGGCTTCGGGCGGCGCATCGCGGCGGTGCCGGGTCTTGTCCCAGGCATAGGGCTCGAAGACCAGACGCCAGGCGGCATGGGCGAAGGCAAGGCTGAGCAAGGCCCAGTAGGCCGGGGCGACGATCATGTCGCCCGGTCCGTAGGGCACGCCCGCCCGCCGGGCTCCGATGGCGCACGACAGCCAGGCGGATGCTGCGCCCAGCACCAGCACGCTGAGCGCCAGTGTCGGGGTCCCGGGCGGCAATCCGGCTGCAAGCGACACCAGCACCGTCGCCGCCACCCAGGCCAGCGACAGCCCGTGCAGGGCCGCCGACACCAGACCCGCGCCCACGGTCAGGATCAGGGCCGCCGCGCCGCGCCAGCCCAGCCGCCACGGCTCTCGCGTATGCACGCCCCATGTCTGCATATAGCCCTTCAGCCAGCGGGTCCGCTGCGGCAGCCAATTGTCGAGACCGCCGGGCGGCGTCTCCCAGGTCGGGCGCTGGATCACGCCCAGCCGCCACCCGCGGTTCCACAGGCGGAAGCCCAGGTCGGCGTCTTCCGTCACGTTCCAGGCGTCCCAGCCCTCGACGGCGCTCAGCACGTCGGTGCGGAAATGGTTGCTGGTGCCGCCCAGCGGGAACGGCAGACCCAGACGCGTGACGCCCGGCAGGGTCGTCTCGAACAGGCTCGCGTATTCCGCCGCGAACTGCCGGTCGAGAAAGGGCGAGGGGGCCGACGCGCGTCCCCGTCGCCGGATGCGCAGCGGCGCCTGCAGACACGCCAGCCTGCCGGTCGGATCCGCGGCGAACCGCGCCGCCGCTTCGCGAAGCTGCAGAGGATCGGGATCGTCCTCCGCGTCATAGACGGTCAGCAGATCGCCCGTGGCGCAGGCCAGGGCGCAGTTCAGCGCGCGCGGTTTCGTCTGCGGCCTGCCCGGCGGCGCCACGAACACCTCGAGCCATTCCGGCCGGGGCGCGGCCCGGGCGGCGGCGATCGTCGCGTGGTCGTGCGCCTCAAGCACCAGGAGTCCCTGGAGACGGTCGGCGGGGTAGTCGATCCGGGACAGTCGCTCGATCAGCTGACCGACCACCTCGGCCTCGTGATAGAGGGCCGCCACGACCGTATAGCGGGGCCAGACGGCGGGCTCCGGCGGCGGGCCCGGCGACACGGCGCTGAGCAGGATCAGGCTGATCCTCCACACGGCGATGGCCAGAAAGCCCCAGGCGCCCGCGGCGATTGCGACCTGCCCGAAAAGCCGGGGCTCCAGCCAGAGAAACGCGGCCGCCCCGGCGACGAGGCCGCACAGGACCGCGGTCTGCAGGACCGAAAGGCTGCGTCTGGCCGCGCTCCGGTCGAACGGCGGCCCATATCGCCCGGCTTCCCGCCGACGAACCTCAAGATTGTCTGGCTGCGCCCTCTCCACAACGCATGGTTATCGTGGTGATTCGCGCAAGGCAAGCGGTTGGCGCGGACCGGGGAATGCCGCTATTCAGGGACGGCCGTTCGGAGTGCGCGTCTTGACCGCCGTAACCCTCAATCCCCGCTCGCAGAGAAAGCCGAAAGGCGAGGGCCACGCGCGGCGCGCGGAAATCCTCGCGGCCGCCGAGCGGATCTTCGTGGAGCACGGCTATGAAGGCGCCACCATCCGCAAGATCGCGGACGAGGTCGGCCTGTCCTCGACGGCGCTCTACATGCATTTCTCGGAGAAGAGCGAGATCCTGCACGAGATCTGCAGCCGCGCCTTTTCGGCCCTGCTGGAGGCCAATGAGGGCGTGACGAGCCGCACGGGCGACCCGGCGGCCCGGCTCCGGCAGATGCTGGAAGCCTATGTGGCCTTCGGCTTCGCCAATCCCAACGCCTACCGCCTGGCCTATATGACCCGCCCGATCGAGCTGCGCGAAGGCGCCCAGTCCGCGGCGCGCGAGCTGGGTCACGAACTGTTCCGGTCCTTCGAACAGGCGGTGGAGGATGTCGAGGCCGCCGGCCTGTTGCGCGGCGACGCGCGGACTGCGGCCCAGGCCTTCTGGGCCGGCATCCATGGCGTGGTGTCGCTGATGATCACCAAGCCCTATTTCGACTGGGTCGACCGCGAGACCCTGGTGACGACCCTGCTCGACGGGTTGGTTGCGGGCCTGCTCAAGCCATGAGGTTTGCGATAGGGGCGCTCGCCGGCGTGATCCTGGTCGCGGCGGGCGGCGCGGAGGCGCGCCCGTTGCGGGTCCTGTCGCTGGACCAGTGCGCCGACCAGTATGTGCTCGCCCTCGCGCCCGACGCGGATCTGGCCCTGTCGCCGCGCGCCGACGATCCGGACGCCTGGATGAAGGCGGCCGCCGCCGGCCGCCGCCGGGTTCGCCCGACGCTGGAGGCGGCTATCGCCTTCCAGCCCGATGTGGTGGTCCGCTACTGGGGCGGCGAGCCCCGGCTGTTGGCGCGACTGGACGCCGAGGGGGTTCGGGTTCTGGCCATTGAGGATGCGACGGACTTCGAAGGCGTGCGCGCCGATATCCGCACGGTGTCGAACGGGCTGGGCGAGGCGGACCGCGGCGAGGCGCTGATCTCCCGCATGAACGCGACCCTGCCTGACCGCCCGGCCAGGGAGGCGGCGGCGAGGCCGCGGGCGCAGTATCTGACCGCCGGCGGCTTCACGGCCGGAAAGGGGACGCTGGTCGACGCCATCCTGTCGGCGGCCGGGTTCGTCAATGCGGTCGAAGCCCCGTTCTTCATGCCGGTCAGCATCGAACGGATGGTGTTGTCTCCTCCGAGGCGGTTTGTTCTGGGCTTCTTCGATCAGGCGCGCGGCGACTGGCGCGGCGCGGGTCGTCACCCGGTGCTGCAGCGCCTTGCGCGGGGCCGGGTGGCGGCGAGACTGCCCGCCGCGGCCCTGACCTGTCCCGGGTGGTTCGCGGCCGACGCCGCGGCGATGCTGAAGGACGGGTTGTGAAACTGTCGCGCCTGACCGTCGGCCTGACGTTGCTGATCCTTGCGGCTGCGGCCCTGGCCGTTCTGCTGGGCGAGAGCACGTTCGACAGCCGCCAGTGGGCGCAGGCCTTCACCGACCCCGCGTCCGGGCCGGCTGAAGTCCTGTGGCAGGTGCGCGCGCCGCGGGTCTTCACCGCCCTGATGGTCGGCGCCGCCCTGGGCCTGGCGGGCGCGGTCATGCAGGGCTTGCTGAGGAACCCCCTGGCTGACCCCGGCGTGCTGGGCGTGTCGGCGGTTGCGGCCCTGGGCGCGGCGAGCGCCATCGTCCTGGGCGCCGCGGCGGTTCCCGGCGCCGTCGAGCTTTCCGCCCTTGTCGGAGCGGGTCTGGCCGGGGCGCTGTTGATCCTGTTTTCGGCCCGCGTCCGGTCGCCCGAGGCCCTGATCCTGTTCGGCGTCGCGGTGTCCAGTTTCGCCGGCGCCGCCACCGCCCTGATCTTCAACCTGTCGCCTTCGCCGATCGCCACCGCCGAGGTGATGAGCTGGCTGCTGGGTTCGGTGCAGAACCGCAGTTGGGTGGATGTGGCGTGGGTGACGCCCCCGGTGCTGATCTCGGGCGTCCTCGCCGCCCTGGCCGCGCCCGGCCTTCGCATGCTGAGCCTCGGCGAGGAGACGGCGCGGACCTCCGGCCTGCCCATGGCGCGGCTCAGATTGCTGGCCCTTCTGGCCGCTGCCCTGGCCACGGGCGCCGCCGTGGCCGTGGCCGGAGTGATCGGCTTCGTCGGGCTGGCGGCGCCTCACCTCGTGCGCAGCGCGGTGCGCGGCGATCCCGGCCGGCTGCTGGCGCCGTCAGCGCTGGCGGGGGGACTGATGCTCGTGATCGCCGATCTTCTGGCGCGGCTGACGCCCACCGATCAGGAGTTGAAGCTCGGCGTCTTCACCGCCCTCGTCGGCGCGCCCCTGTTCGCCATGATCGCCTGGCGGGCGGCGCGGGAGTGGCGGCTGTGAGCGTCCTCGCCCTGACCCGCGCGACGGCGTCCCTGGGCGGCCGCACGGTTCTGGACCGTGTCGATCTGTCCGTGGCCGCCGGCGAACTCGTCGCCGTGGTCGGGCCGAACGGCGCCGGCAAGTCGAGCGCGATTCGCGCGCTGGCCGGCCTGTTGCCGCTGACCGGCGGCGACGCCCGTCTCGGTGGCGAGGGGGTGGCGGCCCTGTCGCCCCGGGAGCGGGCGAGTCGTGTCGCCTATCTGCCCCAGGAACGCCGCATCGCATGGAATCTGCCGGCCATCGAGCTGGCCGCCCTCGGGGCGCCCTTCCTGCAGGCGGCGGATGCGCGGGCCCAGGCCCAAGCCGCGCTGGACGAGGTCGAGGCCGGACATCTGGCCGACCGCGGCGTGGCCGAGATGTCGGGCGGCGAGCGCGCCCGGGTGCTTCTGGCTCGCGCGCTGGCGACCGGCGCCGGAGGGCTGCTGGTCGACGAACCGATCGCCGGGCTGGACCCGGACGCCCAGCTGATGGTGCTGGAGCGGCTTCACGCGCGCGCCCGGGCCGGCCAGGCGGTTCTGGTCAGCCTGCATGATCTCGCCCTGGCGGCGCGGTTCGCCGACCGGGTGGCGGTGCTGCATCAGGCCGGGGTCGTCGCCGACGCCGTCCCCATGGAAGCCCTTTCTCCGGACGTCATGGCGCGGGTGTTCGGTCTGGCGGGCCGATGGGTCGACGGCCCCGACGGACCGCTGCTCGCCGCCGGGCGGCGTCAGTTGGCGGGGTAGGGCGTCACGGTCGAGTCCGTCTCCGGCGTATACGGGGCGTAGGGCGCGGGTCCGACCGGTGCGCCGCGCCTCAGGTCCTCCGACAGTCTCAACTGGCCCGAGCCGCCGTTCAGTCGTGCGCGATATATCTGCATGTTTTCCATGACTCGCATCATGTAGTTGCGAGTTTCGGTGAACGGCGCGCACTCGATGAAGTCGACCGGATCGACGGTTCCGGCGCGCGGATCTCCGCATCGGGCGATCCATTGCGGCGGCCGCGCGGGGCCGGCGTTGTAGCCGACCGTCGCCAGCAGCATCGAGCCGCCGAAATTCCGCGTCAGGTCGGCGAGGTGATAGCTGCCCAGCGTCATGTTGAAGTCGGGATCCCACAGCCGTTCGGCCGAGAAGGGCAGGCCCAGTTGCCGGGCCACCGCCGCGCCCGTCGCAGGCAGGAACTGCATCATGCCGCGCGCGTCGGCGCCCGAGCGGGCGCGCGGATCGAAGCTGGATTCCTGGCGGGTGATGGCCAGGGTGAACTCCAGCGGCGCCGCGCCGCCGACCTGGGGCGGGATGCGGATCGGATACTGGCGCTCGGGCATCAGGAAGCCGCGCTGGCTGGCGGCGCGGCCCACCATCATGGCGGTGAAGCCCTCGCCATAGTTGCGCGACATGTCCATCAGCAGGGCCAGCTGCGCCGCCCCCGGCAGGTCGTCGTCCAGCTGATAGGCGAAGACCCTGAACAGGCTGGTTTCGCCCGTCTCGCCGAGGATGCGCATGGCGCGGACCATCTGGTTGTCCTCGAACGCCGCGATGTCCGCGCCGGACGGCACGGGATCGCCGGGCAGGGTGATCGAGGTCATCCCCGCCTTCTCGGCGGCCAGCTGGCCGTAGAAGGTCTGTATGTGGCGCGACCCGGCCTGGTAGTATTCGACCGCGGCGGGCGTGGAGCCCTGCGCCTCGGCGGCGCGGCCCAGCCAGTACAGCGCGCGCCCCTGGGTGATCGGCGTCGAGGAGCTCTGACGCAGCGTCTCGAAATGGCGCGTCGCCCGCGCCGGATCGTTCAGCTTCACCAGGGCGACCCAGCCGGCGAAGAATTCGGCGTCCACCTTGCGGTCCCCCGACGGGAAGCCGTGGCCGGCCATGGCGTCATAGGCCGCCTGCCAGTTTCTCTGCTGCAGGGCGTCGAGGTAATAGTTGCGGCGCTCGCTCCACAGGGTGTTCTGGCCCTCGGTGTGCGAGGGCGCCGCGGGGAGGGCGCCGAGGAGGGGGAAAGCCTCGGACTGGCGCGTCTGGGAGCGGAGGATGCGCACCCGCTCCAGCACCACGGCCGGATCCATCGCCTGCGACGGGCTGAGACCCGCGACGATCGCGTCCGGGCTGTAGGCGCCGCGAAGCGCGAGGACGGCGTTGGCCACGGCCTGACGATCCGACGAGACGCGCGAGACCATGGCCCGCGTCGCCGGCCCATGCGGACCCAGCAGCAGCATGTTCAGCCGCGCCTCATGATCGGCCTGGCTCAGCGCGCCGCCCCAGCGATTGAGAATGCGGGTCTGCGCCGCGTCGTCGAACGACTTCGTCCGCCACCAGTCGGTGATCAGGGCGCGCGCCTCGTCCCGGCGGCCGCGCTGCTCCATGGCGTCGGCCAGGGCGATGGCGCCCTGAACCGTCGAGGGCGGGGAGGCGGAAAACAGGTTCATCACCGCCTCGGCGCCGGGCGAGGCCAGATCCAGCGCCTTCTCGACCGCGATCCGGCGGCTGTCGGCGCGAGGCCAGCCGGCGAAGGCGGTCTGGGCGGCGGCGAGGTCGCTGTAGGGCATCTGCTCGCCCGAGGTGTCCAGCAGGGCCCATTCGACCAGTTTGCGCGCCGTCGGATCGCCGATCTGGGCCGCGGCGTTGCGGGCGCCGCTGACGTCGCGGTTCCGGGCCGCGGCCAGACCCTGGCGGAAGAGGGCGGTGTCCTGGTCGTTCAGCGTGCGGGGCTGGTTGCTGACCGGACCGGCGGAGACCGCGCTGTACGGCCGCTCCTGCGCGAACAGACCGTCGGGCGCCATGGTCTCGAGCGGCGGGGCGAGCAGGGCGAGAGCGCCCGCGAGGCTGGCAGCGATCATTGCGTGTCCGAACTCCATGCGTCGCGGTTGCGGTCGGGCGACCGGCAACCTACCCTCCAGCGCTTGTCGCGGCGAACGTCGCCATTTCCACGCAGGACCATCTCTCTCAATGACCGCCCCCTTGTTCAAGGGCGTGATCACCGCCCTGATCACACCACTTCGTGACGGAAAGGTGGACGAAGCCGCCTTCACCGGGCTGCTGGAACGCCAGATCTCCGCCGGGGTTCACGGCGTCGTCCCCATGGGCACGACGGGCGAGAGCGCGTCCCTGCACCTCGACGAGCACAAGCGCGTGGTCGATCTGTGTGTCCGCGTCGCCGCCGGCCGGGTCCGCGTCATCGCCGGCGCGGGATCGTCTGCGACCGACAAGGCCATCGAACTGGCCCGCCACGCCAAGACCGCCGGCGCCGACGGCGCCCTGGTCGTCACACCCTATTACAACCGGCCCTCGCAGGAGGGTCTGGCGCTGCATTTCGAGGCCGTCGCCGACGCCGTCCAGCTGCCCCTGCTGCTGTACAACGTGCCCGGCCGGACCGGGGTGGACATGTCCAACGACACCGTCGCCCGGCTGGCGGCGCATCCGAACATCGTCGGCATCAAGGACGCGACCGGCGACCTGGCGCGGGTCAGCTGGATGCACGCCAACATCGGCGGCCAGTTCGACCTGATCTCCGGCGACGATCCCAGCTACCTTGGCTACCACGCCCAGGGCGGCGTCGGGGTGATCTCGGTGACGTCCAACGTCGCGCCCGAGGGCATGGTCGCGCTTCACGAGGCCGCCGCCGCCGGCGACTACGCCACCGCCCGCGACTGGCAGGACCGCCTCATCGGCCTGCACAAGGGCCTGTTCCTCGACAACTCTCCGTCGCCGACCAAATACGCCCTGTCGCGTCTCGGCCTGTGCGGCGAGGAGGTGCGCCTGCCGCTCGCGCCCACTGCCGACGCCGTCAAGCCGGCGATCGATCGCGCCATGGCGGACGCGGGTCTGGGCTGATGGCTTCGACAGCGCCGAAGATGAAGGTGATCGCCGAGAACCGGCGGGCGCGCTTCGACTATTTCCTCGAGGACTTCATCGAGGCCGGCATCATGCTGCTGGGCACCGAGATCAAGGCCCTGCGCGACGGCCGGGCCAATATCGCCGAGAGCTATGCGGCGGTGGAGGGGCGCGAGATCATGCTCGTGAACGCCGACATCCCGCCCTACAAACAGGCCAACCGCTTCAACCACGAGCCGCGCCGGCACCGGAAGCTGCTGCTTCACCGCAAGCAGATCGACAAGCTGATCGGCGCCGTCCAGCGCGACGGCCAGACCATCATCCCGGTCAAGCTGTACCTGAACGAGGCGGGCAAGGCGAAGCTGGAGATCGCCCTGGCCAAGGGCAAGAAGCTGCACGACAAGCGCGAGGCCACGGCCCAGCGCGACTGGCAGCGAGACAAGGCCCGGCTGCTGAAGGACCGGGGCTGAACTCAGACGACCGGAGCGGGCGTATCGATCACCGGCTGGGCGTCCAGCACCCCGGGGGTCGAGGCCGTCGCATAGGCGTCGATCCCGCCCGGGCCGACCGACGGCTGACTGTATTGCTGGATCATCAGCCCCATCCCCGCGATCAGGGCCGCCATCAGCAGGGCCCACATCGCCGTCTTCCGTTCCTGGGGCGTGAACACCCCGTTCGACCTACGCATCACAGCCTCCAAAGCTGTTCGATCAACGCAAGCTGGGCAGCACTGTTCCTGGGACTGGAAGGTACACCCGTCGGCGCGTGATTCGCGTGGCGGGAGAGCCACACCTCGCGCCGGAGAACGACGCTCGATCAGCGCTCGATCAGCTCGCGGGCGCGCCGGAACACGGCCTCGAACATGGCCGGCGTCAGCCGTCCCGTGTTCGTGTTGAGCCGGGAGCAGTGGTAGCTGTTGAGGATCACATAGCCGCCCAGCGCCGCCTCGACGCCGTGGCCCGGCGGCGCCGCCGTTCCCTTCAGACCCAGGGCCTTCAGCACGTTGCGGCGCGACACGTCGCCGAGGGTGACGATGACCTTGAGCCGGGGCAGGGCGGCCAGCCGCGCGGTCAGGAAGGGCCGGCAGGTCGCCTCCTCGACGGGCAGGGGCTTGTTGCCGGGCGGGGCGCAGCGCACGGCGTTGGTGACCATGCAGTCGACCAGCTTCAGGGTGTCGTCCGGCCGCGCTTCGTACACGCCGGTCGCAAAGCCGGTCTTGATCAGCGTCTCATACAGGATCCAGCCCGCGCCATCGCCGGTGAAGGGGCGCCCCGTGCGGTTGGCGCCCGTCCGTCCGGGAGCCAGTCCGGCGACCAGCAGCCGCGCGT
Organism: Brevundimonas sp.; assembly: GCF_036677305.1. Classification (GTDB taxonomy): domain Bacteria; phylum Pseudomonadota; class Alphaproteobacteria; order Caulobacterales; family Caulobacteraceae; genus Brevundimonas. Next base: position 734 of record NZ_JAKFEB010000261.1, on the reverse strand, counting down.
CAGGATCGCCGAACGAGGGGGCGGGGCCGTTGAACCAGTCGGGGTTCTGGCGCTGGTTCTCGCGCCGGTATTCGACCAGCCGCGGGCAAAGGGGACAGTCGCGGGGCGGCTCGGGGTTCAGGCTCATTCGCGGGAGTCCGTCTCGAACACCCGGCTGGTCGGCTGCGTCGGCGCCGTGCGCGGCCGGCCGATCTCGGGCAGCAGGTCCTGCAACTCCACGAAGGCGTCGGCCTGACGTCTCAGTTCATCGGCGATCTGCGGCGGCTGGCTCTTCGTCGTCGAGACCACGGTGACCCGCACCCCCTTCGCCTGCACCGCCTGCACCAGCCGGCGGAAGTCGCCGTCGCCGGAGAACAGGATCGCGTGGTCGATGTGCGGCGCGAACTCCAGCATGTCGACGGCCATCTCGATGTCCATATTGCCCTTGGTCCGCGTATGCCCCTGGGCGTCCGTGAACCGCTTCACCGGCTTGGTCACCACCGTGAAGCCGTTGTAGTCGAGCCAGTCGACCAGCGGCTTGATCGGCGAGAACTCTTCGCCCTCGATCACCGCCGTGTAATAGTAGGCCCGAACCAGAACGGCCTGGCTGCGATACATCTCGACCAGTTTCTTGAAATCGAGATCGGCGTTCAGCGCCTTGGCCGCGGAATACAGATTGGCCCCGTCGATAAACAGGGCGATGCGTTCGGTCGGATAAGGCGTCATGGAAAAGGACCCCGGCGAAAATGACGTCC
>NZ_JAKFEB010000260.1:0-18423 GCF_036677305.1 Brevundimonas sp. | reverse complement strand
ACGCCGTTCAGCCGTCTGGCGGTCTCCAGTTCGGCCTCGCCGAGGTAGGCGTTGCGCGACGACAGGGCCAGGCCGTGGCCGTCGCGCTCGGTCGGCGATCCGACGATCTCTGTGGGGATGTCGAGGTCGCGCGCCATGCGCCTGACGACCATCAACTGTTGATAGTCCTTCTCGCCGAACACGGCGACGTCGGCCTGGACCTGATTGAGCAGCTTGGCCACGACCACCGCCACACCGCCGAAGAAGTGCGGCCGGAAGTCGGTCTCCAGCCCGGCCGAAGGTCCTCCGACGCTGACGGCGGTGACGAACCCGTCCGGGTACATTTCCTCGACCGTCGGCGCGAACAGCAGATGGCAGCCCGCGCCCGCCAGCATTCCGGCGTCCTGCGCCTCCCGTCGCGGATAGGTGCCCAGGTCCTCGTGCGCGGCGAACTGGGTCGGATTGACGAAGACGCTGGCGACCACGCGATCCGCCCGGCGGCCCGCCTCGCGCACCAGGGTCAAGTGACCTTCGTGCAACGCTCCCATGGTCGGAACGAAGCCGACGGTGAACCCCTGACGTTTCCACGCGCTCACCTGTTCACGCAACGCGGCGACGGTGCGGACGACCGGAAGGGATGTGGGCTCAGTCATGAACGGATTAACCCTTCGCCTTAAGCCTGCTTGTGAACCCAGCGGCAAACGCTGCCGTGCGAGGGTTGGCTTATGACGCCGAGCCTCCTGATCCGTCCAGTGCTTGTCCTTCTCGCCGCCTCGGGCCTGACCGCCTGCGGCATGGTCGAGAGCGATCCGCATCGTTTCGAGACGCTGGCTGAATCCGTCGCCGCCATCCCCCTCGACGGCGGTCCGGCCGCCCAGGCGACTCCCGCCGTCCATCACAGCGCGGCCGACGCCGGCCTGCGTCCCGCCATCCGTGTCGAGGTTCTCGACCCCCATGCGCTGTGGGACGCCCGCGACGCCGACATGAACGGCGTGGTCGAGCGCAATGCGCCGCGTCTCGTGGCCGCCGCCGCACCCGCCGTCGCCGACGCCGTGGTCCAGCAGGTCTCGACCCGCATCGACAGCGCCGCCTCGCGCGTCGGACTGCGTCCCGCGATGCAGACCCGCGCCGCCGCGTCTCCCGCCGCTGCGGGCGGTCTGGTGCAACTGGGCGCCTACTCCAGCGAGGCTTCGGCCCGCGAAGCCTGGACCCGCCTCAAGAGCGGCCAGGCGGCCTGGGCCCTCGACGGCCTGTCGCCGGTCTATGAGGCCGTCGAGGTCGGCGGCCGCAGCCTGACCCGGCTGAAAGTTCGCGCGCCCGCCGCCGGCGCCGCCGCCGTCTGCGCCGCCGCCGGGATCGACGATCCCTGGTGCCGTCGCGCCGTCTGACGGCATCCACAGACCTTCGATCTCCTTGCGTTGACGCCGGCCTCGCCGGTCGCGATTCTGCCTGTTCTGGCCGCGCGTCTGAGTCGGCGGCCCTGCACAGGTATGAGTCTCCATGGCTGACCCCACGGTCATCGTCGTCGGCAACGAAAAGGGCGGGGCGGGCAAGTCCACGCTCGCCATCCACATCGTCACCGCCCTGCTGCACGCCGGAAAGCGGGTCGCCATCATCGACCTGGACCTGCGCCAGCGGTCGATGGCCAAATTCTTCGCCAACCGCGCCGCCTGGATGGCCGGCAATAACCAGACCCTGCCCATGCCGATCGAGCCCGACATGGGCGACGGCAAGGCCCTGGCCCGCGCCGACGAGGCCGAACAACTGGCCCGGTTTGAAGCCGCCTTCGCCGAGGCGAAAGCCGCCGCCGAGGTCATCCTGATCGACACCCCCGGCGGCGACACCCTGCTGTCGCGCACGGCCCACGGCCTCGCCGACCAGATCGTCACCCCGATGAACGACAGCTTCGTCGACTTCGACCTGCTGGGCTCGGTGGATCCGGTGACCCTCGATCTGCTCAAGCCCTCCATCTATTCCGAAAGCGTCTGGGAGGCCCGGAAACAGCGCGCCGTCGCCCAGGGCCGCCACGCCCAGATCGACTGGATCGTGGTCACCAACCGCCTCGCCGTCGCCGCCGCCCGCAACCGCCAGCGGCTGGAAGAGCGGATGGAGAAGCTGGCCCGCCGCGTCGGCTTCCGCATGGGCCCGGGCCTGCGCGACCGCGTCATCTATCGCGAGCTGTTCCCGTTCGGCCTGACCGTCGCCGACCTGTCCAACGACATCCGCCCCGTCGCCGTGTCCCTGGCCCACGTCGCCGCCCGTCAGGAGATGCGCAGCCTGATGCACGCGCTCGGCCTCGACAGCGGCGCGCTCGACGCCCCGCTCGACGCGGCGGCATGAGGTCTTGAACCTGATCTGGCTGGTTCTGGCCGGCATCGCCGTCTGGGCCCTGGTCCGGCTCGGTCGCCAGACCGAAGGCCGGGGGCGGGGCCAGTGGCGCATCGCCGCCACCCTGTTCAGCGCCGTGATGCTGGCCGGCGGAGTCCTGCTTGCGTCACGCGGCGCGTGGATCCCGGCCGGCGGCCTGATCGGCGCCAGCCTGTGGCTGACCATCGCCTCGCGACAGAGGACCGTGCCGCCGCGAAGCGAGGCCATGAGCGACACGGAGGCGCGCGCCATCCTCGGCGTCTCCGCCGACGCCACGGTTCAGGACATCAACACCGCCTGGAAACGCCTCATGGGCCGCGCCCATCCCGATCAGGGCGGCACGCAGGGCCTCGCGTCCCGCCTGAACGCCGCGCGGGATCATTTGCTGAAGCGGTGAGGGCGCCTCTCCCTCCCCTTCATGGGGAGGGACGATCGCGCAGCGATCCGGGTGGGGAATTGTAGTGACGCGCCCGGACCGTTGGGGCTTCAAGGTTCCCCACCCGGGCTCCGCTTCGCTCCGCCGTCCCTCCCCATAAAGGGGAGGGAGAACGAACGGTCAGGCCGCCGGCTTGGCGGCCTTCTTCGTCGCAGCCTTCTTCGCCGCCGGTTTCTTGGCCGCGGGCTTCTTCGCCGCCGCCTTTTTCCCCGGAGCCTTCTTGCCCTTGGACGGGGCTGCCAGGGCCCGCGCCGCCAGCAGGGGCAGGGCCTGTTCCAGCGTCAGGTCTTCCGGCGCCGCGCCCTTGGGCAGGGTGGCGTTGATCTTGCCCGACTTCACATAGGGGCCGAACCGGCCCGCCATGACGTGGATCGGCTCGCCCGTCTCCGGGTGGGCGCCCAGGTCCTTCAGCGGCGCAGTCGCCGCGCCGCGTCCCGCGAACTTGCCCGCCCGCTTCTCGGCCAGCAGCACGACCGCGCGGTTCAGTCCGACCTCGAACACCTCGTCGATGTCCGCGACATTGGCGTAGGTCCCGGCGTGCAGGACGAAGGGTCCGTAGCGGCCCAGGCCCGCCGTGATCGGCTTGCCGTCCTCCGGGTGCATCCCGACCTCGCGCGGCAGGGCCAGCAGGCGCAGCGCCTGCTCCAGGCTCAGCGAGGCCGGCGACCAGCCCTTGGGCAGGGACGAGCGTTTGGGCTTCTCCTCGCCCGGCGGCGTGGTTTCCACATAGGGCCCGAACCGGCCGATCTTCAGCGACACCGGCTGGCCCGTGACCGGATCGACGCCCAGTTCGCGGTCGCCCCCGTCCGCGCCGCCGTCAGAGGCGTCAGGCGTGGCCACCGGCCGGGTGAATTTGCACTCGGGATAGCGCGAGCAGCCGATGAAGGCGCCGAACCGGCTGGTCTTCAGGCTCAGCTGGCCCTGCTTGCACAGCGGGCATTCGCGCGGATCGGACCCGTCTTCCTTCTGCGGGAAGATGTGCGGCCCCAGCGACTCGTTCAGCGCATCCAGAATGGCCGTGGTGCGCAGCTCGCCCGCGGCCTGGGTCGCGACATGGAAGTCGGACCAGAACTCGCGCAGCAGCACCTTCCAGTTCAGATTCCCGGCCGACACCTCGTCCAGTCGCGTCTCGAGGGCGGCGGTGAAGTCGTATTCGACCCATTTGGTGAAGAACTGCTCGAGGAAGGCCGTGACCAGCCGTCCCTTGTCCTCGGGATAGAAGCGGTTCTTGTCGGTGCGGACGTATTCGCGGTCGCGCAGCGTCGTCAGGATCGAGGCGTAGGTCGACGGACGGCCGATGCCCAGCTCTTCCAGCTTCTTGACCAGGGTCGCTTCCGAATAGCGCGGGGGCGGCTCGGTGAAATGCTGTTCGGTGCGGATGGCCTCGACCCTGGCGATCGCGCCTTCCTTCAGCGCGGGCAGGCGGGTCGTTTCGTCCTCGTCGTCGCCGCCGTCCTTCGGCTTGTCGTCGCGGCCCTCTTCATACACGGCCATGAAGCCGTCGAAGGCCACGACCTGGCCGGTGGCGCGCAGGCCCGTCTGCCCCGTCGGCTCCTCGATCTCGACCGTGGTGCGGTCCAGACGCGCCGACTCCATCTGGCTGGCGATGGTCCGCTTCCAGATCAGTTCGTACAGCTTCTGCAGGTCGCCATCGAGACGCAGGGTCTCGGGCGCCCGCGTCATGTTGGTCGGACGGATCGCCTCGTGCGCCTCCTGGGCGTTCTTGGCTTTCGTCTTGTAATAGCGAGGCTGTTCCGGGACGTAGGCCGGACCGAACCGGTCGCCGATGACCTCGCGCGCCTGGGCGATGCCCTCCGGGCTCACCGACAGGCCGTCGGTCCGCATATAGGTGATCAGGCCGCCCTGGTCGTCGACGCCCTCATACAGCTTCTGCGCCGCCTGCATGGTGCGCTGCGCCGTGAAGCCCAGCTTGCGCGAGGCCTCCTGCTGCAGGGTCGAGGTCATGAACGGCGGGGCCGGGGCGCGCTTGACCGGCTTCTTCTCCACCGAGGCGATGGTGAAGGTCCCGGCGTTGATGGCGTCGCGCGCCGCCGTCGCCATGGCTTCCGAGGTGATGTCCAGCCGCTGCACCCGCTTGCCGGCGTGTTTGACCAGACGCGTGGTGAAGGGCGGGCTGTCGGCGTTCAGGTCGGCCTCGACGGACCAGTATTCCTGCGCCTTGAACTTCTCGATCTCCATCTCGCGATCGACGACGATGCGCAGGGCGACCGACTGCACCCGTCCGGCCGAACGCGCGCCCGGCAGCTTGCGCCACAGCACCGGCGACAGGGTGAAGCCCACCAGATAGTCCAGCGCGCGGCGGGCCAGATAGGCCTCGACCAGCTCCATGTCGATCTGGCGCGGATTGGCCATCGCCTCCAGCACGGCGCTCTTTGTAATGGCGTTGAAGGTGACCCGCTCGACGTGCGTGTCCTTCAGCACCTTCTTCCTGGTCAGGATTTCCAGCACGTGCCAGCTGATGGCCTCGCCCTCGCGGTCGGGGTCGGTGGCCAGGATGACGCGGTCGGACTTTTTGGCGACCTCGGCGATCTCGCTCAGCCGCTTGGAGGCCTTGGGATCGATCTCCCACGACATGGCGAAGTCGTCGTCGGGCAGGACGGAGCCGTCCTTGGACGGCAGGTCGCGGACGTGCCCGTAGGACGCCAGGACGGTGAAGTCCGGGCCCAGGTATTTATTGATGGTCTTGGCCTTTGCGGGGCTCTCGACGACGACGAGGTTCATGCGGGGAGGGGGCCTTGGAAGGGCGCGGAAAGGGGGCGGAACGTGGTTGGCGCGGGCGCTGCTGTCAATCGGCGTATCCGAACCGCAAGCGATAAGTGTGGCGGACGCGCTTGTGAAGCACGCTGAAGTTGTTCTTCCGGCCTGGGGCCTAGCTGGACGCCAGCCCGCCGGGCAGAAGCGTCGCCCGTCCCGCCAGGCTGAGCTCCAGCAGGGCCGCGGCCACCGCGCCCGCCGGCGCGCCGGTCGCCCGGGCCAGTTCGTCGCGCGGCGTCGGCGTGGGCGACAGCAGGGCGGCGACCCGTTCGATCAGCGCCGCCTCCACCTCGTCCGGCGCGCCGTGGAACGGATTGTCGGGCCCCGGTTCGCGCAGGGTGCGCAGGGTGGAGAAGGCGCGCTCCACATCCTCCAGTCCCTCGCAGAGAATCGCTCCCTGCCGCAGCAGTTCATTGGGTCCCTTCGAGCGGGGATCGAGCGGCGATCCCGGCACGGCGAAAACGTCGCGCCCCTGTTCGGCCGCCAGCCGCGCCGTGATCAGCGACCCCGATCGCAACTCGGCCTCGACCACGATCACGCCGCGCGACAGGCCCGAGATGATGCGGTTGCGGCGGGGGAAGTCCTTCGCCTGGGCGCGCGCGCCGACAGGGCTCTCGGAAACGATGCACCCCCGTTCCGCGATCTGGCGATAGAGGTCGGCGTTGTCCGGCGGATAGACGTCGTCCACGCCCCCGCCCAGCACGGCCACGGTTCCGGTCGGAAGGGCGCCGGCGTGCGCCGCACCGTCGATCCCGCGCGCCAGGCCGGAAACCACGACATGGCCGGCCTCGCCCAGCTGCTGCGCCAGCCCCCGTGCGATGCGCTGGCCGCCCGCGGAGGCGATCCGGGCGCCGACCACGGCGATACAGGGGCGGCTCATCAGTTCGGCCTCGCCCAGGATCCACAGCACGGGAGGGGGAGGATCCGTCGCCGCCAGAGGCGCGGGATAAAGGGGGTCGCCCAGTACGATCAGCCGGGCCCCGATCCGGTCGCCCGCGGCGACCTCCTGTTCGATCTGACCGACCGGCGGCGGACCCTCGCCCCGGCCGCCCGCGCGCCGCACCAGTACCGGCAGGGCTTCCAACGCCCTTTCGGCCGTCCCGTAGCGGTCCAGAAGCTGGCGGAAGGCGACGGGTCCGACCCGGTCCGTGCGCGCCAGCCTCAGCCGCGCGAATCGCTCCGCCTCCGACAGGGGCGGCGAGGGGCTCACCCCTTTTTGGCGCCGATGCGGGGTTCCGTCCCCTTCAGCAGGCGGGCGATGTTCTCGTGGTGGCGGATCCAGATCAGGGCCGCCGTGAACACCGAAAGGGCCGCAACGGGCGTCGGCGCGGGCAGGCCCAGGGCCGCCAGAGGCAGGATCGCATAAACCGGCGCGGCGACCGCGGCGATCAGGGCCGCCAGCGACGACATCCGGAACAGGGCCGCGACCAGCAGCCAGGTCGCTCCGGCCAGCAGGCCCAGCGGCCAGCAGGCGGCCAGCAGCAGGCCGAAGAAGGTGGCGACGCCCTTGCCGCCCTTGAACCCGAGCCAGACGGGGAACAGGTGGCCCATGAAGGCCGCGCCGCCGGCGATGGCGCCTGCGACCTCGGCCGAGTGGCTGACGCCGCCCAGCATGTATTTGGCCAGCAGCAACGCCGCCGCGCCCTTGCCGGCGTCCAGGATCAGGGTGGCGAAGGCCAGGTCCTTGCGGCCGGTCCTCAGGACGTTGGTCGCGCCGATATTGCCCGAGCCGATGCTGCGCACGTCCTCGCCGGTGACGAGGCGCGTCAGGATCACCCCGAACGGAATGGAGCCCAGCAGGTATCCGCCGACCGCCACGAGGGCGAGCGTCCCCAGAGCGGGTCCGACCAGATCCTGCAAGTGATTCGCTCCCTCTTAGCGTGCGTCGTGGACGATGCGTCCGCCGACGACGGTAAGCAACACCCGGCCTTGCAGACGGCGTCCGTCGAAAGGAGAGTTCTTCGATTTCGATTTCAGGGCGTCGGCGTCAACGACGACCGGAGCGCCCGGATCGAACAGGGTCAGGTCCGCCGGCGCGCCCGCAGCCAGCACGCCCGCGTCCAGTCCGAGCAGCGTCGCCGGGCCGTGGGTCAGCGGCCGCAGGATGTCCAGCAGGTCCAGTCCGTCCTCGTGATGCAGCGACAGGGCCGCCGCCAGCAGCGTCTCCAGTCCGACGGCCCCCGGGGTCGCCTCTGCGAATGGGCGGCGCTTGTCCTCGGCCGGAGCAGGGGCATGGGCGCTGGTGATGGCGTCGATCAGGCCGTCGCGTACGGCCTCGATCAGGGCCTGCCGGTCGCTCTCGGGCCGCAGCGGCGGCTCCAGCCGGTAGAAGGTCCGGTAGTCGCCGATGTCGATCTCGTTGAAGCACAGGTGGTTGATCGACACCGAGGCGGCGACCTCCAGCCCCTTCGCCCGGGCCCGCGCCAGCGTCTCCAGCGCGCCCTCGGTCGAGATCTGGTCGACGAGGAAGCGCGCGCCGGTCTGTTCCACCAGGGCCAGGTCGCGCTCCAGCTGGATGCGTTCGGCGATGGCCGGCGCCGAGGCCAGTCCCAGCCGCGTCGCCAGTTCGCCCGAGGTCGCCACCGCGCCCTCGCTCAGCCAGGGTTCGGCCGGGCGGCAGGAGATCAGGGCGTTGAAGGCGGCGGCGTAGCTCATCACCCGCTGCAGCGTCCGGGTGTTGGCGATGACCTTGTCGACGTCGGTGAAATAAAGCGCGCGGGCCTCGTCCATCAGGCCGATCTCGGCCATGCGGACGCCGTCGCGCGCCTTGGTCGCCGCCCCGGCCGCGCGGACGTTGACGAGGTTCAGGGCCGCGCCGCGCCGCTGGATGAATTCGATCATCGCCGGATCGTCCAGCGCCGGATCGGTGTCAGGCTGGATGACGATGGTGGTGACGCCGCCCGCCGCCGCCGACAGGCTGGCCGACTTCAGCGTCTCCTTCGGTTCCGCGCCCGGCTCGCCCGTCTTGACCCGGATGTCGATCAGGCCCGGCGACAGGCACAGGCCGCCCGCGTCGATGACCGTCACGCCCTCCGGCGCGACCGCGCCGCCGCCATGGATCACTTCGGTGATGCGGCCGTCCTCGACCAGCACCGAGCCGTGACCGTCGTAGTCGCTGGCCGGATCCAGCAGCCGGGCGTTCAGGATGGCGATCGCGCTCATGCCGCGTCTCCGTCCAGTCGCGCCGACAGGGCCGCCAGCACCGCCATGCGCGCGGCGACTCCCATCTCGACCTGATCCTGGATCAGGGAGACGGTCAGGTCGTCGGCCACGTCGGAGTCGATCTCGACGCCCCGGTTCATCGGCCCGGGATGCATGACCTTCGCTCCAGGATTGGCCCAGGACAGCTTCTCGCGGTCCAGACCCCAGAAGCGGAAATACTCGCGGGTCGAGGGCACCAGCGCCCCCTCCATCCGCTCCAGCTGCAGGCGCAGCATCATCACGACATCGCAGCCCTTCAGGCCCTCGCGCATGTCGTGGAACACCTCGCAGCCCCAGCGGTCGGCGTCGCCGGGCACCAGCGTCGGCGGTCCGATCAGCCGCACCCGCGCCCCCATCATCGACAGCATCGAGACATTCGACCGCGCCACCCGGCTGTGGGCGATGTCGCCGCAGATGGCGACCGTCAGCCCGCCCACGTCCCCGAACGCGCGGCGCAGGCTCAGCAGGTCCAGCAGGGCCTGGGTCGGATGCTCATGCCGTCCGTCGCCGGCGTTGACCACCGCACAGCCCACCTTCTGGGCCAGCAGGGCCGCCGCGCCCGAGGCGCCGTGACGAACCACCAGCACGTCCGGCTTCATGGCGTTCAGCGTCGCCGCCGTGTCGATCAGGGTCTCGCCCTTGGCCACCGAGGAGGTGCGGGGGCTCAGGGCCGTCACATCGGCGCCCAGCCGCTTGGCGGCGATCTCGAAAGAGGCGCTGGTGCGGGTCGAGTTCTCGAAGAACAGGTTCATGACCGTGCGCCCGCGCATCAGGTCCAGCGACTTGGAGGATTGTCGGTTGAAGTCGACGAAGGCGTCGGCCAGATCCAGCAGCGGCGGCGTCGTGGCGGCGTTCAGATCGCCCGCGGACAGGAAATGGCTGCGCGGGAACGGCGCCAGCCGCTCGAGAATCAGATCGGTGAGTGCGGCAGGCTGGCTCATCGAGGCCCGCCTATAGGGCCGGGCGCGGCGGAACGGAAGACGCCGCGTGCTCAGATATAGCCGAACACGGCCAGAAGGATCGGAATGGTGAAGGCGCTGACCACGGTCGTCAGGGCGACCACCCCGGCCATCAGGGGCGCGTCGCCGCCCATCTGCCGCGCCATGACATAGGATGCGGCCGCGCCCGGCGAGGCGCCGGCCAGCAGCGCCAGCCCCTGCGCCATCCGGTCGCCGCCCAGCGCGCCGGTCAGCCAGTACATGCCCAGCGGCAGGACGATCAGCTTGATCGCGGTCACCGTCGCCATCAGCACGGGGCGGGACGCGGCGTAGCGGAAACTCAGGCCGGCGCCGGCGGTCATCAGGCCCAGGGCGATCGCCCCCGGTCCCATCAGATCGAAGCCGGCCATCAGCAGGGCCGGCTTGGGAACACCCGCCAGGTTGAGCGCCGCCCCGGTCCCGCAGGCCCAGATGATCGGGTTTCTCGCCAGCGACGACAGGGCCAGCCGCCAGCCGCCGCCCTGGCCCGCGCCCCAGCGCGCCAGCACCAGCACGCAGACCACGTTCAGGGCCGGCGCCAGCACCCCGAAGGCCACCGCCGCCACGCCCAGTCCCGGCTCGCCGAAGACCGCCCCCGCCACCGGCAGGAAGACGAAGCCGTTCCAGCGGATCACGCCCTGGAACACGCTGGTGAAGGCCGGATCGCTGATCCGCATCAGCGGCTTGGCCAGAACCGTCAGCAGGGCGACGGCCAGGGCCACGGCCACCGTGGCCAGCGCCACCGGCCCCGCGGCGCCGCCGGCGAAGTCCGCGCGCCAGACCGCCGGGATCAGGAAGGCCGGATAGAAGACGAAATAGGTCAGCCGCTCGACCGCTCTCCAGCCGTCGTCAGTGAGGAAGTCGCGCTTCTTCAGCCCCCAGCCGAGGGCGATCATGGCGAAGACGGGAACGACGCCGGTGAGCAGGCCGCTCATCGCCCGGCCTGATCCCTCAACCGGTCCAGCGCGCCCTGCAGGATCCAGGCGGCGGCGGTGCGGTCGACCACGTCGGCGCGGCGCTTGCGGGTCAGGTCCAGCTCGCCGATCAGGAACCGCTCGACCGCGCTGGTCGACAGCCGCTCGTCCTGGAAGGCGCAGGGGACGGCGCGGATGCGCTGCAGATTGCGCGCGAAGGCCCGGCACGACTGCGCCCGCGGCCCCTCTGTCCCGTCCATGTTCAGCGGCAGGCCGATCACGAGGGCGGAGGCCCTGCGTCCATCCATCAGCTTCAGCACCGCATGGGCGTCGTCGGTGAATTTCGTCTTGCGGATCAGCGACAGCGGGCTGGCGATCATCCGCGTCGCGTCCGAAGCGGCCACGCCGATGGTCTTCTCGCCGAGGTCCAGCCCCAGCCAGGGCGTGCCCGGCGGGGTCGAGGCGGCGAGGTCTTCGAGCGAGAGAACGGTCACGGTCTGGCGGTAGGACTGGCGAGCCGCCCTGTCAAAGTGCAAGGTGGGGTATCGCTGTTGGGGGAACATCCGATGAAGCCAGTCACCTTCCTTGCCGCCGTGCTCGCGCTCGCCGCCTGCGACACCCAGGTCGAGACCCGTAAGGAGGCCGTTCCGGCGGCCGAACAGGCCGCGACCGCCGCGCCGGCTGAAACGCCCGTCAGCGCCAGACCCTCGGGCCCCGCCCGCGTCATCGCGCCCTCGAACAACGCCGGCCTTCAGGGCGCGGCGTCCGTCACCGCGGTCCAGCCGCTGCACGACCACGGCTACAGCGCCAAGCTTCTCAACCTCACGGGCGGCGATCCGGCGGCCAACGGCAACCAGCTCTATCTGGCCTTCTATGTCAGCCCCGCCGAGGGCTGGACCATGTTCATGCTCGGCGACTTCGCGTCCTGGGAGCTGGTCGAGGAGGGCGCGCGGGGCCTGATCTTCGACACCACCTCGGACGTCGTGGGACCCGAAGGGAACATCGTGCGCGGGCCGAACCAGCGGTACATCGTCACCTATGCGCCCGGCGGGCCCGAGGCGACGGCCCCGGATTCGGTCTCCATCACCCCCGCCGCCTGACCACGGCGTCAGAATCCTTGTGAAATCGGGGCCGGGCGGCTAATCCCGCCGGCTCAGGTTTCGCAATTGGAGGGCCGCATGGCCATCGACGCCGCGACCGTGCGCCGGGTGGCGCACCTCGCCCGCATCAAGACCCCCGAGGAGCGTCTGGAGCCCCTGGCCCAGGAGCTGAACGGCATCCTCGCCTGGATCGAGCAGCTGAACGAGGTCGACGTCACGGGCGTCGAGCCCATGACCTCCAACGTCGCCCAGCCCCTGCGCCTGCGCGACGACGTCGTCACCGACGGCGCGAAGGTCGACGCCGTCCTGTCCAATGCGCCGCGGTCCGCCGACGGCTTCTTCGTCGTGCCCAAGGTGGTCGAGTAGATCATGACCGACCTGACCAGACTGACCCTCAAGGCCGCGCTGGACGGCCTCAAGGCCCGCGACTTCTCGTCCGAAGAGATCACGAAAGCCTTCGTCGCCAACATCGACGCCGCCAACCCCCGCCTGAACGCCTATGTCGTCCAGACCACGGACAAGGCGCTGGAGATGGCCCGCGCCTCCGACGCCCGCATCGCGAAAGGCGAGGGCGGGGCGCTGGAAGGCGCGCCGCTCGGGATCAAGGACCTGTTCTGCACCGACGGCGTCCAGACCACGGCCGGCTCCAACATGCTGCGCGGCTTCGTCCCGCCCTATGAGTCCACCGTCACCGCCAACCTGTGGCGCGACGGCGCGGTCATGCTGGGCAAGCTCAACATGGACGAGTTCGCCATGGGCTCGTCCAACGAGACCTCGGCCTTCGGTCCCGTGGTCAATCCGTGGAAGTCCAGCACGTCCAACGCCGACCTGACCCCGGGCGGCAGCTCGGGCGGCTCGGCCTCGGCCGTCGCCGGCGACCTGTGCCTGGCCGCCACCGCCTCGGACACCGGCGGTTCGATCCGCCAGCCCGCCGCCTTCACCGGCACGGTGGGGATCAAGCCCACCTACGGCCGCGCCAGCCGGTTCGGCATGGTCGCCTTCGCCAGTTCGCTGGACCAGGCCGGCCCGATCACGAAGACGGTCGAGGACGCCGCCATCCTGCTGCGCTCCATGTGCTCGTTCGATCCGAAGGACTCGACCAGCCTCGACGTCGAGACGCCCGACTGGACGAAATCCCTGAACAAGGGCGTCAAGGGCCTGCGCATCGGCGTGCCGAAGGAATACGTCGTCGACGGCATGCCCGCCGAGATCCAGAAGCTGTGGGACCAGGGCGTCGAATGGCTGAAAGCCGGCGGCGCCGAGATCGTCGAGATCAGCCTGCCGCACACCAAATACGCCCTGCCGGCCTATTACATCATCGCCCCGGCCGAGGCCTCGTCCAACCTGGCCCGTTACGACGGCATGCGCTTCGGCCACCGCGCAGAGGGGACGACGTCCCTGACCGACCTCTATGAGACCAGCCGCGCCGAGGGCTTCGGCAAGGAGGTCCAGCGCCGCCTGACCATCGGCGCCTATGTCCTGTCGGCCGGCTTCTATGACGCCTATTACGTCCGCGCCCTCAAGGTCCGCCGCCGCATCGCCATGGATTTCGACGCCGTCTGGGACAGGGTCGACGCGATCCTGACGCCGTCTACGCCCTCGGCCGCCTTCGCCCTCGGCGACAAGCAGATCGACCCGCTGCAGATGTATCTGAACGACATCTTCACCGTCACCGCCAACCTCGCCGGCCTGCCGGGCATCTCGGTGCCCGCGGGCGTCGACAAGGGCGGCCTGCCGCTGGGCCTTCAGGTCATCGGCAAGGCGCTGGATGAGGCGACGGTGTTCCAGGTCGCCAGCGCGCTGGAAGACGCGGCGGGGTTTGTCGCCAGGCCGGAGAAGTGGTGGTGACATCAATCTGAACCCTCTCCCTGAGGGAGAGGGAGGGGCCCGCGCGCGCAGCGCGTGGGAGGGTGTGGGGTTACGCCGCATGACGCCTGAGACTCGAACCAGACGCTCACGCGATCTTCGCAAGCATCAGACCTACGCAGAGAATCTCCTCTGGCAGGCCCTGCGCGCCTCCCGCCTGGACGGCCTCAGGTTCCGCCGCCAGCACCCGATCGATCGCTACTTTGCGGACTTCGCCTGCGTAGCCCTGAAGCTTGTCATTGAACTCGACGGCGGGGTCCACGAGGACGACGACCGGCAACTGAACGACTACCATCGCCAGCAGGAGATCGAACGACTTGGCTGGTTCGTCCTCCGGTTCCCGAACGAGCAGGTGACCGGCTCGCTTCCGACCGTCCTCGCCGCCATCCGCGACCAGGCCAGGCTGGCCGGCGCCGGAACCCCACTCCCTCCCGTCGACGGCGTCGACGGGCCCCTCCCTCTCCCGATGGGAGAGGGGACTCAAAAGCGCTTCACCCCGAAGGCGCGGCATCCTAGATACCGACCATGACCGACACCGCTACGAACTCGAAATTGATACAGGGCCGCACCGGCCCGTGGGAAATCGTCATGGGGCTGGAGATCCACGCCCAGGTGGCGTCGAACGCCAAGCTGTTCTCGGGCGCGGCCGTCGGCTTCGGCGCGGGGCCGAACGAGCAGGTGTCGCTGGTCGACGCCGGCTTCCCCGGCATGCTGCCGACCCTGAACAAACACTGCGTCGAACAGGCGGTCCGCACCGGCCTCGGCCTCAATGCGCAGATCAACCGCAAGAGCCAGTTCGACCGGAAGAACTATTTCTACCCCGACCTGCCCACCGGCTATCAGATCAGCCAGCTCTACTTCCCCATCGTCGGCGAGGGCGTCGTCGAGGTGGAGGCCGAGGACGGCTCCTTCTTCAACGTCGGCATCGAGCGCCTGCATCTGGAGCAGGACGCGGGCAAGCTGATCCACGACCTGTCGCCGACCGAGAGCTATGTCGACCTGAACCGCGCCGGCACCGCCCTGATGGAGATCGTGTCGCGTCCTGACATTCGTTCTCCTGAAGAAGCCGTAGCTTACGTCAAGAAGATCAGAACCATTCTGATCTATCTGGGCACCTGCGACGGCGACATGGAGAAGGGCAACCTGCGCGCCGACGTCAACGTGTCGGTCTGCCGCGAGGGCCAGTATGCGAAGTACAAGGCGACGGGCGACTTCAGCCATCTGGGCACGCGCTGCGAGATCAAGAACGTCAACTCGTTCCGCTTCATCAGCCAGGCCATCAACTACGAGGCCCGGCGCCAGAT
The DNA here is from genome assembly GCF_036677305.1 of Brevundimonas sp. GTDB lineage: Bacteria > Pseudomonadota > Alphaproteobacteria > Caulobacterales > Caulobacteraceae > Brevundimonas. Next base: position 3,504 of record NZ_JAKFEB010000260.1, on the reverse strand, counting down.
CGAGATCCTCGAGGACGGCGGCAAGATCGACCAGGAAACGCGCCTGTACGATCCGACGGCCGGCGAGACCCGCTCGATGCGGTCCAAGGAAGAGGCGATGGACTATCGCTACTTCCCCGACCCCGACCTGCTGCCGCTCGAGCTGGAGCAGGCCTGGATCGACGACATCAAGGCCAGCCTGCCGGAACTGCCGGACGAGAAGCGCCGCCGGCTGATGGCCGACTACGGCCTGTCGCAATACGACGCCGTGGTCCTGATCTCGGAACAGGCCAAGGCCGATTTCTTCGAAGCCGCCGCCAAGGGCCGCGACGCCAAACTGGTGTCCAACTGGGTGACCAACGAGGTCTCCGCCCGTCTGGCCGCCGACGGCAGGGACTTCAGCGAGAACACCCTGCCGGCCGCCCACGTGGCCCAGCTGGTCGAACTGATCGAGACCAACGTCATCTCGTCGAAGATCGCCAAGGAGGTCTTCGACCACGTCTGGAACGGCGAGGGTTCGCCGGCCGAAGTCGTCGAGAAACACGGCCTGAAACAGGTCACCGACACGGGCGCGATCGAAAAGGCTGTCGACGAGATCATCGCCGCCAACCCCGACAAGGCCGCCGCCGTCGCCGAAAAGCCCCAGGCCATCGGCTGGTTCGTCGGCCAGGTCATGAAGGCCACCGGCGGCAAGGCCAACCCGGCCGCGGTCAACGACATCCTGAAGGCCAGGCTGGGGCTTTAACAGAGCGCGAATTGCGAGCGTTCTGCAGCCGCAAGTCGCAAACCCTTGATCCTTCTCCCCTCCGGGGGAGAAGGTGGCCCGCTAGGCGGGTCGGATGAGGGGGATGTGAGCGGCATGCACCAGTCCCGGGACAGAACGCGTCGAGCGCGCCGTCTTCGGTCGTCAATGACCGGCGCAGAGGTCCGTTTGTGGGAAATGCTTCGGGACCGACGATTTGAAGGCCTGAAGTTTCGTCGCCAGGCGCCGGTGGCAGGTTCAGTCACGGACTTCCTGTGTCCCCAACTCAAGCTCGTAGTCGAACTTGACGGCGGAGTGCATCGCATTCGAGAGGTCGAAGATGCTCTGCGCGATCGGAAGTTGGCTGAAGTGGGCTTCACCGTCCTCCGGTCGGGCAACGAAGCATTCTTGCGCAACCAGAACGACCTGTTGGGTGCGATACGACTTCACGCAATGAGCGTCAGCCGACATCCCCCTCATCCGTCAGGCTCCGCCTGACACCTTCTCCCCCGGAGGGGAGAAGGGGCAGAACTACTCGAACAACTCCCCGCTCTCGTCCGTCCCCTCCAGCGCCTCCCGAGCCAGCGCCCGCGTCACGGGCTTGTGCAAGGCGTCCAGCGTTGCGACCACGGCCTCGGCCGCCGCCGCCGACCGGTCGATGCGGCGCAGAAGATAGGGCACCACGTCCTTCTGCGGACGGATGCCCCGTTCGGCGAAGCGCGCGTCCAGCATGGCCGCCAGCACGGCGTCGTCGGGCGCCTCCATCGGCACGCTGATGACCGCATCCAGCCGCGAACGCAGATCGGGCAGGGCGACCTCCCAGCTGGACGGCGCCGACCGCGCCACCATCAACAGGGCGCCGCCCGGCGCCTGGGCCAGGTTGATCAGGTGGAACAGGGTCTCGTCGTCCACGTCCTTGGCGCGGTCCAGCAGCACGGGCCGGCCCTCGATCTCAAGCGGATCGATCAGCGCCGCCTCGGCCCCGTGCAGGGCCACGGCGCCGACCCGCTCGGCCCAGATCTGCGCCAGCCGGCTCTTTCCGCACCCCGCGGGCCCGCAGATCGCCATCGCCCCGCCGATCCGGTTGGGCCAGTCCTCCAGCGCCTCCACCGCCGCGCGATTGCTGTCGGACACGACGAACCCCTCCGCCCCGTCGGGCAGGTCGCGTTGCAGCGGCAGTCGCATCTGGCCGGGAGGGGCGGGGCGGGCGGTCATAACGGGACAGCTATAGCAGACGACGGCGCAGGGTCCTTCCTGGCCCGTGGACAAGGCTGCGCGCCTGTGGACGCCCGCATGGAGACTCCCGCGCCGTCCCGTCCGCCCTTTCGGGGACCGGAATTGGAGACTCTCGCCCCCTGATCACCTCGCGCCGGACCCGCGACCCGCGGCGCTTCAGGACGATCCGGAAGCTCGGGGGACGATCCGGGCAGGCCTGAATGCCCCCGCCCCGCGGGCTCGCCGGCGCATCCGACCGATCCTGACGTACCGCCATGCTTCGATGCTGACGGACAGGAAGGAGGAGGGGCCAATGTCTCGAGAGTGGCGGTTTTGACATTTTTTGCGGGCGGGACGCCGCAGACGTGCTCCGGGAGGCCGCAAACCTTGACTTTCCGGGGCGATGATGCGCCCTTCCGGCCTCCCGAATTGCGGCCCTCGCGGCCCTCAATCCAAGACGTACCGACCATGCACGCCTACCGCTCCCACACCTGCGGCGCCCTCCGTTTGACCGATGCGGGCTCCAATGTCCGCCTGTCCGGCTGGGTTCACCGCAAGCGCGACCACGGCGGCCTGCTGTTCATCGACCTGCGCGACCACTACGGCCTGACCCAGCTGGTGCTGCACCCGGAGACGCCGGGCTTCGAGGCCGTCGAGCGCCTGCGCGCCGAGAGCGTCATCCGCGTCGACGGCGAGGTCGTGGCCCGCGAGGCCTCCGTCGTGAACGCCAACCTGCCCACCGGCGAGATCGAGCTGCGCGTCACCGGCGTCGAGGTTCTTTCGGAAGCCGCCGAACTGCCGCTGCCGGTCTTCGGCGAGCCCGAATACCCCGAGGAAATCCGCCTCAAGCACCGCTATCTCGACCTGCGCCGCGAGACCCTGCACAGGAACATCGTCCTGCGCTCGCGCGTGATCTCCTCGATCCGCCAGCGCATGGTCGGTCAGGGCTTCCTCGAGTACCAGACGCCCATCCTGACGGCCTCGTCGCCCGAAGGCGCCCGCGACTTCCTGGTCCCGTCGCGCCTGCACCCGGGCAAATTCTACGCCCTGCCGCAGGCGCCGCAGCAGTTCAAACAGCTGCTGATGGTCTCGGGCTTCGACCGCTATTTCCAGATCGCGCCCTGCTTCCGCGACGAGGACCTGCGCGCCGACCGGTCGCTGGAATTCTACCAGCTCGACGTCGAGATGAGCTTCGTCACCCAGGAGGACGTCTTCGCCGCCATCGAACCCGTCATGCACGGCGTGTTCGAGGAGTTCGCGGACGGCAAGCCGGTCTCGCCGATCGACGGCCAGCAGACCTTCACCAACGACTTCGGCCAGACCCTCGAGCACAAGGGCTTCGAGCGCCTGACCTACGAACAGTCGATGAAGTGGTACGGCACCGACAAGCCGGACACCCGCAACCCGATCAGGATGCAGGACGTCTCGGATCACTTCCGCGACGGCGGTTTCGGCCTGTTCAACAAGATCCTCGGCGCGGACGAGAAGAACGCCGTCTGGGCGATCCCGGCCCCGACCGGCGGCAGCCGCGCCTTCTGCGACCGCATGAACTCCTGGGCGCAGGGCGA
>NZ_JAKFEB010000259.1:0-2888 GCF_036677305.1 Brevundimonas sp. | reverse complement strand
CCTTGACGAGAACGCAACGAGAACATAGAACATAGCCGGAACACGCAATCTGGGGACAAGATCATGGCGCGTTGGGTGAGGGATATGCTGTCGCTTGCGTCCTGCGGCGGTTTCGTCTGGATGTGCTGGCAGGTCGCGCTCGCGGCGCCGGTCGCCTGACGACGGGCTTTCCGGGGCGAATTGTCCGAACTGTCCGAAACTGTCCCACGAATTTTCGCGGACACGGACACTTTGAGCCATCCGCGAGTCGGGGTCTGATCGAACCATGAGCGGAGGCGGCGGACGGTGAGCGGGGCAGGGGATCAGGGCTTCATCCACCTGCGCGTCCGCTCGGCCTATTCGCTGCTGGAAGGCGCGATCAAGGCGGGCAAGGTTCCCACGCTGGCGGCCGACGCGGGCATGCCCGCCGTGGGCGTCGCCGACCGGGCCAATCTGTTCGGCGCGCTGGAGTTCAGCGAGGCGGCCAAGGGGGCGGGGGTCCAGCCCGTCATCGCCTGCGCGCTTCCCGTCACCGGCATCGGCGGCAAGATCAACGAGCGCTGGGCCAAGGTCCCGACCGTGGTCCTTCTGGTCCAGAACGAGGCGGGCTGGCTCAACCTCAGCGCCCTGTCGTCCTCGGCCTTCCTCGACGCCGGCTCGATGGACGAGCCCAGCGTGCCCTGGACCATGGTGGCGGAGAAATCCGAGGGCCTGATCCTGCTGTCGGGCGGCCCCGACGGCCCCGTCGACCCCCTGTTCGTCCAGTCCCGCCCCGAGGAAGCCGCGGCGGCCCTCGCCGAGATGACGCGGGTCTTCGGCGACCGCTTCTATGTGGAACTGCAGCGCCACGGCCTGCCCAGCGAAGGTCAGGCCGAACGCGGCCTGGTCGAATGGGCGTACGCGCACGACACGCCCTTGGTCGCCACCAACGACGTCCACTACGCAAAGGCGGCGCAGGCGCGCTCCCACGACGCCCTGCTGTGCATCGCCGACGGCGCCTTCACCGGTCAGGAAGATCGCCGCCGCATCACCGGCCAGCACTGGTTCAAGCCGGCCGCGGCCATGCGCGAGCTGTTCGCCGACCTGCCCGAGGCCTGCGATACGACCATCGAGATCGCCCGCCGCTGCGCCTTCATGGCGCCGACCCGCGCGCCGATCCTGCCCCGCTTCGACGCCGGCGCCGGTCGCACCGAGCCCGACGAACTGATGCATCAGGCCCGCGAGGGGCTGAAGGCGCGCCTGCAGGCGGTCACGCCCGCCGCGCCCGAGGAAGAATACTGGACCCGCCTCGAATGGGAGGTCGGCATCATCCAGCAGATGGGCTTCCCCGGCTATTTCCTGATCGTGTCGGACTTCATCAAATGGGCCAAGAGCCACGGCATTCCCGTGGGTCCGGGCCGGGGTTCGGGCGCCGGTTCGCTGGTCGCCTGGGCCCTGACCATCACCGATCTGGATCCGCTGCGGTTCGGCCTGCTGTTCGAGCGTTTCCTGAACCCCGAACGGGTCTCCATGCCCGACTTCGACATCGACTTCTGCCAGGAGCGGCGGGAAGAGGTGATCGACTACGTCCAGGACCGCTACGGCAAGGACCGGGTGGCCCAGATCATCACCTTCGGCACCCTGCAGGCGAGGGCCGTGCTGCGCGACGTCGGCCGGGTGCTGCAGATGCCGCTGGGCCAGGTCGACCGCCTCGCCAAGATGGTGCCGGCCAACCCCGCCAACCCCGTCACCCTGGCCCAGGCCATCGAGATCGAGCCCCGCCTGCGCGAGGCCCGCGACAACGACAGGGCCGTGGCGACCCTGCTGGAGACGGCGCTGGAGCTTGAGGGGCTGTACCGCAACGCCTCGACCCACGCCGCCGGCATCGTCATCGGCGACCGCCCCCTGATCGAACTGGCGCCCCTGTACCAGGACCCGCGCTCCACCATCCCGGCCAGCCAGTTCAACATGAAATGGGTCGAGGCCGCCGGTCTGGTGAAGTTCGACTTCCTCGGCCTCAAGACCCTGACCGTGCTGGACCGCGCGCGTCAGTATCTGGAACGGCGCGGCGCCGCCCCCGACTGGAACGGTCTCCCGCTCGACGACCCCAGGACCTATGAACTGATGGCCTCGGGTCAGACGGTCGGGGTGTTCCAGCTGGAATCCCAGGGCATGCGCGACACCCTGCGCAAGATGCGCTGCGGCTCCATCGAGGAGATCACCGCCCTGATCTCCCTCTACCGGCCCGGGCCGATGGAGATGATCGACACCTACATCGATCGAAAGTTCGGCCGCCAGGAAGTGGACTACCTCCACCCCTCGCTGAAGGAGGTGCTGACCGAGACCTACGGCGTCATCATCTACCAGGAGCAGGTGATGAAGATCGCCCAGATCCTGGCGGGCTATTCGCTGGGCGAGGCCGACCTTCTCCGCCGCGCCATGGGCAAGAAGAAGAAGGAGGAGATGGATTTCCAGCGGGCGCGCTTCATCAAGGGCGCCTCCGAAAAGGGCGTGCCCGAAGAACAGTCGGGCGGCATCTTCGACCTCGTGGCCAAGTTCGCCGGCTACGGCTTCAACAAATCGCACGCCGCCGCCTACGCCCTGATCTCCTTCCAGACCGGCTGGCTGAAGGCGACCCATCCGGTCGAATTCATGGCCGCGTCCATGAGTCTCGATCTCAGCAATACCGACAAACTCGCGGTTTTCTATCAGGATTGCCGACGCTTCGAGGTGCCGGTGAAGGCTCCCGACGTCAACCGCTCCTCGGCCGATTTCGATGTCGCCTGGGAAGAGGGGGCCGACGGCGAAAAGGCCGGCTCGGTCCTCTACGCCCTCGGCGCCATCCGCAACGTCGGTCTGGAGGCCATGAAACACCTCGTCGAGGTGCGCGAGACCGGCGGCCGGTTCACCGACATCTTCGACTTCCTCGA
>NZ_JAKFEB010000258.1:0-3766 GCF_036677305.1 Brevundimonas sp. | reverse complement strand
GGACGGCGATCCGGTCGCGCAACATGGCGTCGATCGCATCCTCGTTGGAGCGCGCGAAGATCTGGGTCTCCGCGCCCGTCGGCTCGACCCTGGAAGCGGCGAGCGCCCGCGGCAAGGCTTCGGGCCGCACCGCCCTTTACGGCGGCGTCGCCGTCGCCGCGGTCGTGCTCATTGCAGCGGCCGGCTGGTTCATGACGCGCCCGCCCGCTCCGGCCCCTGCCGCGATCGAGACCGCCGCCCCTGTCGCGCCGGTCGATGCTGCGGCGGCGCCGGCAGGCCCGGCAGCGTTCGCCTCCGCACCGGCCGCAGCGACGCCCGAGCCTGCTCCGACGCCGGCCTCGACCGCGCCGGCGAACCGTCCCGCCCCTGCCGCGACCCGTCCCGAAACGCCGCGCGCGGCCGCCGCCGCGCCCGCCCGCGTGACGCCGCCGCCCGTCGCGCCGCCGCCCGCGATCACCACCGCGCCCCTGATCGAGATCGCGCCTGTCCAGCCGGCCGGCCCGGCTCCGACCGAGGCGGAACCGCCTCCGACCGATCCCGACGCGCCGATCGCGACCCGGCCCCAGCCCGTGGGCCAGGCCCAACCCTAGCGGATGGCGATATAGCCGCGCTCGACCATCCGGCGCAGACCCTCATAGGCCTCGGCCAGTTCCTCATAGGCCGTGCGCGCCGAGGTCAGGCGGGCGATCTGGTCGGCCGTCGACGGCGCGCCCGACTCCGACTGCCGCAGGCTCTCGGCCACCCATTTGCCGCGCGCCGTGGCGGTCATGATCGCCAGCTTCTGGAAGGTCGGCGCGTCGATCTTCGGCAGCATCTGGCCGATGATCTCGCGGTTGGCGATGAAGGCCGAATAGTCGATCTTCTCCAGCAGGCCGCGCACGCGCCGCTGTTCCGCCGGATCGGCGTCCTGGGGCTCGAAATGATCGCGCTGGCGGCGGTAGCCGCCGGTCTGCATCGTGGACATGACGCCTCCGGAAAAACCTCTGAACTCCAGCCTGCGCCGAGCCGATTAACGCCCCGTTATCCGTGTTTGAGCGCGCTTGCGTAGAGCCTTCCTGTTTGATACTTAAGTGAATGCTTCAGCATCAACCGTCGCTTGATCTGGCTTTCCGGGCGCTGTCCGACCCGACCCGCCGGGCGATGGTCGAACGATTGTCGCGCGGCCCCGCCTCGGTCAGTGAACTGGCCGCGCCCCTGCCGATGTCGATGTCGGCGGTCGTGCAGCATCTGAAGATTCTCGAGGCGTCCGGCCTGGTCGCCTCCGAGAAGACGGGCCGGATCCGCACCTGCCGCGTCGACCCCCGGGCGCTCGGCGCCGCCGAGCGCTGGATCAACGACCGCCGTCAGACCGTCGAACGCAGTCTCGACCGGCTGGGCGCCTTTCTCGACGAAACCCGGGACGAAGAGGAGTTTCCGAAATGACCGCCGCCGCCCGCCCGTGCGTCGCGCACGGGACCTTCGTGGTCGAGCGCCGCTACGACGCCTCGCCCGCCCGCGTCTTCCGCGCCCATTCCGACCCCGACGCCTTCCGCCGCTGGTTCGCCGAGAGCGAGAACTGGACCATCCATGAATGGGTGCAGGACTTCCGGGTCGGCGGCGGCTTCACAGGCCGCTTCCGCTTCGGCGACGAGAGCAACGACACCTGGTTCAACGACACCGCCTATCTCGACATCGTTCCCGACCGGCGGATCGTCCTCTCCTATGTCATGGGCCGCGTGAAAGGCGACGGGAAGCAGAGAGCCTCGGCCTCGCTCGCGACGACGGAACTGGTCGCCGACGGGTCCGGCGCCCGCCTGATCTACACCGAGCAGGGCGCCTTCCTCGAAGGGGCCGACGACATCCGCATGCGGGAAGAGGGTTGCGCCGAAATGCTGGAAGCCCTGGGCCGCGAGCTGGAGAGCCGCGCATGACCGGCAAGGTGCGCGTCAACGCCTACAGCGTTTCGGTCGACGGTTTCGGCGCGGGCCCGGACCAGAGCCTCGAACACCCTCTCGGCGTCGGCGGCGAGCGGCTGCATCACTGGTTCTATCCGACCACGACCTTCCAGACCCTCTTCGGCGAGTCGAAAGGCGAGACCGGCGTGGACGACGGCTTCGCCCGCCGCAGCATGGAGGGCATGGGCGCCTGGATCCTGGGGCGTAACATGTTCGCGCCCAGCCGGGGCGGCTGGCCCGACGACGGATGGAAGGGCTGGTGGGGTGAAGAGCCGCCCTATCATGTGCCCGTCATGGTGCTGACCCGCCACGCCCGCGACCCGATCGAGATGAAGGGCGGCACCGTCTTTCACTTCGAGACAGGCGGCATCGAGGCCGCACTGGAGAAAGCGCGGGCGCTGGCCGGCGACAAGGATGTCCGTATTGGCGGCGGCGCCGAAACCATCCGCCAATACCTGACGGCCGGTCTGATCGACGAGCTCCACGTCGCCGTCTCACCGGTGCTTCTGGGCCGCGGAGAACCGCTGTGGCAGGGTCTGGACCTGCCGGCCCTCGGCTACGAGGTCGTCTCCAGCACGGCGGGCGAACGGGCCACCCATCTGATCCTGAACCGCGTTGCAAAGGACAAGCGCTGACCATGCCCCTGCAGCTCTACTCCCATCCCTACGCCGCCTACGGCCAGAAGGCGTCCGTGGCCCTGTACGAACTGGGCCTGCCCTTCGAACTCCGGCTGGTCGACGCCAATGACGAGGCGAGCATGGCCGCGTTCCGGGCGGTCTCGCCTTTCGGCAAGATGCCGGTCCTCGTCGACGGCGAGCGCCGCCTCGTCGAATCCAGCATCGTCATCGACTACCTGGACCGGCTGGCGGGCGGGGGCCGCCTGATCCCCGCTGACCCGGAGGCGGCGCTCGAGGCGCGGCTCATCGACCGGATCGTCGACACCTATGTGGGCGGGCCCATGAACCGCATCATCCCGCGCAAATTCCGCCCGGCCGGAAACGAGGACCCTTACGGCGACGCCCAGGACGAAGCTGTTCTGGCGAGCGCGTGGGACTGGCTGGAAGACCGGCTGTCCGACGGGCGGACGTGGGGCGCGGGCGCGAGCTTCACCCTGGCCGACTGCTGCGCCGCGCCGATCCTGACCTACGCCCGGCGGCTGGTTCCGTTCGGCGACCGGCCGCGGCTGAAGGCCTGGCACAGGCGGCTGATGGCGCGGCCGTCCTTCATGCGGGCGCTGGAGGATGCGGCCCCGTTCGGCGACCTGATGCCGGCGCCGCCCGCCCGGGACGACTAGTGCGCCTCGGGGGGCCGGGCGGCGGGGCTGAAGTATTCGTTCTCGGGCTTCGGATGGGCGCTCAGCACGAAGCGGCGGTCGCAATAGGCGCATTCGACGAAGTCGTCCCCGCCCATGTCCATATAGACGAGGGGGTGGCCCAGGGCTCCGCCGCCGCCGTCGCACGCGACCCGTTTCGTCGGGACCACGATGTCTTCCGGCGGCGGGATGATGGCGTCGGGGTGACGGGGCGGCATGGCGCGATCTCGGAACTGCAGAAGCGGCGGGATCGATTCCCTAGGCGGGCCAGCGGCCGGCGTCAAACCGCGCGCGCGCCTTTGCGGAAGACCCGGTCGAACAGGGCCTTGCGCCGCTTGAACAGGGACCAGCCCAGGCAGCCCGCGGCGACCCACAGGCCGATCTCTCCGGCGACGGCGGCCGGACCGCCGAAGATCAGGGCCTCGCGCATCTCCAGCTGGCCGGTCCGGTTCAGGATGACGATGGCTGTAAAGGCGCCGTAGCCCAGGAGGCAGACGGCGAAGGCCGTCCAGCCGATCAT
>NZ_JAKFEB010000257.1:0-12245 GCF_036677305.1 Brevundimonas sp. | reverse complement strand
GATCTGGACTCGGCTGTCATCGTCGCCCTCGGCTGCAATGACAAGGGGGCCTGGGCCGACTGCCGCGAGGCGCTGGAGGCCGCCCTGGCGCGGTTCCGCTCGGAGGGGATCGACATCGTCGCCCGCTCGTCATGGTGGGCGTCGGCGGCCTGGCCCGACCCGACCGATCCGCCCTTCCTCAACGGCGTGGTCATCGTCCGCACCGGGCACGAGCCGCACGACCTCATGGCGGCGCTCGGGCGGATCGAGGAGGCGTTCGGCCGCCAGCGCGGCATGCCGAACGCGCCGAGGACGCTCGACCTCGATCTGATCGCCTATGGGCGGCTGACGGGCATGCTGGGCTCTCTGGTCGTTCCACACCCCCGGGCGGCGGAGCGGCGCTTCGTCATGGGACCGATTGCGGAGATCGCGCCGACCTGGCGGCACCCGGACGGGGGGAGGGCTGAGGAGCTCGCCGCGTCGGCTTCGGTCGGAATCGACGCCGCACCCCAGCGCTGACGCCTCATTCTCGCCCATGCGGCGTTGCACAATTGGGCCTGACCCTATAGTTTGTGCGGTTCTCCCCCCGCGCCCGAGGATATTCATGGCTCGCGTCACTGTCGAAGACTGCATCGAGAAGGTGCCGAACCGGTTCGGCCTGGTTCTGCTGGCGGGCAACCGCGCCCGCGCCATCGCCAACGGAGCGCCGCTGACGATCGATCGCGACAACGACAAGAACCCGGTCGTGGCCCTGCGCGAACTGGCGGACGACACCGTCAAGCCGGACGACCTGCGCGAGACCGTCATCGTTGCGCTGCAACGTGTCGACGAACGCACCGAAGCCGAGGACGAGGCCGAGATCGTGGGCCTGCTGGCCGAGCCCCAGCACATGAACATGGCCGAGGCCGAGCTGATCCGTGCGCTGCAAAGCGACCGCGACGGCGGCCAGGAGGAACGCTACTGACGGCGGAACCCGCCAACGGTATCACCATCCTGCCGGCGCGGCAGCCCGCGCCCACGCCCGAACCCGCCAATATCAACGACCCCGGCGGTCCGCGTCCTCACGTGGATCCGACGGATCATCCGCGTTCCAAGGTCCTGCGCCAGTTCGAACTGGTCGAGGCCGTTCGCGCCTATGACCCGACCGCGGACGAGGCGCTGCTGAACCGCGCCTATGTCTATGCGATGAAGATGCACGGCTCGCAGCTGCGGGCCTCGGGCGATCCCTATTTCGCCCATCCGATCCAGGTCGCCGGCATCCTGACCGACTACCGGCTCGACACCGCCACCATCGTCACCGCCCTGCTGCACGACGTGGTCGAGGACACATCGGCGACCCGCGACGATATCGCCGAACGGTTCGGCGAGGAGGTGGCCTCGCTGGTCGAGGGCGTGACCAAGCTGTCGCGGCTGGAGCTTCAGGCCGAGCACACGCGTCAGGCCGAGAACCTGCGCAAATTCATCCTCGCCATCTCCAAGGACGTCCGCGTCCTGCTGGTGAAGCTGGCCGACCGCCTGCACAACATGCGGACGCTGAAGCATGTCAAACCCGAGAAGCGCGAACGCATCAGCCGCGAGACGCTGGAAGTCTACGCCCCGCTGGGCCGGTCGATCGGCATTCATTCGATCGCGTCCGAGCTGGAAGAGCTGGCGTTCGAACACCTGAACCCGACCGCCCGGACCGCCATCGAGCGCCGGCTGGAAGCGCTGAAGCTGGAGCATGGCCGCGCCATCGACGGCGTGTCGCGCGAGGTCGAGCGGGTGCTGTCGGAAGCCGGGGTCAAGGCCCAGGTCTTCGGCCGTCAGAAGACGCCCTATTCGATCTGGCGCAAACTTCAGCGCAAGTCGGTCGGCTTCTCGTCCCTGTCGGACATCTACGGCTTCCGCGTCCTGGTCGAGGCCGAGGACGACTGCTATCGCGCCCTGGGCGTCATCCACCGAGCTTGGCCCGTCGTGCCCGAGCGGTTCAAGGATTTCATCTCGACGCCAAAATCTAACAATTACCGCTCCTTGCACACGACTGTTGTGGGGCCGTCTGGACTGCGTATCGAGATGCAGATCCGCACCGAGGCCATGGATCGCGTGGCCGAGGACGGCGTGGCGGCGCACTGGGCCTACAAGAACAAGTCCTACGGCTTCGACCAGGAGGCCATGGAGAAGGACGGCGGTCGCGATCCGCTTCAGAACCTGCGCCACCTCGTCCAGGTGATCGAGCACGGCGAGGGCGGCGAGGACTGGGTCGAGCACGCCAAGCTGGAGATGTACCTCGAACAGGTCTTCGTCTTCACGCCCAAGGGCTCGCTGATCACCCTGCCGCGCGGGGGCATGCCGCTGGACTTCGCCTACGCCGTCCACACCGAGGTCGGCGATACGGCCGTGGGCGCCAAGATCAACGGCGAACTGAAGCCGATGCGGACCCAGCTCCAGAACGGCGACGTGATCGAGATCGTGCGCGGGACGAAGCGGGAAATCCCCGTCGACTGGCGCTCCCTGACCGTCACCGGCCGCGCCCGTTCGGCCATCCGCCGCCACATCCGCACCTCGGAGCGCGGCGAGTTCCAGAAACTGGGGCGCGCCACCCTCGAACAGACCCTGTCGCGGGCCGGCAAGGCGCTGGCCGAGGTGTCGCTGAAGGCGGCGCTCGAGACCCTGTCCTTCGCTTCGGAAGACGATCTGTTCGAGGCCATCGGCCGCGGCCGCCTGTCGGCGGCCAAGGTCGGCGAGACCCTGTTCCCGGCGCTCAAGGGCCGGCTGAAGGCCGGGCCTGACCGCAAACGCATCGGCGACGAACAGGCGCGTCTGTTCGTGCGCGGCGGCGGCCTGACGCCCGGCGTCAGCGTCCATTTCGGCCACTGCTGCTCGCCCGTGCCCGGCGACCGCATCGTCGGCATTCTCGAGCCCGAGGCCGGCCTGACCGTGCACACGATCGACTGCCAGCGGCTGGCCGACTTCACCGACGACGATTCCGTCTGGCAGGATCTGCAATGGACGCCCCAGGCGGAGCAGGGGGCCGTCGCTTCCGCCCGTATCCGGGCCACCATCAAGAACGCGCCCGGCGTCCTGGGTCAGGTGGCCACGATCATCGGCGAGGCCGGCGGCAACATCCTGAACCTCGTCATGAGCCACCGGCAGCAGGACTTCTTCGACGTCGATATCGACATGGAGGTCGAGGACGCCAAACACGCCACCGCCATCATGGCGGCCCTGCGGACCAATCCGTCGGTCGATACGGTGGAGCGCGCGAGGGGGTGAGCGAGTCCGATCGCCCCGTCAACGCCGCCCAACTGGGTTCGCCCTCCTACCGGCTGGCCGCCCTGGACCAGGAGTTCCTGCTCGGCGATTCGATGCGCGGCGTGCGCTTCCTGATGGAGTACGCCAAGGCCGAGGACGCCCTGCGCGCCTGGGGCGTGCGCTCCACGATCGTGGTCTTCGGCGGCGCCCGGGTGCGCGAGGGCCAGGCCGGAAAGCACGGCTACTGGTACGACCAGGCCCGCCAGTTCGGGCGGATTGCCTCGGAGCGGGGCGGCGCCCTGCGCGGCGCGGTCGGACAGCCGCGCGACAATGTCATCGCCACCGGCGGCGGTCCCGGCGTCATGGAGGCCGCCAATCGCGGCGCGGCGGATGTCGGCGCCCCGTCGGTCGGCTTCAACATCACCCTTCCGCACGAGCAGGAGCCCAACGCCTGGTCGACCCCGGAGCTGACCTTCCAGTTCCACTACTTCGCCATGCGCAAGATGCATTTCGCCATGCGCGCCAACGCCCTGGTGGTGTTCCCGGGCGGGTTCGGCACCTTCGACGAACTGTTCGAGATCCTGACCCTGCGCCAGACCGGCAAGGAGCGGGCGATCCCGATCGTCCTGGTCGACAAGGCCTACTGGACCTCGGTCGTGGGCTTCGACGCCCTGGTCGAGCACGGGATGGTGGCCCCGGCCGACCTCGAGCTGATCAGCTTCGCCGAGGACGCCGAGGGCGTCTGGGCCGAGCTTCTGGCGCGCGGTCTGCGTCCCGGCGGCGAAAGCATGCCCGATCCCCATCAACCTCCGCTTCAAAGCGAGACCGTGACGGGGTAGGGGAGGCGTCATGACCTCAGACGACGTACTCGACGAATTCCGCAACGCCGGCGCCCTGCGCGAAGGCCATTTCGTGCTGTCCTCCGGCCTGCACAGCCCCGTCTTCCTCCAGAAGAACCTCGTCTTCATGGACGCCGAACGCTGCGCCCGCCTGTGCAAGGCGCTGGCGGAGAAGATCACGGCGGCGGTCGGTCCGGTCGACGTGGCCATCTCGCCCGCCGTCGGCGGCATCATCCCGGGCTATGAGACAGCGCGCTGGCTCAAGGTCCCGTCGATGTACGTCGAGCGCGAGGGCGGCGAATTCAGACTGCGCCGCGGATTCCATGTCGAACCCGGCCAGAAGGTCGTCATGGTCGAGGACATCGTCACCACGGGCCTGAGCTCGCGCGAATGCATCGCGGCGATCAAGGCGGCCGGCGGAGACGTCGTCGCGGCGGCCTGCATCGTCGACCGTTCCGGCGGTCGCGCCGACGTCGGCGTGCCCCTGGTCGCCCTGGCCACCCTCGACGTGCCCGCATACTCCGCCGACGCCCTGCCGCCCGAACTCGCCGCCCTGCCGGTTCAGGACCCCGGCAGCCGCCGGCTGGCGAAATAGGAGCGAGGCGGATGGCCGGACGGGTCAGGCTGGGCGTCAATATCGACCACGTCGCCACGGTGCGGAACGCCCGCGGCGGAATCCATCCCGACCCTGTGCGCGCCGCCCGCGAGGCGCTCGCCGCCGGGGCGGACGGCATCACGGCCCACCTGCGCGAGGATCGCCGCCACATCACCGACGCCGACATCGCCGCCCTCAGCGACCTGTGCGCCGGGGCCGGACGGCCGCTCAACCTTGAAATGGCCGTCACCGAGGAGATGCTGGCGATCGCCCTGCGCCACCGTCCCCACGCTGCCTGTCTGGTGCCCGAGCGTCGCGAGGAGGTGACGACCGAAGGCGGCCTGGCCGTCGCCGGCCACGAAGCCCGCATCCAGCCCGTCGTGAAGGCCCTGGCCGACGCCGGCATCCGCGTGTCCCTGTTCATCGAACCCGCGCGCGAACAGGTCGAGGCCGCCGACGCGGTCGGCGCCCAGGTGGTCGAGTTCCACACGGGCCGCTACTGCCACCTGTCCGGCGACGACCGCGCCGTGGAGTTCGAACGGCTGCAGGCCGCCGCCACGCGCGCCTTCGACCTGGGGCTGGAGGTCCACGCCGGCCACGGCCTCGACTACGTCACCGCCGCCCACATGCTGGGCATTTCCGAGATCCGCGAGCTCAACATCGGCCATTTCCTGATCGGCGAGGCCGTTTTCGTCGGCCTGACCCCGGCCATCCACCGCATGCGGGCCGCCATGGACGCCGCTCAGTGATCGTCGGCGTCGGCGCGGATCTGTGCGACATCCGCCGCATCCAGCGCTCGCTCGACCGCTTCGGTGACCGGTTCAAGCAGCGGTGCTTCACCGAGCTGGAGCAGACCCGGTCCGACCGCAAGCCTGATCCCGCCTGGAGCTACGCCAAGCGGTTCGCGGCCAAGGAGGCCTGCGCCAAGGCCCTGGGCACGGGCATGCGGGCGGACGTCTACTGGCGCGACATGGGGGTGGTGAACCAGCGCTCGGGCCAGCCGACCCTGGCCCTGACCGGCCATGCTCGTGACCACCTGCTAAGGCTTACACCCCCCGGTCATGAGCCCCGGATACATCTGACGCTCAGCGACGAGCACCCGTATGCACTCGCCTTCGTGGTGATCGAAGCCTTGCCGATGGCTTAATCACGTTATACCGATTTTGCCGCAAAGACCGCGGAACAGCGGCTGGGGAACAATTCGAGATGAGCGACGAGCACAAGCCGCACGACGACCATGGCCATGCGGGTCATGACGATCACGCCCCCGCCGCGCCCGACGCGCACGGGCATGACGATCACGCCGCCCATCCCGGGGCCGACGCCCACGGGCATGGCCACGACGATCATGCGGCGGCGGACCACGGCCACGACGATCACGCGCCGGCCGCGCACGGTCACGACGACCATGCTCACGGGCATGACGACCACGCCGTTCATCCGGCGGAAGAGCACGGCCATGGGCATGACGACCATGCCCCGGCCGCGCACGGCCATGATTCACACGCTCATGACGACCACGGCCATGACAGCCATGCCGCGCCCGTCGCCGCAGCCGCCGCCGGCGCGACCGTCGCCGCCGCCGCTGCGCACAAGCCGGTCTGGAGCGACGCGGGCGACGCGCCGTTCGAGGACGTCGACAGCACGCCCGTCTACGCCCGCGGCAAGGGCGGCAAGAAGAAGTCCGGCGGCGGAAGCGGCGAGGGCTTCGAGTTCGTCAAGACGATCTTCTTCGCCCTGCTGATCGCCTTCGTCCTGCGCGTGATCCTGTTCCAGCCCTTCACCATCCCGTCGGCCTCGATGGAGCCCAACCTCTCGGAAGGCGACTACATCGTCGTGTCCAAGTGGAGCTACGGCTATTCGAAACACTCGATCCCGTTCAGCCCGCCGGTCTTCGACGGCCGCGTCATGCTGCCCATGGTCAGCCAGGCGCCGCAGCGCGGCGACATCGTCGTCTTCAAGCTGCCGCGCGACAACAAGACCGACTACATCAAACGCCTGATCGGCCTCCCGGGCGACCGGGTCCAGATGATCAACAATGTGCTGCACATCAACGGCGCGCCCGTTCGCGACGTCGTCGTCAGCGGCGCCGATGTGACCAATATGTACGGCATGCCCATCGTGCGGATGCGCGAGACCCTGCCGGGCGGCAAGACGATCACCATCCAGGACTTCGGCCCCGGCAATGATCTGGACGACACCCCGGTGTTCGAGGTCCCGGCCGGCCACTACTTCATGATGGGCGACAACCGCGACAACTCGATCGACAGCCGCGTCGAACAGTCCCAGGGCGTCGGCCTCGTCCCGGCCGAAAACCTGATCGGCAAGGCCGAGATCATCCTCTTCTCCTGGTCGCCCGGCGCCTCGCTGTGGAACCCGATCAGCTGGTTCCAGAAGATCCGCCCGAGCCGGTTCTTCACCGATCTCGACTGATGGCTGACCGGCGGGCCGAGGCTGTCCGGGCGCTTGCGCGCCGCCTCGGCCACGACTTCCGGGATCCGGCGCTGCTGGATCTCGCCCTGACCCACGCCAGCGTGGGGGAGGGGGCCGAGCGCGACGCCCGCGGCCGGCTGTTCGCAGACAATCAGCGGCTCGAATTCCTGGGCGACCGGGTGCTGGGCCTGCTGGTCGCCGACCACCTGATGCGGACCTACCCGGACGCTGACGAGGGCGAAATGTCCTCGCGCCTTCACGCCCTCGTCGACAAGGCCGCCTGCGCCCGCGTGGCCGAGGCCGTGGGGGTGGGCGACGCCATCCGCCTGTCGCCCGGAGAGGCGAAACAGGGCGGCCGCCGCCGCGAGGGCGTTCTGGGCGACGCCATGGAGGCCATCCTGGCCGCCGCCTGGTTCGACGGCGGCATCGATGCGGCCCGCGCCGTCTTCGACAAAACCTGGGCGGATGAACTGGCGGCCCCGCCGCGCAAATCCCTGACCAATCCGAAATCGGCCCTGCAGGAGTGGGCCCTGGCCCACGCAAAGCCTTTGCCCGTCTACCGTATCGTCGATCGGAAGGGCTCCGATCACGCCCCGACCTTCTCCGTCGAAGTCAGCGTGACCGGATATCCGCCCTTGACCGCGCAAGGCCGTTCGCGTCAGGACGCGGAGAAAGCGGCCGCCGTCGGCCTGCTGCAGCGTGAAGGCGTGATTTGACCAACCCAGAAAACCAGAGCGCCGGCTTCGCCGCCATCATCGGCGCCCCGAACGCCGGGAAGTCCACTCTGGTCAATCGTCTGACGGGCACCAAGGTCTCGATCGTCACCCAGAAGGTCCAGACCACGCGCTTCCCCGTGCGCGGCATCGCCATCGAGGGCGACGCCCAGATCGTGCTGGTCGACACCCCGGGCATCTTCACCCCCCGCCGCCGTCTGGACCGCGCCATGGTCGCCTCGGCCTGGGGCGGCGCCTCGGACGCCGACGTGGTCGTCCACCTGATCGACGCCGCCTCGCACATCGCCTCCGAAGGCAAGGAAGGCCAGGCCGCCGACCGCCGCTCGGCCGAGGACACCGAGACCATCATCGCCAACCTCAAGGCGACGAACACCCAGGTCATCCTGGCGCTTAACAAGATCGACGGCATGCGCCGCGACACCCTGCTGGCCCTGTCGCACGCCATGTTCGAAACCGGCGTCTATTCCGAGGTCTATATGATCTCGGCCCTCAGCGGCGACGGCGTCGACGACCTCAAGCAACGTCTGGCCCGGGCCATGCCCAAGGGCCCGTGGCTCTATCCGGAAGACCAGTCGGCCGACGTGCCGATGCGCGTCCTGGCCGCCGAGATCACGCGCGAGAAGGTCTATCTGCGCGTCCACGAGGAACTGCCCTATTCGGCGGCCGTCGAGACCACCTCGTTCGAGGACAAGGCCGACGGCTCGGCCCGCATCGAACAGACCATCTATGTCGAGCGCGAGAGCCAGCGCCCCATCGTGCTCGGCAAGGGCGGCCAGACCCTCAAATGGATCGGCCAGAAGTCGCGCGAGGAGCTGACCGAGCTGCTCGACCGCCCCGTCCACCTGTTCCTGACGGTCAAGGTCGACCCGAAATGGCAGGATTCCCGCGCCCTCTACGCCCAGTTCGGGCTGGATTTCGACGTCTAGACCACCGTGTTCAACGTACCCAGAAACGCCGGGGGCCATCCCCGGCTTGTGATCGCCGTTCTGGCCGCCGGGCTGATCATCGCCGCCGGCCTGTTCGCCTGGACCACGGCCCAGGCGCCGGCTGCCGTGCCGGAACCCGAGCCCCTGCCGCCGCGCCCGCCGGTGGAGGTGGTCGAAACCCTGCCGAAGCTGAAGGCCCAGCTGGACCGCTGGGGCGGCTCGGGCCAGTTCACCGGCGGCGTTCTGGTCGCGCGCGGCGATCAGGTCCTGTTCCGGCAGGTCCACGGCTTCGCCGACCGCAGCCAGGGAACGCCGCTGCAGCTGAACTCGCGCTTCCGCCTGGCCTCGATCAGCAAACAGTTCACCGCCGCCGCCATCCTGCGTCTGCAGGACGAGGGCGTGCTGTCGACGCACGATCCGCTGTGCAAATGGATCCAGCCCTGCCCGCCGGCATGGGAGCCGATCCGGCTGTATCACCTGCTTTCGCACAGCTCGGGCGTGCCCGATCTGATGGCCCGTCCAGGCTGGGGAATACGCCGCGTGACGCCGGCCACGGCTGAAGAACTGACAGACGAATCAAGGAAGTACGGCCTGCAGTTCCCGCCGGGAACGAAGGTGCGGTACAATAACGCCGGCTACAACCTGCTCGGCGCCGTGGTGGAGCAGGCCTCGGGCATGCCCCTTCACGACTACCTCCGGAAAGCCTTCTTCGAGCCGCTGGGCATGAACGACACCGGCTATGACGACGGCCTGTCCGACGTGGTCATGGGCTACGCCAACCTCGGCGGCGGCGGCCCGTCGCCCCAGCCGGACGCCAATGTCAGCATCATCTTCGCCGCCGGCGCCCTGTATTCGACGCTGGACGACCTCCTGGTCTGGGAGCGGGCCCTGCATCGCGGCCATCTGCTGACCCCGCGCAGCTACGCCATGATGATCGCCGACCACGCCCCGGAGAGCACCCCGTCCGAACGGGGCCGCCACCGTCGCGACTGGGGCTTCGGCGTGTTCGTCAACAGCATCGGCCAGCGCGTCTCGCCGCCCTTCCTCGACCGCCAGATCTTCCACACCGGCAGCTGGTCGGGCTTCCGCAATCTGATGACTTACCAGCCCGACGAGGACGTCACCGTGATCGTCCTGTCCAACAACTATCACTCGCGCGACGCGGTCTTCCTGCTGTCGCAACAGGGCATGGCCGAGGCGCTGGGGCGCGAGGTTCCGACCGGGATGGCGCGCTGACGCTCAGTCGATCGCCAGCGGGAACGAATGGTGCTCGTGCGCGACGGTCCAGCGACCGTCCTGTTTGCGAAGTCCGAGGGTGAGCCGCAGCCGGCTGTCGGGATCGCGGCGGAACCCCTCTTCGGTCCCGCACCGCAGCAGGGCGTGGGCGAAGGCGACGTCGCTTCCGGCGGTCACCTCCAGGGTCACGACCTCGAACACGGCGCGTTTCTGGTACTCGAAGAAGACCGGCCAGGTGTCGCGATAGGCCGCAAGGCCGCGGACCTCGTTCGGGGGCGGCACGTCGAACATGACGATGTCGTCGGCGTGGTCGGCGAGCACGGCCTCCATGTCGCCGGCGTGAACCGCCTTAGCCCAGCGGTCGATCAGGCCGCGGATCTCCGTCTCGTCATCGGTGAGGCTCATGCCCACGCCGCCGGAGTCTCGCCCGTCTCCCGCGCCCATCGCGCGCGGCGGGCCAGTTCGCCCTCGCCCGGATCGTCGCCGCCGAACGATCCCGTCCGAACCTCGCCATCGCGTTCATAGCGGCTGATCACCACGCCGGTCGCGGACTGGCGCGTCTTCACCATCGTCCAGGCGTGCGGCTGCGAGCCGTCGTCGAACAGACGCTTTCCCTTCCCGAGGACCAGCGGGAAGGTCAGCACCGTCAGCTCGTCGATCAGATCCGCCGCCAGCAGGGCGTGGATCACCTCGCTGGAGCCCTGGATCAGCAGGTCCCGGCCCTCCGTCTGTTTCAGCGCGCGCACCGCGGCTGCCGCATCGCCTTCGAGCCGGTGACTGCCGGTCCAGGTCATCGGCGTGTCCGGGCCGGCCACGACGTATTTCTCGATGGCGTTGAACTTCCGCCCGATCTCGTCGTCCATGAAGGGCCAGTAGGCCGCGAAGATTTCATACGTCCTGCGGCCCAGCAGCAGGTCGTAGTCCTCGCCCATGGCCTCGCCCATCAGCTCGCCGACCGTGTCGTCCCACAGGGGCGCGACCCAGCCGCCGAAGGCGAAGCCGCCGGTCGGATCCTCGGTGGGCCCGCCCGGGGCCTGGATGACGCCGTCCAGGCTGACGAAGGTGGCGGCCCTGATCTTGCGCATGATCCTCGCTCCTCGCTGGCGGGCTAGAAGAATCCCGGCGGGATCGGCCGGGTGGCGTCGTCGAGGAACGGCAGGATCATCGCCGCCAGCAGGGCGGGGTCGCCGAACACATCGATGTGCGAACTGGCCGGCAGTATGGCCAGCCGGGCGGGCGGCGGCTCGGTCAGGAAGGGTTGGGACGCGCGCGCCGTCTCGCCCCCGCCCCGCAGCCGGTACAGCTCGACGGCGTGCTCCGGCCGGACGATGTCGTGATCGCCGATGATGATGAAGGTCGGCGCCGTCAGGGCGCGGATATTGTCCGCCGACCAGTCCTGGCCCGCGTCCATGACCTTGATCTTGTTGACCACGGACGGGAAGGCGTCCGGGTTCGGCGACTGCCGCCTGAACTCCCGTTCCATGACCGAGCCGGCGAACACCTCGGGCGTGATCTGGGCCATCTGCTGGGCGAAGCCGGGCAGGTTGCCGGCTTCGTTGAAGCTGACCGAGGCCAGGACCAGATGTTTCACCCGGTCCGGATGTCTCAGCGCCAGCTGAAGCGCCGCGCCGGCGCCCATCGAATAGCCGACCACATCGGCCTGCCCGACACCCGCATCGGCCAGGACGGCGGCGGCGTCGTCGGCAAGGGCCTGGTAGGTGATCGGGCCGGGCAGGTCGCCGGTGCGGCCGTGGCCCCGCTGGTCGACCACGATCAGGGGCCGGCCGGCCAGAAGGTCGGTCAGCGGGCTCATCGCATCCGCCGACATGAAGGCGCCGTGCAGCACCAGCAAGGGGGTCTTGCCGGTCTGCGGATCGCCGATGACCCGATACCGGATTTCGCCGCCCTCGACGGCGACGGAATGGTCGGTCGCCCGGGCCGCGGCGGCCGCGACAGGGGCAGGGGCGGGTTCTTGCGCCACGGCGGGCGAGACCGCCGCGACGGCCAGCACGGAGGCGGCGGCCAGAACGGCGAAGGGGATCAGTGACGGTCGTGTCATCGGGTCTTCTCCTTCTTCGGAATTTTGGTCGGGTCGCCGAGGTCGGCGTTCAGGGCCAGGGCCGTCCGGGTCAGGGCGACGACCGTCTCCGGATCGACCGTCTCGCCCTCTCTCAGGATGACGGAGGCCATTTCGTACTGGCCGCCGGGCTTGAGGCCCGGTTCGATGTCGCGCAGCCGCTGGCCGCGCCAGAAGCCGAACACGATCCGCGCC
>NZ_JAKFEB010000256.1:0-6594 GCF_036677305.1 Brevundimonas sp. | reverse complement strand
TCAGGTGTTCATCGACTGGAAGAAGTCCGCATTGTTCTTGGACTGGCGCAGCTTGTCGATCAGGAATTCGATCGCGTCCTGCGGGCCCATCGGGTTCAGGATGCGGCGCAGGACATAGGTCTTGGCCAGTTGATCCTTGGGCGTGGTCAGCTCTTCCTTGCGGGTGCCGGACTTCAGCACGTCGATAGCCGGGAAGATGCGCTTGTCGGCGACCTTGCGGTCCAGGACGATTTCCGAGTTACCGGTGCCCTTGAACTCTTCGAAGATCACCTCGTCCATCCGCGAGCCCGTGTCGATCAGGGCGGTGGCGATGATGGTCAGCGAGCCCCCCTGCTCCACGTTCCGCGCGGCGCCGAAGAAGCGCTTGGGCCGCTGCAGGGCGTTGGCGTCGACACCACCGGTCAGCACCTTGCCCGACGACGGGACGGTGGCGTTGTAGGCGCGGCCCAGACGGGTGATGGAGTCGAGCAGGATGACGACGTCCTTCTTGTGCTCGACCAGGCGCTTGGCCTTTTCGATCACCATTTCGGCGACGGCGACGTGGCGGGTGGCCGGCTCGTCGAAGGTCGAGGCGATGACCTCGCCCTTCACCGTGCGCTGCATGTCCGTCACTTCTTCCGGACGCTCGTCGATCAGAAGGACCATCAGGGTCACTTCGGGGTGGTTGCGCTCGATCGACTTGGCGATGTTCTGCAGCATCACCGTCTTGCCGACCCGCGGCGGGGCGACGATCAGGCAGCGCTGGCCCTTGCCCAGCGGGGCGACGATGTCGATGACCCGGCCCGAGCGGTCCTTCAGCGTCGGGTCCTGGATTTCCATGTGCAGCCGCTCTTCGGGATAGAGCGGGGTCAGGTTGTCGAACAGGACCTTGGTCTTGACCGTTTCCGGGTCCTCGAAATTGATCGTGTCGACCTTCAGCAGGGCGAAGTAGCGCTCGCCCTCGCGCGGGCCGCGGACGGCTCCGTGGACGGTGTCGCCCGAGCGCAGGCCGAAACGGCGGATCTGCGAGGGGGAGACGTAAACATCGTCCGGACCCGGAAGATAATTGACGTCGGGGCTGCGCAGGAAGCCGAAGCCGTCGGGCAGGATTTCCAGCGTCCCCGAGGCGATGATCTCGACCTCTTCGTCGGCCAGGGTCTTCAGGATGGCGAACAGCAGATCCTGTTTGCGCAGGTTGCCGGCGTTCTCGATCTCGAGGCTCTCGGCGAAGGCGACCAGTTCTTCCGGCGTCTTGTCGTTGAGCTCCTGCAGGGTGATGCGGCCGTTGGGAACGATCGGCTCGCCGTCGTCCTCGTCGTCGCCCTGCTCCTGATCGACCATGGGCAGGTCGGCGGCGGCGATCTCCGTCGACGGCTGTTCGCCCTCGAGGTTTTCGGTTTCCGGGGCGGTGGGATCGGTGTCGCGGACGTCGGTCATGGGAAGCTTCTTGAACATGCGCGGCCGGGCGCTCGCGAAAACAGCGAGGTCGGGCGGGCTGACGATGTCTGGCCTTGCGGCCGGCAGGGAGAACGACGGGCTCCGAAGGGAGAGATCCGATCGGCGTCGCTGGAGAGAGGGACCGCCCGGCGCTGCCAGGAACGGTTCGGGACCAGCGAAACCACGCCTTGGGGGGTCAGGTCAAGCGGCGACGGTCAGCCGAAGGTCCACTGGGTCGTCACCGACAGCACCATGACGATGGCGATCAGGAAGGGGACTTCATTGGTCATGCGCCAGAATTTTCCGGTGCGGACCGAGGTTCCTGCGTGGATGCGGCGCAGTTCCTTCGACAGGAAGCCGTGCCAGCCGCTGAGGGCGACCACGCCCGCCAGTTTGGCGACCATCCACGGCTGGGCCAGAAAGCCCCAGCCCTCGCCGAAACCGTAGATATGGATGGCGATCATCCAGACCCCGAACACCCAGGCCATGATCATGGCCGGATTGACGATGATCTTCAGCAGCCGCTGCTGCCAGGTCCGCAGCAGGGACCGCATCTCCGACCGCAGCGGTTCGGCCTTGTCGGCCTGTTCGGCGTCATAGGCGTAGAGGCGCGGCAGGAAGAGCATGCCGGCCATCCAGGCGATGACGGCCAGAATGTGCAGGCCCCGGACGATCTCGAACGTCGTGACATCCAGCATCAGGCCGCCTTCCGCGCGCATTGGGTCGGGCAGGCCTTCCACGCCGCCCGGCAACCGGGACCGTAGGGCGCGACGCCCTCGCGCGGCAAGGCCTCAAGGACGGCGTCGGACAGGGTCCGGATGAAGGGGGCGGCCACGCCGACGGCGGGGGTGCGGATGTACGGGGCGACGCCGAGCCGGTGAGCCAGTTCGGCGTATTCCATATCCAGCTCGACCAGGGTCTCGATATGTTCGGAGACAAAGGCGACCGGCGTCACGATCACGCCGACGCCGTCCCGTCCCGCCTGTTCGAGGGCGTCCGGCGTCGAGGGGCCCAGCCATTTCATCGGCCCGACCCGGCTCTGGTAGCAGATGGTCCAGTCAACCTCGCGTTGGCCCAGGCCCGCGGCGGCGACAATGGCGGCGCAGGTCGCCTCGACCTGCTCCTGATAGGGATCGCCCTTCTTCGCGATCAGGCTTTCCGGGATGCCGTGGGCCGAGAACAGGACGCGGACCGGTTGGTCTCCGGCGGCGACACGGGCCGCACGTACGGCGGCTGCCTGGGCCTCGATCCAGCCGGGGGCCTGCGGGTAGCAGCATACGGTGCGGCTGACGCCCCGACCGGCGTAGGCCTCGCGCCAGGCCTTCAGCGACGACTCCGTCGTGGTCGTGGAAAACTGCGGATAGAGGGGCAGCAGGACGATCTCGTCCGGCGCGAAGGTCGCGACCTGGGCGCCGGTCTGTTCCGTCAGCGGCGACCAGTAGCGCATGGCGATGAAGGCGCGGACGACGTCGCCCGGCAGCCGGGACGCAAGGGACTGTTCCAGCGCCGCCGCCTGTTTCCGGGTCTCGGCCAGCAGGGGCGAGCCGCCGCCCATCAGGGCGTAGTTGGCCTGGGCGCTGGTCTCGCGGCGGCTGGAGATGAGGCCGGCCAGCCAGGTCCGGAAGGGGTCGGGCAGGCCGATGATGGCCGGGTCGCGGAACAGGTTGAACAGGAAGGGCCGCACGCTGGCCTGATCGTCCGGCCCGCCGAGATTGAACAGGACCACCGCGATCCGTCGTCCGGCGGCCGCGTCCCTCATTGGGCGCCGATCCGCTTCAGAACCTGTTCGACATGGGCGATCGGCACGTCGGGCAGGATGCCGTGGCCGAGGTTGAAGATCCACGGTCCCTGCCCCCAGGCCTCGAGCAGCTGGTCGACGCGGCGGTCCAGCATCGGCCCGCCGGCGCGCAGGAGCAGGGGGTCGAGCGCGCCCTGGATCGGCTTGATGGCCTGGACGCGGCGGCCGATTTCCAGCGGGCAGGCGGTGTCCAGCGCCACGGCCTGGACATCGACCTCGGCCGCATACCGTTCCGCCAGCGCCGCCGAGCCCCTGGGGAAGCCGATCAGGGGCACGGTGACGCCCAGGTCGCGCGTACGGCGAACCAGCTGCTGGTGGGGGCGCAGGACGAGGGTCTCGAACAGGTCTTCCGGCAGGCCCTCGGCCCAGCTCTCGAAGATCTTCAGCACCTGGGCGCCGGCGTCGGCCTGCATCTTCAGATAATGGGCCGTGGCCTCGACCAGCACCTCCAGCAGGGCCGCGACCTTCTCCGGCTCGGCATAGGCGTAGGTCCGGGCCTGGGCGCGTTCGCCCTTGCCGATGGTCCGCGCCTCGCCGTCCAGCATATAGGTGGCGACCGTCCAGGGCGCGCCGGCGAAGCCGATCAGGGCGCGTTCGGGCTCCAGCTGCGACCGCACGATCGACAGGGTCTGGCCGACCTGTTTCAGCGCTTCTCCGGCGCCGGACGTCAGCGCCCGCATGGCCTCGACCGGCGGCAGGGCGCCCAGACGCGGCCCCTCGCCCGCCTCGAACCAGACGTCCTGGCCCAGCGCCCGGGGGATCAGCAGGATGTCGGCGAAGACGATGGCGGCGTCGAAGCCGAACCGGCGCATGGGCTGCAGCGTCGCCTCGGCGGCCTTTTCGGGGTCGAGGCAGAAGGAGATGAAGTCCGGCGTCGTCGCCCTCAGGGCCCGGTACTCCGGCAGGTAGCGCCCGGCCTGACGCATGAACCAGACCGGCGGACGCGACGGCGTCTCTCCGGCGAGAACCTTGAGGAGCAACGGCTGGGGGGGCGAGGCGGTCATGTGATCCCGGTCCTACCGGGGGGCCGGTCCAGGCTCAACCCCGGCCCGTGTCGCACCCTCCTTATCCTTCTCAAGAAAGATTCGAAGAATGGGAGGTAGAAGGCAGGACCGGGGATGGCGGGGATAAGCCGGGTCTTCCGGATGCGAACGGACGGGTTGTCCGCAATCGGTCACAGACTGCGCACCGGGTTTCACCGGGCTGGTGAAAGCGGGGATAAATCCCGGGGAGGCCTTGAGGTCGGGGTTTGAGCCTCGGCAAAGCCTCGCGGGCCTGGGCGCCATTAACGTCTCATTAAGGATCTCCACAGGCGAACCGGCGGGAGACGCCGGATCGGGGATGAACCCGCCCGGCCGGGGGCGCCCCATCCACCTTCATCCCCGCTCGCCGCCCTCGCCCGGCCCGGCTATAGGAAAAGACCGACAGCCGACGGCCAACGGCGCCCCGCCCGGTCCACAGGAGTCTCGCACATATGGACAGCCTCCGATGACAGCCCCGGCACGGGGGGGCGCGACAGGCCCGGGCCGCGCGACGGGGCCTTCGCGTCTGGCGACCTATTTCCACGTCCATCTGGTGTCGGATTCCACCGGCGAGACGCTGAACGCCATGGCCAAGGCCGTGGTGGCCCGTTTCGACGGGGTCATTCCGATCGAGCACATCTACGCCCTGGTCCGGAACGACAAACAGATGGAGCGGGTGCTGGAAGAGATCGCCGCCTCGCCCGGCGTCGTCCTGCACACCCTGGTCGACCGGGAATTGCGCGAGCAGCTGGAGGCCGGCTGCCGCCGGCTGGACATGCCCCAGATCGCGGCCCTGGATCCGCTGGTCGGCGCCCTGTCGCGCTATCTGGGCGCGGCCCTGTCGACGCGGGTCGGGGCGCAGCACGCGCTGGACACCGACTATTTCAACCGCATCGCGGCGCTGGACTTCGCCATGGCCCATGACGACGGCCAGGGCACGACCGCCCAGCTGGAGAGCGCCGACGTGGTGCTGTGCGGGGTCAGCCGCACCTCCAAGACGCCGACCTGCATCTATCTGGCCCACCGCGGCATCCGGGCGGCCAATGTGCCGCTGGTGCCGGGGCAGGAGGACGGGGAACGGCTGGTCGGGCTGAAGAACCCCCTGATCATCGGCCTGACGGTCTCGCCCGACAGGCTGGTGCAGATCCGCAAGAACCGGCTGGACGGCCTGAACGCCACGCGGGCCTCGTCCTATGTCGATCACGACGCGGTGCGCGACGAGACGGTCAAGGCGCGCCGGGCCTTCGAACGCCGCGGCTGGCCGGTGATCGACGTGACGCGCCGCTCGGTCGAGGAGACGGCGGCGGCGATCATCAATGTGCTGAACGAACGGCGGACCCACCGGATCGGGGCGACCTGGTGAGCGGCGAGCGCCTCATCCTGGCGTCGAAGAGTGAGGCTCGCCGGGCCATGCTGGAAGGCGCCGGCGTGCCGTTCGCCGTGCAGGTCGCCGACGTCGACGAGGATGCGGTCAAGGCGAGCCATGATCCGGCCGATGCCGCGGGGCTGGCGGTCGAACTGGCGCGGGTCAAGGCGCTGGCGGTGTCGCGCCATGACGCCGACGCGTGGGTGCTGGGCGCGGACCAGACCCTGGCCTTCGACGGGGGGCTGGTGTCGAAGGCGGGCTCGCTGGAGGCGGCGCGTGCGCGGCTGATGGCGATGCGGGGCAAGCCGCACCAGCTGCATTCGGGCGCCGCCCTGGCGCGGAACGGGCAGATCGTCTGGTCCGGCGTCGACACGGCGACGATGCGTGTCAGGAATTTCTCGGACGCCTTTCTGGAGGCCTATCTGAAGGCCGAGGGCGAGGGGCTTCTGGCCTGCGTTGGCTCCTACCGGCTGGAGGGGATGGGGTCGCAGCTGTTCGAGGCGGTGGAGGGCGACTATTTCACCGTCCTGGGCCTGCCGCTGTGGCCCGTGCTGGAGGAGCTGCGGCGGGCGGGAGTGCTGCGGTCATGACCCTGGTCGCGGGCGTCGCCGGGCAGCCGATCGCCCATTCGCTGAGTCCGGTCATCCACGGGGCGTGGATCGCGGCGGCGGGGCTGGATGCCGTCTATGAGCGTTTCGGGCCGGCGGACGCCGACGGCTTTGCGGACCTGGTCGACCAGGGTCGCGCCGGCGCCCTGTGCGGGTTGAATGTGACCGCCCCGTTCAAGGAACAGGCGCTGGCCCTGGCGGACGAGGCCAGTGCGACGGCGCGGACCTGCGGGGCGGCCAATCTGCTGGTGTTCGAGGACGGCCGGGTCCGGGCCGACAGCACCGACGGCATGGGTCTGATGGCGGCGCTGGCGGAACAGGCGCCGGCGCTGGATGTCAGGGGCCGGCCGGTGGTCGTGCTGGGCGCGGGCGGCGCGGCGCGGG
>NZ_JAKFEB010000255.1:0-4440 GCF_036677305.1 Brevundimonas sp. | reverse complement strand
CCGTTTCTCCGCAAGCACAGTTCCTCACCGCGCAAGGGTCCGGGCGACGATTACAGGACGACGTTTCCCGCTCGATCGCACCCCGCCGCACGTTGATGGCCCTGGCGCCAGACGCCCTCCCCCCGCGACGGGACTAGGGAATTATGCGGGAGTTTTCGGGGGTGCTGATGATTGAGTTTGGGAAAAGCGGAAGATGTTGAAGAGGCGGGATGTTTTTCCGCCAATGCGACTATAATTCCGGGAGTAGCGTCATGTCTCCTCCCTGTCGGCGAAGCCGATGGGGAGGGGGACCCCGAAGGGGTGGAGGGGTAGGGCGGCGCGGCGCGGCCCCCCTCCGTCACGGCGCAAGAGACGCCGCGCCACCTCCCCATCGGAGATGGGGAGGAGACGAGTCGGCAGAACTCAGACCGCCAGCGTCCCCGTGCGTTCCACAACCACCGGGCCCGTCATCAACACATGGTCCGTCGCCTCGTCCCACGAAACGAACAGTTCGCCGCCATCGACTTCAACCGTCGCCGCGCGCCCGGTCAGGCCGCGGCGGGCGGAGGCGACGAGGGCGGCGCAGGCGCCGGTGCCGCACGCCTTCGTCAGGCCGGCGCCGCGTTCCCAGACGCGCAGGCGGATGTGGTCGGGGGCGGTGACGTGGGCGAAGCCGACGTTGACGCCCTCGGGGAAGCGCGGGTGGTGCTCGACCAGCGAGCCGGCGCCGCGCACGAAGCCGTCGTTGGGCGCGTGATCCATGAAGAAGACGACGTGGGGGTTGCCCATGGAGACGGCCCCCGGCGTGTGCAGGACCGGATCGTCGATGGGGCCGACCTGAAGCTCGATGCCGCGCGTGTCCATGGCCTCGTCGAGCGGGATCTGTTTCCAGTCGAGACGCGGCGCGCCCATGTCGACCGTGATGCGGCCGTCGGCCTCGCGCCGCGCCGTGGTCGGGCCGCCGAGGGTGTCGATGACGACCTGGTCCTTGCCGGTCGACTGGAGCAGCATCCAGCCGACGCAGCGCAGGGCGTTGCCGCAGGTCTCGACCTGGCCGCCGTCGGCGTTCCACACGCGCATGAAGGCGTCGGCGGTTCCGGAAGGCTCGATGGCGATCAGCTGGTCGCAGCCCTCGCCGGTCTCGCGGTCGGCGACGGCGCGCGCCTGATCGGCCGTCGGGGCGAACGGCGTTTCCAGCGCATTGACGACGACGAAATCGTTGCCGGCGCCGTTCATCTTGACGAAGGGACGGGTCATCACGGCGCAGATATAGAGACGGACTGGACCTTAGGCCATCGAAGGGCGTTAAGCTGGGCCATGAGCCGAGTCCGACCCGCGCCCCCGTCCTCTACCGTAAAGGCCGAAGGCCTGCGTCTGCGGGCCCGGCTGCGCTACCTCTATCACGGCTCCTCGCCGCTGGCCGTGCGGTTCCGGCTGGCGGTCATCGTCATCGACTTCGCCATCATCGGCTTCTTCCTGGCCGCGCCGATCCTGCATGAGGCGGGGCTGGTCTTCTATGTCGTGGACTATGTCATCGCCACGATCCTGGCGGCCGATCTGGCGGCCCGGGCCTGGGCCCACACCGATCTGAAGGACTGGCTGAAGAAGCCGGCGACCTGGATCGACCTGTTCGTGCTGGCGACCCTGCTGTTCCCGGCCTGGCTGTTCAACTTCGGCTTCCTGCGGCTGCTGCGGCTGTGGACCCTGCTGAACTCTGACTTCTTCTGGCGGACGGTCGGACACAAGTACGACGACACCCGGGTGGAGGAGATCACCAAGGCCCTGGCCTCGCTGGTGACCTTCATCTTCGTGGTGACCGGCTTCGTCTACGCCACCTTCCGCGACACCCATCCGGGCATCAGCGGCTATCTGGACGCGCTGTATTTCACCGTCGCGACCCTGACGACGACCGGGTTCGGGGACATCACCCTGCCCGGCAACTGGGGACGGGTGCTGTCGATTGTGGTCATGCTGACGGGGATCACCCTGTTCCTGCGGCTGGCCCAGACCATCTTCAGGCCGCACAAGATCAGCTATCCCTGTCCGACCTGCGGCCTGCACAAGCACGATCCCGACGCCGTGCACTGCAAGGCGTGCGGGGAGATCCTGTGCATTCCGGACGAGGGGGCGTGAGGAGGAGTGGCTAGTGGCTAGTTGCTGGTGGCTGGCCAACAGTTGCGGCCCGGTGCGGATTGCGCCGCCCTTCCGCAACGAAGATGGGACAATCACTAGCCACTAGCCACTAGCCACTAGCCACTAGCCACTAGCCACTAGCCACCAGCCACTCAGCCGCCTCAACATGACAAAGCCGTAACCTCGGTCCGCTCCAGCTTGTGGCGGACCCGCCGCCCGGTAAGGTGCCGCCCGACTTCAGTCGGGGAAACCATATGATCCGCACCGCCGCGCTCGCCGCGCTTCTCGCTTCCACCGCCCTTTCGAGCGCCGCCATGGCCCAGACCTCCGTTCCCGCCCCGGCCGCCGCCGAGAGTTCGGGAGGCTTCGCGACCTCGGACGCGACGGACCCGTACCTGTGGCTGGAAGAGGTCGACGGCGAACGGGCCATGGCCTGGGTCAACGAACACAATGAGCGGTCGCTGGGCGTGCTGCGCGGCGATCCGCGCTACGAGACCCTGCACCAGCAGGCGCTGGAGATCGTCCAGTCGCGCGACCGCATCCCGTCGCCGGGCTTCAACCACGACGGCACGATCGACAATTTCTGGCAGGACGCGACCCATGTGCGCGGCATCTGGCGCACCACGACGCTGGACAGCTATCGCACCGAGGCGCCGCAGTGGGAGACGATCCTCGACTTCGACGCCCTGTCCGCGGCCGAGGGCAAGAACTGGGTCTACAAGGGCGCGACCTGCCTGCCGCCGGAAGAGACCCGCTGCCTGATCAGCCTGTCGGACGGCGGCAAGGACGCGGTGACGGTGCGCGAGTTCGACCGGGCGACGCGGACCTTCGTCGAGAACGGCTTCATCCTGCCCGAGTCCAAGGGCGGAGCGTCGTGGGTGGACGAGAACACCCTGCTGATCTCGCGCGACTTCGGGCCGGGCACCCTGACGAGCTCGGGCTATCCGATGATCGTCAAGGTGCTGACGCGCGGCCAGACGATCGATCAGGCGCGGACGGTGTTCACCGGCCAGCCGACCGACGTGTCGGTGTCGGGCTATACGCTGCGCGACGCCGACGGCGTGGTGCAGGCGACGCTGATCAATCGCGGCGTCAGCTTCTACGAGGGCGAGACGCACCGGCTGAACGCCGACGGCACGACGACCAGGCTGGAGCTGCCGGCCAAGTCGAACATCAATGCGCTGGTGCGCGGCCAGCTGGTGGTGACGACGGATCAGGACTGGACCGCGCCGTCGGGGCAGGAATTCCGGACGGGCGACGTCATCGCCTGGGACCTGAACCGCTGGCTGGGCGATCCGGCGACGCCGGCGCAGCTTGTCATCCGCCCGACCGATCGCGAGGCCATCGAGGGCATCACCGCCACCCGCAACAAGCTGGTCGTGGCCCTGTACGAGAACGTGCGCGGCGGGGTCTATGTCTATGAGCCCAATCCGTCGGGCGAATGGGCGCGCACCCGGCTGGACCTGCCGCAGAACGTCTCGGTCAGCGTGGGCTCGGCGTCCGAGCGCAACGACCAGGTCTTCGTCAACGTCACCGGCTATCTGAACCCGTCCAGCCTGTATCTGGCCGACGCCGCCAGCGGCGCGGCGGACCTGGCCAAATCCCTGCCGGCCAAGTTCGACGCCACGGGGATGACGGTCGACCAGTTCGAGGCCCGCTCGGCCGACGGGACGATGATTCCCTATTTCGTCGTCCACAGGGGCGACATGGCCATGGACGGGGCCAACCCGACCCTGCTGTACGGCTACGGCGGGTTCCAGAACTCGCTGCTGCCCGGCTATTCGGCCACGGTCGGCAAGCTGTGGCTGGAGCGGGGCGGAGTCTATGTCATCGCCAATACGCGCGGCGGCGGCGAGTTCGGGCCGCGCTGGCACCAGGCGGCGCTGCAGGAGAACCGGCAGCGGTCGCACGAGGACTATCAGGCGGTGGCGCTGGACCTGATCGCACGGGGCGTCACCAGCCAGCCGCGGCTGGGGATCATGGGCGGGTCCCAGGGCGGGCTGTTCATGGGGGCGATGCTGACCCAGCGGCCGGACCTGATCAACGGCGCCGTCATCCAGGTGCCGCTGTTCGACATGCTGCGCTTCCACAAGCTGCTGGCGGGCGCGTCGTGGATCGCGGAATACGGCAATCCGGACATCCCGGAAGAGCGGGCCTGGATCGAGCAGTATTCGCCCTATCAGCGGCTGGAGGCGGGGCAGCCCTATCCCGAGGTCTTCATCCACACCTCGACCAAGGACGACCGCGTCCACCCCGGCCACGCCCGC
Source organism: Brevundimonas sp. (assembly GCF_036677305.1). GTDB lineage: Bacteria > Pseudomonadota > Alphaproteobacteria > Caulobacterales > Caulobacteraceae > Brevundimonas. The sequence continues at coordinate 61 of NZ_JAKFEB010000255.1, read as the reverse complement.
AAGGCGGCGGCGCGGCTGGAGGAACTGGGCTATCCGGTGCTGTTCTACGAGAACACCGACG
>NZ_JAKFEB010000254.1:0-20448 GCF_036677305.1 Brevundimonas sp. | reverse complement strand
CTTGCTGGCGTGGCGCGCCGATGAGGCGGTGAAGTCGGTCCTGATCGACCATTCGGGCGAGCGCGGCTTCTGCGCCGGGGGCGACATCCGGATGATCGCCGAGAGCGGGGCCGGGGATGCGTCGGAGGCGAAGGCCTTCTTCCTCAGCGAATACCGACTGAACCATCTGATGTTCGAATACCCCAAGCCGATCACCGCGATCGTCGACGGAATCGTCATGGGCGGCGGGGTCGGCATCTCGGAACCGGCGGAGGTGCGGATCGCCACCGAACGGACGACCTACGCCATGCCCGAGACGGGCATCGGCCTGTTTCCCGACGTCGGCGGCGGCTGGTTCCTGTCGCGGCTGCCGGGGCAGACGGGCGTCTGGCTGGCGCTGACCGGGGCGCGGCTGAAGGCGGCGGACACGGTCTTCCTGGGCATTCACAGCCACTATCTGCCCACCGACGCGCTGGAGGCGTTCAAGGCCATTCTGGCGGCGGATCCGGCCCATCCGGCGGATGTGGCCGACGGCCTGGAGGCCGACCCGGGCGAGGCGCCGGTCGAGGCGCATCTGGAGGCCATCGACCGGCTGTTCGCCTTCGACACGGTCGAGGAAATCTTCGCGGCGCTGGAGGCCGACGGCTCTGAATGGGCGCTGGCCCAGCGGGCGATCCTCAGGACCAAGTCGCCCCAGTCGATGAAGGTCACCCTGCGCCAGCTGCGGACGGGAGCGACGCTGGCGACCTTCGCCGACAACATGGCGATGGAGTACCGGCTGGGCGGCCGCGTGGTCCGCAGTCACGACTTCCAGGAGGGCGTGCGCGCCGTCATCGTCGACAAGGACAATACGCCGGACTGGTCGCCCGCCGATCTGTCGGGCGTGACCGATGCGATGGTGGAGGCGCTGTTCGCGCCGCTGCCGGAGGGCGAGGAATGGTCGCCGCTGGCCTGACGGCGGGCCCTTGCTTTCGTCGCAAAAGCCGCGCGTAGATCGCCGATCACGGGAGGGCTTGCTGATGAAGTGGATGCTGATTGCGGCGATGGGCGCCCTGGCGTTGGGCGGCTGCGTTCCGACAAGTCTGGAAACCGCGCGGGACCAGCTGGAACTGGGCGCCCGCGAGCGTGGGGCGCGCCACGCGGCGGCGATCAGCGACCCACGCCGTCTGCCGGCGGAGGTGGCCCGGGATCCGTTGCGCAAGCCTGCCGAGATGCTTGAGGCCATGCGCCTTCACGAGGGGGCGGTTATCGCCGACATCCGGCCGGAAGAGGGCTATTTCACCCGGCTGTTCGCGCCCGCCGTGGGCGAGACGGGTCACGTCTACGCCTTCGTGCCCAACCAGACGGCGCAGCGCGAGAACGGCTTCGCCGACACCCTGGCCTCGACCTATCCGAACGTCAGCCGTGTGACGGGCGCGCTCGAGACGATGACGTTCGACCGGCCGCTGGACGTCGTCTTCATGGGCGAGGAGTACCACGACTTCACCATCCCCCGGTTCGGCGTCGACGTGGCGCGAATGAATGCGGCCGTGTTCGCGGCGCTCAAGCCGGGCGGACGTTACGTCATTCTCGACCACCAGGCCGCTGACGGGGCCGGAATCAGCGTCGCGGGTACCCTGCACCGGATCGAGGCCGCCGAACTGCGGCGCCAGGTCGAGGCGGCGGGCTTCATCTTCGACGGCGAGAGCGACGCGGTCCGCGTGCCTGCCGACGACCATTCCCTGAGCGTCTTCGACGAGAGCATCCGCGGCCGGACCGACCGGTTCGTCTACCGCTTCCGCAAACCGGACTGACGGCGACCCGCGTTTGGTCTAGATTCCTGATCAGCGCCGCGAGAGCGCCCCAGGAGGATTTCCCATGCGTCGTTCCCTGTTCATGGCCGCCGTGGCGGTCGTCGCCCTGTCTTCCGCCGGCTGGACCGTTGTCCCGGCGTCCGACCCCCGGAGCTATGCGGCCGTGCTGGCCGACCCGGTCCGCACCGAGGCGGACCGCGCCCGCGACGAGGCCCGGCATGCGGCCGAGACGCTCGACTTCGCCGGGGTTCGGCCGGGCGACAAGGTCGCCGACATGATCATCGGCGGCGGCTATTTCACCCGTATCTTTTCGGCCGCCGTGGGGCCTGAAGGGCGGGTCACCGCCTGGCAGCCCGCCGAGTTCATCGCCTTCCAGGCCAGCTATGGCGACGCCCTGACGGCGGCGGACGCCCTTCCGAACGTGGACGCCATCCGATCGCCGATCGGCGCGCCCGAGTTTCCGGCCGGGCTGGACCTGATCTTCACGGCCCAGAACTATCACGACCTGCATCTGCAGCCGTTCCCGACGGACACGGCGGCCAAGGTCAATGCGGCGGTCTTCGCCGCCCTGAAGCCGGGCGGGCGCTATGTCATCGTCGACCACCACGCCGCCGCCGGATCGGATCTGTCGGTCGCCCACACCCTGCACCGGATCGACATCGAGGCGGTCAAGCGCGAGGCGGCGGCGGCCGGGTTCGTGCTGGACGGCGAGAGCGACGTGCTGGCCAGTGCGGCCGACCCGCGCACGGCGAATGTCTTCGACGGCTCGATCCGCGGACGCACCAGCCAGTTCATGCTGCGGTTCAAAAAGCCGGGCTGAGCGAAAAACCGGCCGGCGCCGCTGGCGAGCGGGCGGGGGACGGGCTAACGCTCCCGAAAATCATTCGGGAGACGCCGCCATGACCACCAGGATCGCCTTCATCGGCCTCGGCAACATGGGCGGAGGCATGGCGGCCAACCAGGCCAAGGCCGGGCACGCCGTCGCCGCCTTCGACCTGTCGCAGGCTGCGCTGGACCGGGCGAAGGCCGCTGGCTGCGCGCCGGTCGGATCGGTGGCCGAGGCGGTCAAGGACGCGGACGTGGTCATCACCATGCTGCCCGCGGGGCCGCATGTGCTGAAGGTCTATTCGGAGCAGATCATCGGCGCGGCGCCGACCTCGGCCCTGCTGCTGGACTGTTCGACCATAGACGTGGACACGGCGCGGAAGGTGGCGGGGCTGGCCAGGGACGCGGGCTACGCCTTCGCCGACGCGCCCGTGTCGGGCGGGACGATGGCGGCGGACGCCGGGACCCTGGCCTTCATGGTCGGCTGCGACGAGCCGGACTTCGCCCGTATCGAGGCGGCGCTGGAGCCGATGAGCCGCGCCACCTTCCGCGCCGGCGACCACGGGGCGGGGCAGGCGGCCAAGATCTGCAACAACATGATCCTGGGCATCACCATGCTGGGGACCTGCGAGGCCATCGGCCTGGCCGAGAAGCTGGGGCTGGACCCGGTGAAGATGTTCGACATCGTGGCCAAGTCGTCGGGCCAGAGCTGGTCGGTGACGACCTATTATCCGTGGCCGGGCCCGGTGCCGACGGCGCCTTCGAACCGCAACTACGACGGCGGTTTCGCGGCGGCGATGATGCTGAAGGACCTGAAGCTGGCGCAGGACGCGGCGGCGAAATCCGGCGCCTCGACGCCGCTGGGGGCGCAGACGGAGGCCCTGTTCCAGATGTTCAACGGCCTGGGCTACGGCGGTCGGGACTTCTCGGCCATCCTGCAGATGCTGCGCGGCAAGCTGGACGACCTGCCGAAGGAATAGGGCTCAGGGTTCGATCCGCGCCGGCGTCGGGTCATGACCCGAGGTCGGGGAGGTCAGTTTTTGAGAACCGTTATCAATTAAGGGTTTGCGGCGTTTTGTCCGCCCCGATTCATGGACAAATCGTCCACATCGGCGCATCACGCGGCAAGGATTTCGCCGCCAGCAGAGCTGTCAGTTGTTCGACTACAAGGCCGCATTCGAGACCGCCGTGGAGCAGGTCAAGGGCGAGGGGCGCTATCGCGTCTTCGCCGACCTCAAGCGCGTGCGCGGCCAGTTCCCGAAGGCGATCCGCCGTCGCGAGGACGGATCCGAGCAGGACGTGATCGTCTGGTGTTCGAACGACTATCTGGGCATGGGCCAGCATCCGGTCGTGCTGGAGGCCATGCAGACCGAGATCGATGCGGTCGGCGCGGGCGCCGGCGGCACGCGCAACATCTCGGGCACGACGCGGTCTGCGGTCGATCTGGAAGCCGAGCTGGCGCACTGGCACCAGAAGGAAGCGGCGCTGCTGTTCACCTCGGGCTATGTGGCCAATGAGGCGACGCTGACGACGCTGCAGCGCATCCTGCCGGGCCTGATCATCTTCTCCGACTCGCTGAACCACGCCTCGATGATCGCGGGCATCCGCAACGGCGGCTGCGAGCGGCACATCTACGCCCACAACGATCTGGAACACCTCGAAAGCCTGTTGCGCGACGCGCCCGCGGACGCGCCGAAGCTGATCGCCTTCGAGAGCGTCTATTCGATGGACGGCGACATCGCCGACCTGGCCGGGACCATCGCCCTGGCGAAGAAGTACGGCGCCATGACCTATCTCGACGAGGTCCATGCGGTCGGCCTGTACGGCGCGACCGGCGCGGGCGTCGCCGAGCGCGACGGAGTGCTGGACGGGATCGACATCGTCGAATGCACCCTCGGCAAGGCCATCGGCGTGATGGGCGGATACATCGCGGCGGACGCCGTGATCGTGGACGCCGTGCGCAGCTGGGCCTCGGGCTTCATCTTCACCACCAGCCTGCCGCCGGCCCTGACGGCGGGAGCCCTGGCCTCGGTGCGCCATCTGAAGGCCCATCCGGAACTGCGCGAGGTCCATCAGGAGCGCGCCGCGACCCTGAAGGCGCGGTTCACCGCCGCCGGCATCCCGGTCATGGAGTCCGTCAGCCATATCGTGCCGGTGTTCGTGGGCGATCCGGTCCACACCAAGATGATCTCGGACATGCTGCTGGAAGAGCACGGCGTCTATGTCCAGCCGATCAACTATCCGACCGTGCCCAAGGGAACCGAGCGGCTGCGCTTCACGCCCTCGCCGAACCACACCGACGCCATGATGGACGATCTGGTCCGGGCCATGGACGCCCTGTGGACCCACTGCAACGTGGCGCGCCTTCCTGCCGTCGCCTGACGACAGCCTCGGCGAGGTGATCGTCGAACTGACGCGCAACGGGCCGTATCTGAAATGCTCGGCCGTGCACGTCGCGACCGGCGTCGAGGCGTCCGCCATCGGCCCGGTGAACGAGCCCAAAGGCCTCGAACGGATCGCGATCGCGAAGCTGAAACGGGTCCTTCTGTCGCGCTGACCCACCAGATGTTGTGGTAAACGGGCGTCGGGCCTAAATGGGTTCTCAGCCAAGCTTCGAGGACTCCCAGTGACCGCCTTCACCCACGCCGACTATTTCTCGAAGAGCCTTGCCGAGGCCGATCCCGATATCTTCGGCGGCATCCAGGGCGAACTGGGCCGGCAGAAGGAGCAGATCGAGCTGATCGCTTCGGAGAACATCGTCTCGAAGGCGGTGCTGGAGGCGCAGGGCTCGGTCCTGACCAACAAATACGCCGAGGGCTATCCGGGGCGCCGCTACTATGGCGGCTGCGAATACGTCGACGTCACCGAGGACCTGGCCCGCAACCGGGCCAGGCAGCTGTTCGGCTGCGCCTTCGCCAACGTCCAGCCCCACTCGGGCGCCCAGGCCAACCAGGCGGTGTTCCAGGCGCTGCTGACCCCGGGCGACACCTTCCTGGGCATGGATCTGGCGGCCGGCGGCCACCTGACCCACGGCTCGCCCGCCAACCAGTCGGGCAAGTGGTTCCGGCCCGTGACCTACAAGGTCCGCGAGGACGACTGCCTGATCGACTACGACCACGTCGCCGAGATGGCCGAGAAGGAGAAGCCGAAGCTGATCCTGGCGGGCGCGAGCGCCTACAGCCGTCACATCGACTTCAAGCGGTTCCGCGAGATCGCGGACTCGGTCGGCGCCTATCTGATGGTGGACATGGCCCACTATGCGGGCCTGATCGCCGGCGGCGTCTATCCCGACCCGCTGCCGCACGCCCACGTCGTGACGACGACGACGCACAAGACCCTGCGCGGACCGCGCGGCGGCATGGTGCTGTCGAACGACATCGAGCTGGGCAAGAAGATCAACTCGGCGGTCTTCCCGGGCCTGCAGGGCGGGCCGCTGGAGCATGTCATCGCCGCCAAGGCCGTGGCCTTCGGCGAGGCGCTGAAGCCGGAGTTCAAGCTGTACGCCAGACAGGTCGTGACCAACGCCCAGGCGCTGGCCGCCGTACTGGTCGAACGCGGGGCGGCCATCGTCTCGGGCGGCACCGACAGCCACCTGATGCTGGTCGACCTTCGGCCCAAGGGCGTGACGGGCAAGGCCACCGAGGCCGCCCTCGAGCACGCCCTGATGACCTGCAACAAGAACGGCGTGCCGTTCGACACCGCGCCCTTCACGGTGACCTCGGGCGTCCGCCTGGGCACGCCGGCAGGCACGACGCGCGGTTTCGGCGTGGCCGAGTTCCAGCAGGTCGGCCACTGGATCGCCGACGTGATCGACTCGATGAAGGGTACGGACGAGGCCGATCCGCAGGTGCAGGCGCGCGTCGCCGGGGAAGTCCGCGCGCTCACAAGCCGCTTCCCGATTTACGGATAACCGGCTGATGAAATGCCCTTTCTGCGGACACCAGGACACCCAGGTGAAGGACAGCCGCCCGTCGGATGACGGCGCAGCCATCCGGCGTCGGCGGTCCTGCCCGCAGTGCAGCGGGCGTTTCACCACCTTCGAACGGGTGCAACTGCGCGAGCTGATGATCCTGAAGCGCAACGGCCGCCGCACGCCCTTCGACCGCGACAAGCTGGAGCGGTCGCTGAACGTCGCCCTGCGCAAGCGGCCGGTGCAGCCCGAACAGGTCGAACAGCTGGTCAGCCGCATCACCCGGCAGCTGGAAAGCCTGGGCGAGACGGAAATTCCGTCCTCGACCGTCGGCGACTTCATCATGAAGGCGCTGAAGTCGGTCGATGAGGTGGCCTATGTCCGCTACGCCTCGGTGTATAAGGACTTCCGCCACACCGGCGATTTCGCACGGTTCCTGGGCGATGAGGGTCTGGACGAAAACTGATGCGCCCGCGCGTCACCCTGAAGCTGGCGACGTCCCTCGACGGGCGGATCGCCACCGCGACCGGTGAAAGCCAGTGGATCACCGGCGAGGCCGCGCGGCTGGAAGGACACCGCCTGCGCGCCGCCCACGACGCCATTCTGGTCGGGATCGAGACGGTCCTGCACGACGATCCCGAGCTGACCGCGCGCCTGCCGGGCCGCCCCATCGATCAGCCGCTGCGCGTGGTCCTCGACAGTCGCCTGCGGACGCCGCCGACAGCCCGCGTCGCAAGCGGGGACAGCCTGATCCTGACGGTCGTCGAACCGTCGCCGATTGGAACCGCGGTCGTCGAACGCGTCGAGGCCGATCACGGCCGTCCGTCCGTCGCGGCCTGCCTCTCGGCGCTGAAGCGCCGGGGCGTGTCATCCGTGCTGATCGAGGGCGGCGGACAGGTGGCCGCCAGTTTCCTGCGCGCCGGCGTCGTCGACAGGCTGGAGTGGTTCCGCGCCCCGATCTTTCTGGGCGGGGAGGGGCGGCCGTGCGTGGCGGCTCTCGGCCTTGCAAAGCTGGCCGCCGCCCCCACCTTCCGGCGCGTGTCGGTCGAGCCCGTGGGGGACGACCTTTGGGAGCGCTACGAGCGTATCGGATGAGGATGGACAGCACCGGTTCGGACATTTCCCGCAGCGGCTTTGCGGGAAAAACGGCCAGCATCCAGAGACTTGCCGGTCGAAATGTCCGAACTGTCCCAAAGTGTCCCACGTTTTTCGCCGGACATTCGGACACTTTGGCGGAGGCTTCGGCCCGAAGGAACCAGGCCTGATGTTCACCGGGATTGTCACGGACATCGGCCGCGTCCGTTCGGTCAGCCAGACCGAGCGCGACCGCCGCTATGAGATCGAGACGGCCTGGGACACCTCGGGCATCGATCTGGGCGCGTCCGTCAGTCATGCGGGTTGCTGCCTGACCGTCACCGAGAAGGGGCCGGGCTGGTTCGCGGTCGAGGTTTCGGGCGAGACGCTGTCGAAGACCAGTCTGGGCGACTGGGCTGAGGGCCACAGGGTCAATCTGGAGCGGGCCGCCAAACTGGGCGACGAGATGGGCGGCCATGTGGTCTCGGGCCATGTCGACGGGCTGGGTCGGGTGGCGGCGATCGAGCGCGAGGGCGGATCGCACCGGGTCCACATCGAGGTTCCCGCGCCGCTGCACCGTTTCATCGCGCCCAAGGGCTCGATCACCATGGACGGCGTGTCCCTGACCGTGAACGGGGTCGAGGGGCAGCGTTTCGACGTCAACCTGATCCCGCACACCTGGGACGCGACCACCCTGGGCGGTCTGAAGGTGGGCGATGCGGTGAATCTCGAGATCGACATGCTGGCGCGATACCTCGCGCGGTGGCAGGAGACGGCGTGATGCAATTGGCCGCGAACATGAACGACAGCCCGATCAGCCCTATCGAGGACATTCTCGAGGACGCCCGCAACGGCAAGCCCTACATCCTCGTCGACGCCGAGGATCGCGAGAACGAGGGCGACATCATCATTCCGGCCCAGTTCGCCACGCCGGACCAGATCAATTTCATGGCCCGCCACGCGCGCGGCCTGATCTGCCTGGCCATCACGGGCGAGCGCGCGCGCCAGCTGCGGCTGCCGCCGATGGCCGCCGACAACCGCGAGAGCATGGGCACGGCCTTCACCATCTCGATCGAGGCGCGTGAAGGCGTGACCACGGGCATCTCGGCCGCCGACCGCGCCCGGACGGTGCAGGTCGCCTCCGATCCCTCCAGGGGCGCGGACGACATCGTCTCGCCGGGGCACGTCTTCCCGCTGGTCGCGCGCGACGGCGGGGTGCTGGTCCGCACCGGCCACACCGAGGCGGCGGTGGACATCAGCCGCATGGCCGGACTGACGCCGGCCGGGGTCATCTGCGAGATCATGAACGACGACGGATCGATGGCGCGGATGCCCGATCTGGTCGCCTTCGCCCAGCTGCACGGGCTGAAGATCGGCACCATCGCCGATCTGATCGCCTATCGCCGCCGCACCGAACGCTATGTCGAGCGGGTCATGGATACGCCGTTCGAGAGCGTCCACGGCGGCCCGTTCCGGCTGATGCTGTACCGGAACACCATCGAGGGCGCCGAACATGTGGCGCTGGTCCACGGCAAGATCGAGCCGGGCAAGCCGACGCTGGTGCGGATGCACCAGGTCGATTTCGCCGCCGACCTGCTGGGGCATGTCGAGGCGCGGCAGTCCTATATTCCGCAGGCCCTGAAGGCGATCAGCGACCATGGGGGGGCGGGGGTGACCGTCTTCCTGCGCGATCCGGACCTGCACGGACTGGCCGAACGGCTGGCGGGCGTGGAGAAGCCGGTCGCGATGGACCGCTCGATCCGCAACTACGGCGTCGGGGCGCAGATCCTGCTGGATCTGGGCGTGCGCGACATGATCGTGATGAGCTCGACCCGCCCCAATCCCGCTGCGTTGGAGGGCTACGGCCTGCGCATCGTCGGCTGGCGTGACATGGACGGAGAAGACCAATCGTAAGCGAGCCCATCCGCGTTCTCATCGTCGAGGCGCGCTTCTATGACGATCTGGCCGACGCCCTGCTGGAAGGGGCGAAGGACGCCCTGCGCGCCCAGGACGTGGAGTTCGACGTCGTCTCGGTTCCGGGCGCCCTGGAAGTGCCGACGGCGATCGCCCTGGCCGTCGAGGCCGGCCGCTATCCGACCGCCCCCCGCTATGACGGCTATGTCGCCCTGGGCTGCGTGATCCGCGGCGAGACCTATCATTTCGAGATCGTCTCGGATCAGTCGGCGGCGGGAATCCGCAACCTGGGCCTCAACGGCGTGGTGATCGGCAACGGCATCCTGACGACCGAGGACGAGGACCAGGCCTGGGCCCGGGCCCGCATCAGCGAGGGCGACAAGGGCGGCGGCGCGGCGCGCGCCTGTCTGGACCTCATTGCCTTGCGCAAGCGGCTGCGCGTAGGACTGGGCGCGTGACCGAACCCGCCAGCATCCAAGCCGTCCTCGCCCAGCTCGCAGAGGCCGAGAAACAGCGCGCCGAGCCGCAGCTGACCAGCCGCCAGCGCCGCGCGCGCACCGTGGCGCGCCTCGCCGCCGTCCAGGCCCTGTATCAGATGGAGCTGGCCGGTGAGGGGGTGGAGACCGTGATCTCCGAGTTCCTGAACCACCGCTTCGACGCCGACATCGAAGGCGAACCCCTGGCCGAGGCTGACGAGGACTATTTCGCCCAGATCGTGCGCGGCGTGGTCGGCGGCCAGCGGGACATCGACGACGCGGTCAAGGCGCGGCTGGCGTCGAACTGGCGCATGGAGCGCCTCGACTCCACCCTGCGGGCCCTGCTGCGGGCCGGGGCGTGGGAGCTGCGCGAGCGGCAGGACGTGCCGCGCGAGATCGTCATCGACGAGTATGTCGAGCTGGCCAAGGCCTTCTTCGACGACGCCGAGGCCAAATTCGTGAACGCCGCGCTGGACGGCGTGGCCCGAGACGCGCGGCCCAGGGCCTGATCCGAACATGCCCGCGGTCGATGTCGCCGGCGAGTTCGAAACCATCCGCCGCCTGTTCGCGCCGCTGGCCCATCCGGAATGGGGGCGGGGGCTCATGGACGATGTCGCCGTCGTGCCCACGCGCGCGGGCCATGACCTGGTCCTGACCAAGGACGCGATCGTCGAGGGCGTGCATTTCCTGCCCGACGATCCGCTCGACACGGTGGCGCGCAAGCTGATGCGGGTGAACCTGTCGGATCTGGCAGCCAAGGGAGCCGAGCCGTTCGGCTATCTGCTGGCCTGTCACTGGTCCCAGCGCTGCGGCTGGCCGGAACGGGTGACGTTCTGCGACGGTCTGCGGCTCGATCAGAAGGCGTTCGGGGTGGCCCTGCTGGGCGGAGATACGGTCTCGACGCCCGGGCCCGCGAGCTTCTCCATGACCCTGCTCGGCTGGATTCCGAAGGGGCGGACCGTCGGGAGGGCGGGCGCGCGCCCGGGGGATCTGGTGTTCGTGACCGGCGCGATCGGGGACGGCTGGCTGGGGCTGGAGGCGGTGCAGGACAGGCTGTCGCTGGATCCGGAGCGGATCGCGGCCCTTTCGGACCACTACCGCACGCCGATGCCGCGCGTGGAGTTCGCCGGCGTGGTGCGGGACCTGGCCAGCGCCGCCGTCGACGTTTCGGACGGGCTGATCGCCGATCTGGGGCATCTGGCCGAGGCCAGCCGGGTGCGGATCGAGATCGATCTCGAGCTCGCGCCCCTGTCTGCGGCCGGTCAGGTCTGGTTCGAGGGACGGGTCGACGGGCAGGATGCGCTGGAGAAGCTGGTCACGGGCGGCGACGACTATGAGATCGCCTTCACCGCGGCGGCTCGCGACGAGGCTGCGATCCGTCGGGAGGCCGAACGGCGGCATCTCCGGCTGACGAAGATCGGGCGTGTGACGGCGGGGCAGGGGGTCGCAGCCCGGTTCGGCGGCAAGCCGGTCGCGTTCGACCGGCCGGGCTTCACCCACGGCTGACAACGAAATCTCAAGGCGTGGCGGTCAGGGTGGGTCCATGCGCCGTCGTGACCTCATCGCCGTCTCCGCCGCCCTGCCGGTTCTCGCCGCCGGGAGCGAAGCCCTGGCCGGCGACCGGCCGGCGCCGGGCGGGGCCAGCATCAGCATGCCGGGCGTGGGTCTGCCGATCATCGCCGGCGGTCGGCTGAGGAACTATGTCTTCGTCTCCCTGAGGATGCATCTGGGCGGCGCGGCCACGCCCGAATCGATGCGGCCCAGGGAAGCCTTCCTGCGTGACGCGCTCGTGCGTGCGGCGCACCGGACGCCCTTCACCGTGGCGGACGACTGGACCGTCATCGACACGGCCGCCCTGTCGGCCAGCCTCATGCGCTCGGCGGCCGCGATCGCCGGCCGGGGCGCGGTCACGCGGGTCGAGATCGTCAGCCAGGCGCCCCGGCGCCGCACGGGCGTAAACGCCCGCTGAACTTCGTTCACCAACGCTGTTGCGTCGGACCCCGGCATTTGGCACGTTTCCGCCGCAATTCCCCAAGGACGCAACATGCGTCCGGTGCGCACGGGGGGACCGGAAGGCGGACAGAGGCGAATAACGCCCGCCGCGCCAAGGAACCGGGCGCCTGAACACACAGGGTTTGGAAACGCCATGAGTAACTATCTGTGGCTGGTCATCGCCGCAGGCGCGCTGGGAGTCCTCTACGGACTTGTCCAGACCGCCGCGCTGATGAAGGCCAGCACCGGCAACGACAAGATGCGCGAGATCGCCGCGGCGATCCAGGAAGGGGCCTCGGCCTATCTGCGCCGGCAATACACCACCATCGCCATGGTCGGGGTCGTGATCCTGATCGCGGCGTACCTGCTGATCGGGCCCTATGCGGCCATCGGCTTCGTCATCGGCGCGGTGCTTTCGGGCCTGGCCGGTTTCGCCGGCATGCTGATCTCCGTCCGGGCCAACGTCCGCACCGCCCAGGCCGCGTCGGAAAGCCTGGCCAAGGGCCTGGACCTGGCCTTCCGGTCTGGCGCCATCACGGGCATGTTCGTGGCGGGCGGCGCGCTTCTGGGCGTGGCCGGCTACTACGCCTTCCTGACCGCCGGCGCGGGCTTCGAGAGCACCAGCCGCGAGGTCATCGACGGCCTGGTGGCCCTGGGCTTCGGCGCCTCGCTGATCTCCATCTTCGCCCGTCTGGGCGGCGGCATCTTCACCAAGGGCGCCGACGTGGGCGGCGACATGGTGGGCAAGGTCGAGGCCGGCATCCCCGAGGATGACCCCCGCAACGCCGCGACCATCGCCGACAACGTGGGCGACAACGTCGGCGACTGCGCCGGCATGGCCGCCGACCTGTTCGAGACCTATGCGGTGACCACGGTCGCCACCATGGTGCTGGCGGCGATCTTCTTCCGCGACCAGCCCTATGTCGAAACCATGATGCTGCTGCCGCTGGCCATCTGCGCCATCTGCGTGGTGACCTCGATCATCGGCAGCTTCTTCGTCCGTCTGGGCAAGAGCCAGAACATCATGGGCGCCCTGTACCAGGGCCTGATCGTCACCGGCGTGCTGTCGGTCGGCGCGGTCTGGTGGGTCATCACCACCCTCGTCACCGGCCCGGTCACGACGACCAGCGGCCTGGTCATCGAGCCGATGAGCCTGTTCTGGTCCGGCCTTGTCGGTCTGGGCGTCACCGCGGCCATCGTGGTGATCACCGAATACTACACCGGCTCCAACTTCCGCCCGGTCCGCTCGGTCGCCAACGCCTCCGTTTCCGGCCACGGCACCAATGTGATCCAGGGCCTGGCCGTTTCGCTGGAATCCACCGCCCTGCCGGCGCTGACCATCATCGTCGGCATCATCGCCAGCTACCAGCTGGCGGGCCTGTTCGGCATCGCCATCGCCACCACGACCATGCTGGGCGTGGCGGGGATGATCGTGGCGCTGGACGCCTTTGGTCCGGTTACCGACAACGCCGGCGGCATCGCCGAGATGGCGGGCCTGCCCTCGGACGTGCGTCATGTGACGGACGCCCTGGACGCCGTCGGCAACACCACCAAGGCCGTGACCAAGGGCTATGCGATCGGTTCCGCCGGTCTGGGCGCCCTGGTGCTGTTCGCGGCCTATACGTCGGACCTGCAGTATTTCTCGGCGAACCCGGACCTGTATCCGTTCTTCGCCAACATGCGGGAGGTCGCCTTCGACCTGACCAACCCGTACGTCGTCGTCGGCCTGCTGTTCGGAGGGCTTCTGCCCTTCCTGTTCGGCGGCATGTCGATGATGGCCGTGGGCCGGGCTGCTGAATCCGTGGTGGCCGAGGTTCGCCGCCAGTTCCGCGAGAACCCGGGCATCATGACCTATGAGGTCAAGCCCGAGTACGGCCGCGCGGTCGACATCCTGACCAAGGCGGCGATCCGCGAGATGATCGTGCCGTCGCTTCTGCCGGTGCTGTCGCCGATCGTCCTGTTCGTGGCCATCCTGTTCCTGTCGGACAAGGCGGACGCGTTCGCGGCCCTGGGCGCCATGCTGATGGGCGTGATCGTTACCGGCCTGTTCGTCGCCATCTCGATGACCTCGGGCGGCGGCGCATGGGACAACGCCAAGAAGGTCATTGAAGAGGGCTTCACCGACAAGAACGGCGTCGTCCACGGCAAGGGCTCCGAGGCTCACAAGGCCGCGGTGACCGGCGACACGGTCGGCGATCCCTACAAGGACACCTCCGGTCCGGCGGTGAACCCGATGATCAAGATCACCAACATCGTCGCCCTGCTTCTGCTGGCGGTGCTGGCGAGCGGCAAGATCGTCTGAGTCTGATCGGCCTCTCCGGTTCGCCGGGGAGGCCGGCCATCCTGAAAAGAAAGAGGCCCCGGAGAGCGATCTCCGGGGCCTTCTTCATTCCGATATGCGGAGCGATCAGTCGTCCCGGCGCTGCTGGCCCGGGGTGTCCTCCTCGGTGCGGGGCAGCTGGCCGCGGCCGACGTTGCCGAGCAACTGTTCGAGGATCGTCAGCTGGCGTCCGCGAGTCGGGGTCTCGCGGCCGTTCATGGCCACGACACGTCCGTCCTCGAGACTGAGATTGTTGACCGCCGCCACCTGACCGGCGTCGTCGAAAGTGATCTCGGTCACCGAGCGCTGGGTGACCTGGGCGCGGTTGTAGGTGTATTTCTCGGTCACCTGGCTGATGTAGTACCAGACGTTGTCGCTTTCGAAGGTCGAGGTCGTCGAAGGCGATCCCAGCTTGGTCAGCACCGTCTGTTTGTTATCGGTGCCGGCGACGATGTCGGCGGGCTTGGCGTCGATGGCCTGGAAACCGTTCTGGCCGATCACCGGGGCGCAGGCGGCGGTAAGGGCCGCGGCCGACAGAACGGCGATAAGGAGCTTGGAACGGAGCATTTGCGGCGCCTGCGACTTCAACAAGGTCTTTGACCTAACCGGACCCGAGCCTTAGTTCAACGGCGCGGCGGAAAAGGGGCCGCATGATCATGCTTCAGAATCTGTTCCGTACCCGTCCCCGGGAGCGCCTGGGCCAGCCGCTGTATGAACTGGCCGTGCGCCAGGCCCGCGATCCGGGCTTCTATACGCAGCTGGGCGTCGCCGACCGCATCGATGCGCGATTCGAGCTCTACACCCTGCATGTCCTGCTGCTCGTCATGCGCCTGCGCGATGAGGGCGAGCGCGGGGCGCAGGCGGGGCAGGACCTTTTCGACACCTATGTCTCGGCTCTCGACCACGCCCTGCGCGAACTGGGCGTGGGCGACATCTCGGTGGGCAAGAAGATGCGCAAGCTCGGCGAGGCCCTGTACGGCCGGATGACGGCGTATGAGACGCCGCTGCGCGAGGACGATGCGGCGGCCCTGTCGGCCGGTCTGGCGCGGAACATCTACGAGAGCGAGGACGCCGCGACGGGCGAGAGACTGGCGGCCTATGCGCTGTCCAGCCGGGCCCGCCTGGCGGCGCAGGATTTCGACGCGGTCGTGGCTGGTCCCGACTGGGCGGAGGTGAGCCAATGAGCGTTCCGAACCTTCCCTACAGCGAACCCGTTCGCCTGCACCAGGTCGCCGGCGGGGTGAAACGGACGCTCGAGCCCGACGCGGCGGCCCGGGCGCGGATCGCCAAGGCGCTGGATCTGGCGTCGCTGGATTCGTTCACGGCGGACGTGGACCTGGCTCCGACGGACGCCGGCTGGCGCCTGTCCGGCCGTGTTCGCGCAAGTCTGGCCCAGACGTGCGGCATCACCCTCGAGCCGCTGCCGGTCGAGATCGACGCGCCATTTTCCGTCTCCCTGGCCGAGGCCGTGGACGAGGACTCGGACGAGATCATCATCACCCTGGACGACGAATCGCCGGACCTGATCGAGGACGGACAGATCGACCTGGGCCAGTATGCGGTCGAACAGCTGGCCCTGCGGCTGGATCCGTTCCCCCGCAAGCCCGGCGCCGAGTTCGTCCAGCCTCCGGAACCCGCCGAAATCTCGCCCTTCGCGGTGCTGAAGCAACTCAGGCCCACCGACGAAGGTTGACGCAGCGGCGGCGTGGTTGCATCCCCCCGCTGCGGCGCTATCGTCGCCACACTGACAAGCGCCGCACGAGCGGCGCGACGGAGTCGAAACGGCTTGTCATCCCCCATCCTGATTTCGCTCGACGCCATGGGCGGGGACCACGGTCCTTCGGTCGTGGTGCCCGGCATTCGTGATTACCGCAAACGCCATGGCGGCGAGGGCGTGCGTTTCCTGCTGCACGGCGACGAGACGGTGATCCGGGCCGAGATGGCGAAATGCGCGCTGACGGAGGAGGTCTGCATCGTCCGCCACACCGACAAGGTCGTGGCCATGGACGAGAAGCCGGCCCAGGCGATGCGCCGCGGCAAGGGCTCCAGCCTGTGGAACGCCATCGAGGCGGTGAAATCGGGCGAGGCCGGGGCTGTCGTGTCGGCGGGCAACACCGGCGCCCTGATGGCCATCTCCAAACTGCTGCTGCGCATGTCGGCGCCCGGGCTGGAGCGACCGGCCATCGTGGCCGGCTGGCCGACGCCGAAGGGCGTCACGGCCGTGCTGGACGTGGGCGCCAATGTCGAGAGCGACGCCGCCCAGCTGGTCGAGTTCGCGATCATGGGCGAGGCGTTCATGACCGCCGTTCATCACATCAAGAAGCCGACCATCGGCATCCTGAACGTCGGCTCCGAGGACATGAAGGGCCACGAGGAGGTGCGCGAGGCCGCCCGCCTGCTGCGCGAGGGCGGCTTCGGGCTGGACTATTTCGGCTTCGTCGAGGGCACGGACATCGCCAAGGGCACGGTGGATGTGGTCGTCACCGACGGCTTCACCGGCAATATCGCGCTGAAGACGGCCGAAGGGGTGGCCAAATTCATCGCAGGGCTGATGAAGGAGGCGCTGACCTCCAGCCTGACGTCCAGGATGGGCGCGCTGCTGGCCATGCCGGCGCTGAAGCGCATGAGCCAGAAGATCGACCCCAACGCCAACAACGGCGGACCCCTGCTGGGCCTGAACGGGATTGTGGTGAAAAGCCACGGCGGCGCCACGCCGGGCGGCTATGGCGCGGCCATCCGCGTGGCTGTCGAACTGGCCCGCAGCGATTATCTGAGCAAGGTCAGCGACAGCTTCAGCCGCCTGACCGCCGTACTCGAACAGCCGCCCGCACCCCCCGCGGACGCGGCCACGGAGACTTCCCAGTGAGCGTCATTCGCAGCGCCGTGACCGGCGTCGGCTCCTTCCTGCCGGAACAGGTCGTCACCAACGCCGACCTGGCGCAGATCGTCGACACCTCGGACGAATGGATCCAGGAGCGGACAGGCATCCGTCAGCGGCACAAGGCCCGGGACGATCAGCCGACCAGCGATCTGGCCGTCGAGGCGGCGAAGAAGGCCCTGATCGACGCCGGCCGCACGGCGGCCGAGGTCGACATGATCATCGTCGCCACGACCACGCCCGACATGACCTTCCCGTCCGTCGCCTCGATCGTGCAGCGCAAGCTCGGCGCGCCGACCTGCATCGCCTTCGACGTCCAGGCCGTGTGCTCGGGCTTCGTCTATGCGCTGAGCGTGGCGGACGGATTCGTGGCCCGCGGGATGTCGAAATGCGCCCTGGTCATCGGCGCCGAAGAGATGACCCGGCTGATGGACTGGACGGACCGGTCGACCTGCGTCCTGTTCGGGGACGGGGCCGGGGCCGTCGTGGTGGAGCCGCGCGAGGGGCAGGGGACCAAGGACGACCACGGTCTGCTGGGCTTCGCCCTGCGCTGCGACGGCACCAAGACCGATCTGCTGTATGTCGACGGCGGTCCGGCGACCACGGGGACCGTCGGCCACCTGCGCATGGCGGGAAACCAGGTCTTCCGGCACGCGGTGGTCAATATCGCCGAGGCCATCACCGCCTGCTGCGCCGCCTCGAACATCGAGATCGCCGATGTCGACTGGTTCGTGCCGCACCAGGCCAACCAGCGAATCATCAAGGGCGTCGGCGACCGGTTGGGGCTGGACGAGCACAAGGTGATCTCGACGGTCGCCATGCACGCCAACACCTCGGCCGCCTCGATCCCCCTGGCGCTCGACGCCGCCATCCACGACGGCCGGATCAAGCGCGGCGATCTGGTCCTGATGGAGGCCATGGGCGGCGGTCTGACCTGGGGCGCCTGCGCGTTTCGTCTGTAGGGCGTATTTCCGGCTTTCCATTTGACGAGGCTTGCCCTTTTATGTCGGCAACCGACCTTTGGAGGGGAGCGGACCTTGGCCGAACACCAGACCCTGACGCGCGCGGACCTGTGTGAAGCGGTGCACGAGGAAGTGGGCCTTTCCCGGCAGGAGTGCTCCTCGCTGGTCGAGCGCACGCTGGAACTGATCATCGAGTCGCTGGAGCGCGGGGAAACGGTCAAGCTGTCCGGCTTCGGCGTCTTCCAGGTGCGTGAGAAACGCGCCCGGATGGGCCGTAACCCGAAGACGGGCCAGCCGGCCGCCATCCACCCGCGTCGGGTCATCAGCTTCCGCGCCTCGCAGATCATGAAGGGCCGGGTTCACGACGCCGTCGTGCCCGCCTGACGCCTGTGACCAAGGGCCCGAACGCCTTCCGGACCATTTCAGAGGCCTCTGACGAGGTCGGCGCGCCCCAGCACGTGCTGCGCTTCTGGGAGACCAAATTCGCCTTCCTGACCCCGCTGAAGCGGGCCGGAGGACGGCGCTTCTACCGCCCGCAGGACATCGTCGTGCTCAAGGCCGTCAAGCGGCTGCTGCATGAGGAAGGCCTGACCATCAAGGGCGTGCAGCGGCTGCACAAGGAGCAGGGGCTGAAGCGGCTGGCCCACTATGGCGACCCCGACGGGACGGTGACGTTCGAGCCTGAAGGGGCCGCACCGACCGAGGTTTCCGCTCCGGCGAAGACCGCGCCGTCGTCCGTTCGCCTGCGTCAGGTGCTGGCCGAACTGGAGGGCGCCAAGGCCCGACTGGAAGCTGTCCTGTCGAGAAGCGCCTGAGGGCTGCTTTTTCGGTTTGCGACGCAGCGAACCCCGTCTATAGGGAGCGCCTCTCGGAGCGTGGCGCAGCCTGGTAGCGCACTTGACTGGGGGTCAAGGGGTCGCAGGTTCGAATCCTGTCGCTCCGACCATCTTCCGCAATGAAGACGGTTGGTTGAAGGGGTCGCCCTCGGGCGGCCCCTTTGCAATTGGGCGATTCACAGACCTGATTGCAGTCGGGTCTCGCATGCACTTCTGCCCCTTGGGCCTTTTCGACCCGCAACGGTTCAGGTAGTTCGCAATCAAGAGTTCGTTGGGGGATAACGGATGCTGGTTCGTTCATTGGCTGCGGCGACGACGCTGGCGCTGGGGCTCTGGGCCGCTCCGCAGCGGGCGGATGCGCAAATCCGGACGCAGGCGTCCACGCCCTTCATCATTCATGCCGGCATTTCGCGGGGGCCAGCGCCGGGCGACGAAGCCGTCGCGCAGCGCGGCCAGCCCCTGCTGATCCAGCGCGCCACGTCGATCCGCGCAGCCCGGCTCGAAGCCGAAACCCCCTCTCTGGCCGGGTTTCAAAAGGTGAAGTCGTTTCCTGCCGGCACGAAGATGTTCGGGGTCTATTCCCTGACAGGCTGGGTCTATTGCGCCGTGGCCGAGACGACCGCGTCCTGGTGGGCGGGGGATGAATCGATCTGTTACGAGGACGCTGACGGCGACGGCCGTTTCGAAACCGCCATGCTGTCCGGTGCGCCCTTCATGGGCGTGCCGCTGTTTGTCTTCGAACTGGGCGAACGCCAGGTCCTGGCGGAACCCGCGCCCTATGTCGTCATTCCCGGCGCGGAGGGGCCGTCTGTGGAGTTCGCGCTCGTCGCCAGCAGCGAGACGCATCGTTCGCCCGACGCGCCGGCCGAGGTCCCGCCGGTCGTCACAGTGACGGTCAACGGGGGCTTCCGGGCCAGCGCCGATCCCGGCGGGGTCGGTCGCAGCGAAAATCCGCCTACCACCCGGATCGCCGGATGGACCGGTACAGTCGTGCTGGGCCCCGAGCGGTCGAACCGCATCCGCATCCTGGGCGCCGAGCTGGAAATCCTCGGCCTGGGCGAAAACAACACGGTCCGCTATCGCGTCATTTCTCCCGCGCCTGCCCAAGTGGAACGGGTGGCGATGAGCGTCGTGCGGTCCACCACCTATACGCCGATCTTCATTCCGGGCTGACCATGATCCATCTCACCTTGATGCTGGCGGGTCTGGTCGCGGCAGCGCAGCAGACCCCGCTCCCCGCAGCAGACCCCGCCCCGGTCGACAGTGCGCCGACCGTCGACCGTTCGGCGCTCGCAGCGGTTCAAGCCCCGGAACGACTCGTTCGCCGGTTCGGTTCGGAAGCACCCGCGGTGCTCGCGAGCGCCGCCGAGACGACGGGCCTCGCTGAGGACGAGCTCGTAGCACCCGGTCCCCGCGGCGTCACGCTCGCCGAACTCGTCTTCGCCGTCACCCACGAGGGCGCCATCGATGTCGAGGACCTGCTGGACCG
>NZ_JAKFEB010000253.1:0-8092 GCF_036677305.1 Brevundimonas sp. | reverse complement strand
TGATGATGCTGAACAAGCCGCTGGGCATGACCTGTTCGCGCAAGGAGGACGGGGCGCTGGTCTATGACGTCCTGCCGCCGCGGTGGAAGCGGCGCGACCCGGCGATCTCGACCATCGGGCGGCTGGACAAGCAGACCACGGGCCTGCTGTTGCTGACCGATGACGGCGACCTGCTGCACCGCGTGATTTCGCCCAAACGCCATGTGGCCAAGGTCTATCGCGCCACCCTGGCGCGGCCGCTGGACGGGACCGAGGGCGATGTCTTCGCCGCCGGAGGTCTGGTGCTGGAGGGCGAGGACAAGCCGCTGTCGCCGGCGGTGCTGGAGGTGCTGTCGCCGACCGAGGCGCGGCTGACGGTGACCGAGGGCCGCTATCACATGGTGCGGCGGATGTTCGCGGCGGTGGGCAACCACGTCGAGGAATTGCACCGCGAACGCGTCGGCGGGCTGGCCCTGCCGGACGATCTGGCGCCGGGAGAGTGGCGGCTGCTGGACCAGGATCAGATCGACCTGATCCTCGCCTGAGGGAACCGCCCGACCGCCGCTGACTTATCGCTCCGCTTCCAGCGGAGACGGCATGACCGGGGCGACGATCAAGAGAGACCTGCGCACCGGACGTTCCCTGTGGGCGGACAGTCATGGCCTGGGCGTGCCCGTGCGGCCGCTGAAGGCGGCCATCTCGGTCGATGTCGCCATCGTCGGGGCCGGGATCAGCGGCGCCTTCATGGCCCACGAGCTGAGCCGGGATCATTCGGTGGCGGTGCTGGACCGGCGGCCGCCGCTGACGGGCTCGACCGTAGCCTCGACCGCCCTGTTGCAGTGGGAGATCGACCTGCCGCTGACCGCGCTGGCCGACCGGATCGGCATGGCCAAGGCCAAGCGGGCCTATCTGCGGTCGCGCTCGGCGGTGGACGATCTGAAGCGGATCGTGACGGACGAGGGGATCGTCTGCGGGCTGAAGGACAAGGACACCCTCTATCTGGCCGGCGACGAATACGGCCATCGGGCGCTGGAGGCCGAGGCCGAGGCGCGGGCGGCGATCGGGCTGGAGAGCGAATATATCGGGCCGGAGATGCTGCGCGAGCGGTTCGGGATCGACCGGACGGGCGCCATCGTCAGCCAGGGCTCGGCCAGCGGCGATCCGGCGCGGCTGGCGGCGGGGTTGCTGCGGCGGGCGCAGGCGGCGGGGGCGAAGGTCTATTCGCGCGTCGAGGTCATGCAGGCGGTCAGCGACCCGGACGGCGTGACCCTGCTGACCGATGCGGGCCATGCGGTGCGGGCGAAATCGGTGGTGTTCTGCTGCGGCTATGAGTTTCCCAAGGGGGTGCCGACGCCCGGAGCGAAGGTGATCTCGACCTGGGCCATGGCGTCGAAGCCGCGCCAGCGCTGTCCGGCGTGGCTGCGGGACACCCTGGTCTGGGAGGCGTCGGACCCCTACCTCTATTTCCGCATGGGCGGCGACGGGCGGCTGATCGTCGGCGGCGAGGACGAGGCGTCGCCGGACGCCCATGCCGACAAGGCGAAGCTGAAGCGCAAATGCGAGACCATCGCCGCCAAGCTGAAACGGCTGCTGCCCGAGGTGGAGTTCGAGATCGACTACAGCTGGGCCGGGGCGTTCGGCGAGAGTTCGACCGGCCTGCCCTCGATCGCGCCCGTGCCGGACATGGACCACGCCTGGGCGGTGATGGGGTTCGGCGGCAACGGCATCACCTATTCGGTGATCGCCTCGCAGGTGGTTTCGGCGGCCTTGCGCGGCGCGGCGGATCCGGACGCGGACCTGTATCGGCCCCGACACTGAGCTTGACCCCGGCGGGCGGCGGGGGCACCTGCGCTGGATGAGCGCCCACGCCAAGATCTGCGGCCTGACGACACCGGCTGCGCTGGACGCGGCCCTGGCGGGCGGCGCGGCCTTCGTCGGCGCGGTGGTGTTTCCGAAGAGTCCGCGCCACATCGAACCGCTGCACGCCGCGACCCTGTTCGAACGGGCGCGGGGCAAGGCCAGGATCGTGGCGGTGACGGTCGACGCCGACGACGCCCTGCTGACCGAGATCGCCCTGATCCTGAAGCCGGACCTGATCCAGCTGCACGGGTCCGAGACGCCGGCGCGGGCGGAGCAGGTCCGGATGCTGACCGGGGCGGGGATCATCAGGGCCCTGCCGATCCGGACGGATCAGGATTTCGCCGCGGCCGACGACTGGGAGCCGTTCGTCGACCATCTGATGTTCGACGCCAGGCCGCCCGAGGGGTCAGACCTGCCGGGCGGGGTCGGGGCGCGGTTCGACTGGGTCATGCTGGCCGGCCGGGCGTATCGCCATCCGTGGTTCGTGGCGGGCGGTCTGACGCCGGACAACGTCGGCGAGGCGATCCGGATTTCCGGGGCGCCCCTGATGGATGTGTCCTCTGGCGTGGAAAGCGCGCCGGGTGTTAAGGACGCGGCCCTGATCACGGCGTTTCTCGACGCCGTCCGCTCCGCCTGATTTCCGCCGCTCCCCCGCGTGAAAGCTACCGCCGTGAACGCCATCATCCCCAATCAGTACGCCATGCCCGACGCCGAGGGCCGTTTCGGCCCCTATGGCGGGCGGTTCGTGGCCGAGACCCTGATGCCGCTGGTTCACGAGCTGAACGCGGCCTATGAGGCGGCCAAGGCGGATCCGAGCTTCCAGGCCGAGCTGGACGGCTTCCTGACCGACTATGTCGGCCGGCCCAGCCCGCTGTATCTGGCCGAGCGGCTGACGGAGCATCACGGCGCCGCCAACATCTGGTTCAAGCGCGACGAGCTGAACCACACGGGCGCGCACAAGATCAACAACTGCATGGGCCAGATCCTGCTGGCCATGCGGATGGGCAAGACGCGGATCATCGCCGAGACCGGCGCCGGCCAGCACGGCGTGGCGACGGCGACCGTCTGCGCCCGCTTCGGCCTGGAATGCGTCGTCTACATGGGCGCGACCGACGTCGAGCGGCAGTCGCCCAACGTCTTCCGCATGAAGCTGCTGGGGGCCGAGGTGGTGCCGGTGACCTCGGGACGGGCGACGCTCAAGGACGCCATGAACGAGGCGATGCGCGACTGGGTCACCAACGTCGAGGACACCTATTATCTGATCGGCACGGCGGCGGGGCCGCATCCCTATCCGGCCATGGTGCGGGACTTCCAGTCGGTGATCGGGCGCGAGACGCGGGTCTCCATGCTGGCGCGGCGCGAGAAGCTGCCGGACGCGGTGGTGGCGGCCATCGGCGGCGGATCGAACGCCATCGGCCTGTTCCACCCCTTCATCGAGGACGCCGGGGTGCGGCTGATCGGGGTCGAGGCGGCCGGGCGCGGGCTGGACGGTCCGGACCATGCGGCCAGTCTGCAGGGCGGACGGCCGGGCGTGCTGCACGGCAACCGCACCTATCTGCTGCAGGACGACGACGGCCAGATTCTGGAAGGCCATTCGATCTCGGCCGGTCTCGACTATCCGGGCATCGGCCCCGAACACGCCTGGCTGAAGGACATCGGCCGCGCCGAATACCGCGCGGCGACGGATGCGGAGGCGCTGGAGGCCTTCCAGCTGTGCTCGAGGCTGGAGGGGATCATCCCCGCGCTGGAGCCCAGCCACGCGCTCGCCCGGGTGGGCGAGATCGCGAAGGAAGTGGGCAAGGGCGGCGATGTCGTGCTGAATATGTGCGGGCGGGGCGACAAGGATATTTTCGCGGTGGCGAAACACCTGGGCGTGGAGTTGTAGAATGAAGATCGCAGTATTGGCCGCCGCGGCGGCTCTCATGGCCGCGCCCGCCTGGGCGCAGGAACCGGCGGCGCCGGCCCCCATCCTGGCCTCGCCGGACGCCATGGTGCTGCCGGGCGCGACCCTCGCGCCCGAGTGCGGCAATCTGTACGGCCTGGCCGGACGCGCCTTCTGCGTCAGCGCCCCGCTGGCGGGGATCGGCACCCTGGCCGAGGCCTATATCGCCGACCTGCGGACCCGCGGCTGGATGCCGGCCGGCGGCGACGACAACCGCGTGGTGTTCGTGCGCCGGCGCGACGGCGGCGGCTGCGACGGGCTGCAGATGCAGGCCTTCTACGACACCTCCGGCCCGACCAGTCCGGGGTCGCTGGGCTATCTCGGTTTCGGCCCGATCCCGGGCGACGTCTGCGCCGCCCAGCCGGCTCCGGCCGCTCCGGCGACGACCGTGCCTCCCGCGCAATGACCACGGCGCGCATCGACGCCCGGTTCGCCGCGCTGAAGGCCGAGGGCCGGGCCGGGTTCGTGGCCTATGTCATGGCCGGGGATCCGACCCGCGAGCAGGCGCTGGACATCCTGCGCGGCCTGCCGGGCGCGGGCGCGGACATCATCGAGCTGGGCTTCCCGTTCTCGGACCCGATGGCCGAGGGGCCGCCGATCCAGCGCGCCGCCCTGCGCGGCCTCAAGGCCGGGCTGACGCTGAAGGGCACGCTGGCCCTGGCCGCCGCCTTCCGCGAGGGGGACGCCGACACGCCGGTGATCCTGATGGGCTATCTCAATCCGATCGAGACCTATGGCTATGCCGCCTTCGCCCGCGACGCGGCGGCCAGCGGGGTGGACGGGCTGATCGTCGTCGACTGCCCTCCGGAAGAGGCCGCGCCGCTGTCCGACGCGCTGGACGCGGCCGAGGTGTCGCTGATCCGGCTGGCCACGCCGACCTCGGACGACGCCCGGCTGAAGATCATCGCCGAACGGACCTCGGGCTTCGTCTATTACGTCTCCGTCGCCGGGGTGACCGGGGTCAAGGAGGCGCAGGCCCTGTCGGTGGCTCCGGCCGTCGAGCGCGTGCGCCGGGCCTCGGGCCTGCCGGTCGCCGTCGGGTTCGGCGTGAAGACGCCGGAGCGGGCCGCCGAGATCGCCCGGGTGGCCGATGCGGTCGTCGCGGGCTCGGTTCTGGTCGACGAGGTCGCCGCCGCGCTGGAGGCGAACGAACCCGCCTCGACGCGCGTTCTGGCCAGGGTGCGTTCGCTGGCCGATGCGGTCCGGGGTGCGCGCGTCAAGGAAAGCGTCTAAAGCGCCGCCATGGTCGACAAGAACAAACCCCCACAAGAGAAGCGCGGCGGCTGGCTCAGCCGTTTCGCCCCCGGCGTGCGCAAGATCGTCAACCGGCGCGACACGCCCGAGAACCTGTGGGTCAAGGACCCCGACACCGGCGAGATGCTGTACCGGTCGGACCTGGAAAACTCGCTGTGGGTCACGCCCTCGGGCCGGCACATGCGGATCAACGCCGATCAGCGGCTGCGCTACACCTTCGACGACGGCGCGTTCGAGGCGATCGACACGCCCGACGTGCCCGAGGACCCGCTGAAATTCTCTGACGGCAAGCCCTACAAGGACCGCCTGATCGCGGCCCGCAAGGCGGCCGGCCGCAAGGACACGATGGCGATCGGCTTCGGCGAACTGGACGGCGCGCCCGCGGTGGTGATCGTCCAGGACTTCAGCTTCATGGGCGGATCGCTGGGCATGGCGGCGGGCGAGGCCTTCATCGCCGCGGCCCGGGCGGCCGTCGAGCGCGGCGTGCCGCTGGTCTGCTTCACCGCCGCCGGCGGGGCGCGGATGCAGGAGGGCGCGCTCAGCCTGATGCAGATGGCGCGCTCGACCCTGGCCATCCAGGAGCTGAAGGCGGCGCAGCTGCCGTTCGTCGTGGTGCTGACCGATCCGACCACCGGCGGAGTGACCGCCAGCTACGCCATGCTGGGCGACGTCCACCTGGCCGAGCCGGGCGCCCTGATCGGCTTCGCCGGCCCGCGCGTCATCGAGGCGACCATCCGCGAGAAACTGCCGCCGGGCTTCCAGCGCGCCGAATATCTGCAGGAAAAGGGCATGGTCGACCGCGTGGTCGCCCGTGAGGACCTGCCGGTGGTGCTGGGCCAGATCCTGTCGATGTTGATGGGCGGGCGGCGTCGGGCGGCCTGATCCGGTGAACAGGTCATTGTCCCCGGGTCGGCTGTTTATCCTGCTCCTGGCGGTCGGCCTCATCCATGCCGGTCCCGGCCGTGCCGACCCGGTCACGGACCGGATCTATCCCGCGCCCCGCGCCCCGCTGAAGGTGGACGACCTCGTCGCGCCCGCCGAGGCGATCTCCGTCCGGACCCGGGACGGGCTGGACCTGCGCGGCATCGCCACGCCGGGCCTGCCCGACCGGCCGGTCCTGCTCGTCCTTCATGGAAACGCCTCCAGCGCCCGGGACGCGATCGACTGGTTCGCCCCGGCGATCGACGAGGGCTACGGCGTCGTGGCGGCCGACTATCGCGGCTATTCCGCCAACCCCGGCGAACCGTCGGAGCCCGGCCTGGCCGCCGACGCCGACGCCTTCCTGTCGTATGCGAGGACGCTCGCCGGAGACCGTCCGGTCTGGATCGTCGGCCACAGCCTCGGAGGCGGGGTGGCCATGTCGCTGGCGGAAAGGGACGTTCCGGACGTGCTGGTGACCATCGGAACCTTCACCCGTCTGCGGGACATGGTGTCGGGTCTGACCCGGGCGATGGTTCCGGACGCCTATCGCAATCTGGACCGGGCCAGGACGGGGACCGCGCCGTGGTTTCTGATCCACGGCCTCGCCGACGACGTGGTCCCGGCGTCGCACGGTCAGGCGCTTCATGCGCTGGCGGGCGAGGCCGGGCGGACCGGGGCCAGTTTCCCGATCGTCGGCGAGGGCCACCGCCCCAGCGGAACGATCATCCTGCGAATCCTCGAGGCCGTCCGTCTGCTGCCGCCCGGCGCCGCGCCGTCTCCCGCCTCCGTGCCGGACCCGGTCAAGGTCATTCCATTCGGGCAGAGCACGCCCCTGCCCGCAGGCTGAGGCCGGCGGTGGACCCGATCTCCGAACGCCTGAGGGCGCGACACCCCCAGCGCATCGACCTGTCGCTGGACCGGATGCGGACCCTGTGCGCCGCCCTCGGCGATCCGCAGCGCCGGCTGCCGCCCGTGGTGCATGTGGCGGGCACCAACGGCAAGGGTTCGACCGTCGCCTTCATCCGCGCCATCGCTGAGGCGGCGGGCCTGACCGTCCATGCCTACACCTCGCCGCATCTGGTCCGTTTCAACGAACGCATCCGGGTGGCCGGCCGGCTGATCGGGGACGACGCGCTGAACGGAATCCTCGACCGGATCGAGGCCCTGGACGTCGAGGCGACGGTGTTCGAGAGCACCACCGCCGCCGCCTTCGTGGCCATGAGCGAGACGCCCGCCGATCTGGCCGTCGTCGAGGTCGGTCTGGGCGGCGTGCTTGACGCCTCGAACGTGATCGAACGTCCCCTGCTGAGCGTCATCACCCCGGTCGATCTGGATCATGCGGAATTCCTCGGCGCCTCCCTGCGGGGCGTGGCGGCGGAGAAGGCGGGCATACTGAAGCCCGGCGCGCGCGGTCTGATCGCGCGCCAGTCGGAAGAGGCGATGGCGGTCATCGAGAAGGCGGCGCAGGCGGTTCACGCCCCGTTGACCGTCATGGGCGTGGATTTCGACGCCTGGGCCGAGCGGGGCGGCATGGCCTTCCAGGATCAGGAGCGGTTCCTGGATCTGCCCGCCCCGGCGCTGGCCGGGCCGCACCAGATCGCCAACGCCGGCCTCGCCGTCGCCGTGGCGCTGGAGCTGGATCTGCCAGAGTCCGCGATCGCCGAAGGCCTGCGCGCCGTGCGCTGGCCCGCGCGCCTGCAGCGGGTCACGGCCGGTCCCTATGGCGCGGCGGCGCGGGCGGCGGACGCCGAGCTGTGGCTGGACGGCGGGCACAATCCGCACGCCGGCCGGGCGCTGGCCGAGGCCCTCGCCGAGCGTCAGGCCAGGGCGCCGCGCCCGCTGGCCCTGATCGTCGGCATGCTGGCCAACAAGGACGCCGGCGGTTTCTTCGAGGCGCTGAAGGACTCAGGGGCGGCGGTGTTCACCGTGCGCTTCGACGGGGCCGCGGCCGAGCCGGACGCCCTGGCCGCGGTGGCGCGGGGGCATGGTCTGGGCGCGACGCCCTGCGGCTCTGTCGAGGAGGCGCTGGACCGCGCCCTGCGGCTGGGCGCCGGCCGGGTGGCGATCTGCGGCTCGCTGTATCTGGCGGGCGAGGTCCTGGGCGCGGCGCGCGAAACCTGGCCGGACTAGGCCTCA
>NZ_JAKFEB010000252.1:0-13392 GCF_036677305.1 Brevundimonas sp. | reverse complement strand
CGGCGTGGCGATCTACGCGGCGGCCTGGTTCCGGGGCGGACACGTTGAACGCTTCGCCGCCGCGGTGATGCTCGTGGTTTGCGTGCTCATAACCCTCAACTTTCTGCGCACGGTGGACGGCACTCACAACTATCTGCCCGGGCGGATCGCCGACTACGGACGCCTTCTTCTTTTTGGCTGGCTGTGCTTGCGCTCCGACCGTTGGTGGCCCTTCCTCATGACGGCGGCCTTCGGTCTGATAGCGGTGGTCGATGTCGTGGGATGGCTTGATCCGGCCATTTCCCAGTGGGGCGTGGCCTCCGCCAAACTCGGGCTCGGCTACCTCGCCGACCTGAGCCTGTTGCTCGGCGTCTGGGAGCGTCGGCTTGCGGGAGAAGAACCGGCCGGCCGCGCCGCCTGGGCGCGTGCGGATACGGCGACGAGCGCCCGACAGAATGGAAGCGGTCAAGCCCGTCGATCAGTCGCCGGCCGGTCGGGCGAACCCGCAGAGGTCTTTCCATGACCATCTGGGTCGCGGTCGGAGTCTGCCTTGGCATGGCGGCCTATGCCGTCGCCTGGATCTGGGGCGGTCGGACTGAACGCTTCGCCGCAGCGGTGATGCTTCTGCATTTCGCGGTCGCGGCCATGTCCATCATCTACGGATGGGAAGGCGCGGGACTCTATTTGCCCCGCATGATCGCCGACTACGTCCGCCTTCTGATCTTCGGCTGGCTATGCTTGCGGTCCGACCGCTGGTGGCCCCTCCTCATGACTGCAGCATTGGTGCTGATGGTGGTGGCGGAGGTTGTCGGGCTTAACAATCCCGAGATTGCGCAGTGGGGCGTGGTCTCAGCCCAGATCGGCTTTGGCTATATCGTCGACCTCACCCTGCTGCTCAGCGTCTGCGAGCGCTGGCTGGCGGGAGAGCCTTCGGCCCGTCATGCGGCGTGGGTGCGCGCGGCTGCCGCGACGGCCGCCAGACGCCGGAAGAAGGCCTTGCGGCGTCCGGACGTCGACCTCGCTCGTCTCTGGAAAGCGCGAACCCGCGGCCCACGGCCTCGCATCCCGCGCCTCCCTGCTTGACTTCCCCCCCAAGCCGTCCGACCTCGGACGCATGACGCCGCCCGCCCCCGCCGACGACGAGAAGGAACCCCTTCGCCCCCTGCTGGCGCGGATCTGGCGCGACTACCTTTCGCATCACAAGGCGGCGCTGTTCCTGTCGATGCTGTGCGCCGCCGTGGCCGCCCTGATGACAGCCGCCATCCTCAAATTGCTGGAACCCGCCATCAACGGCCTGTTCCTGAATCTTGAAGAGCCGGTCTCCCTGTGGGGGCTGTCCATTTCCCCCGAGCGTGCGCTCGTGGTCATCCCTTCCGCGATCATCGGCGTTGCCCTGGTCCAGACGATCGCCTCGCTGGGCCAGGCCGCGCTCGTCAACCGGCTCGGTCACGGCATCGTCGGGGACATCCAGGTGCGGCTGTTTGCGGCGATGATCCGCGCCGACCTCGCCCGGCTGCGCAGCCAGCACTCGGGCAGTTTTGTCTCCTCGGTCCTGTTCGACGCCAACCTTGTCCGCGAGGCTTTCACCAACGGTCTGGTCAACTACACCCAGCACAGCCTGACGCTGGTGGCGGTGATCGCCTCCATGGCCTTCATCGACTGGCAGCTGACAGCCATCGTCCTGCTGGGCGTGCCCGTGATCACCCTCGTCCTGCGCCGTTTCTCGAGGCGCACGCGCAAGGCCACCACCGGCGCGATGAAGGAAACCGAAAACCTCTCCACCGCCCTGATGGAGAACCTCGACGGCGTCCGCCTTATCAAGATCGAGAACCGCGAGGCCGCCGAGGAATCCCGCGTCGGCGAGGTCGTCTCCCGACGCCAGCGCCACGTCATCAAATCCGCCGACTCCCGCGCCTTCGCCGGCCCCTTCAGCAATCTGGTGGCCATGATCGTGGTCGCCGCCGTCATGGCCTACGCCGGCTGGCGGGCCCAGGACGGCGCAATGAGCGTCGGCGCCTTCGCCGCCTTCATCGGCCTGCTGATGGCCGCCGGCCAGTCGCTGCGTCAGGTGACCAATCTGCAGACCGTCATGACCGAGGGCCTGACCGCCGCCCGCCGTCTGTTCGCCGCCCTCGACATCCAGCCCGAGATCCGCGAGACGCCCGACGCCGCCCCGTTCGAACACGGCCCGACCACCGTCGCCTTCGACCGCGTTTCCTTCGCCTACGGCCCGGCCTCGGAGGGCGCGGCCCCGACCCTGTCCGACGTCAGCCTGACCGTCGCCCCGGGCGAGACCGTCGCCCTCGTCGGTCCCTCCGGCGGCGGCAAGAGCACGATCCTCAGCCTGTTGCCGCGCTTCTATGACGTGACGGGGGGCGCCGTGACCCTGAACGGCCGCGACATCCGCGACCTGAAGCTGCACGACCTGCGCGCCGCCATCGCCCTGGTGACGCAGGAGCCCTTCCTGTTCGACGACACCATCGCCGCCAACATCGCCTACGGCCGCCCCGGCGCCACCGCGGAAGACATCGTCTCCGCCGCCCGCGCCGCCGCCGCCCACGACTTCATCACCGCCCTGCCCGAGGGCTACGCCACCCGCGCCGGCGAGGCGGGCCTGCGCCTGTCCGGGGGTCAGCGCCAGCGCATCGCCATCGCCCGGGCCTTCCTCAAGGACGCGCCCATCCTGCTGCTGGACGAGGCCACCAGCGCGCTCGACACCGAGAGCGAGGCCCTCGTGCAGGCGGCTCTCGAACGGCTGATGCAGGGCCGCGCCACCCTGATGATCGCCCACCGCCTGTCGACCGTGCGCAACGCCGACCGCATCCATGTCATCGAGGCCGGCCGCGTCGTCGAAACCGGGTCGCACGCCGCGCTGGTCAGGAAGGGCGGGCTCTACGCCCGCCTCGCGAAGCAGCAGTCGCTGGACGGCGACCCCGTCACGGTCGCGACCGTTTCATGAGACCGCTGCGCAACCCTGTCATCCAGGCGACCCTCGCCTGGATCCTGGCCCAATGGATGCGGTTCTGCTTCGCCACCATCCGCTGGACGCACCGCAACGAGGCCGCGGCCGAAAAGGTCTGGGCCGACGGCGGCGGCGTGCTGTGCGCCTTCTGGCATTCGCGCATCGGCCTTTCGCCCGCCTGCTGGCCGCTGGACAGGGCCCAGTCGCCCAAGGCCCTGATCTCGCTCAGCCCCGACGGCCAGTTCATCGCCCGGGCCGTGGCCCGTCTCGGCTTCCCCGCCATCCGCGGCTCCTCGTCCAACAAGGACAAGGCCGACCGGGCGAAGGGCGGGTCCCAGGCCCTGCGCGACGGCCTGCGCCAGCTCAAGGGCGGCGGCGGTCTGGCCATCACGCCCGACGGCCCCCGCGGGCCGATGCGCGAAATGGCCGAAGGCCTGCCCCTGCTGGCGAAGCTTTCGAAGGACCCCGTCCTGCTGATCGGCCTGTCCTGCAATCCGGCGATCCGGCTGAACAGCTGGGACCGCGCCGTGCTGCCCCTGCCGTTCGGGCGGGGCGCCATCGTCTGGGACGTCGATCGCTTCCCCGAGGGCGCCGAACTGGCCGATGTCGCCCGCGACTGGGCCGCGCGCCTGACCGCGGTCGAGGCCGCCGCCGACGCGCTCGTCGGCCTGGAGCGGATCTGACGTGAGCCTCGCCCTGACCGTCTACCGCCTGCTGACGCGGATGCTCGAGCCCCTGGCCCCGCGCCTGCTCGACGCCCGCGCCAAACAGGGCAAGGAAGACCCCGCCCGCGTCGATGAGCGCCTCGGCTTCGCCTCGGTCGCGCGGCCCGAAGGCGACCTCGTCTGGCTGCACGGCGTCAGCGTCGGCGAGACCCTGTCCCTCCTGCCCCTGGTCGAACGCCTGCGAAAGGGGCGGCCTGACCTGACCGTACTGGTCACCTCCGGCACCCTGACGTCAGCCGCCCTGCTGGCCCGCCGACTTCCCGCCGGGGTCATCCACCAGTTCGCCCCGGTCGACACGGCCGGCGCCGTCGCCGCCTTCCTCGACCACTGGAAGCCGGCGCTGGGCGTCTTCGTCGAGAGCGAACTGTGGCCCAATCTCATCCTTCAGGCCCGCGCCCGCGGCGTGAAGCTGGTCCTCGCCAGCGCGCGGATCACCGAAAAGACCGTCGAGGGCTGGCGCCGTTTCCCGGGCGCCGCTCGCGAAATCCTGTCCGCCTTCGATCGCATCCTGCCGCAGGACGAGACCTCCGCGGCCCGGCTGGAGAGCCTCGGCGCCCGTATCGACGGCCAGGTGAACCTCAAACTCGCGGGCGAGGCGCCGCCGCACGATCCCGCCGCCTTCACCCGTCTCAGCGCCGCTATCGGCGACCGGCCCGTGGTCGTCGCCGCCAGCACCCATGACGGCGAGGAAATCGCCATCGTCCGGGCCCTCGACAAACTGGCCGACCGGCTGTGCCTGATCATCGTCCCGCGCCATCCCGAACGCAGCGCCGGGATCGCCGCCGCCCTGACCCGCGACGGCTACGGCTTCGCCGTCCGCTCGCACGGACGCGAATTGAACAGCCATACCGACCTCTATGTCGCCGACACCCTGGGCGAGATGGGGCTGTTCCTGCGGCTGGCCGACGTCGTGGTCATGGGCGGCTCGTTCTCCGCCGCGCTGGAGAAGCCGCCGGTGGGCGGTCACAATCCGCTGGAGCCGGCCCGCCTCGGCAAGCCCGCCGTGACCGGCCCGGACATGACCAACTGGGCCGCCGTCGCCGACGCCCTGGTCAGCGCCGGCGGCCTGACCGTCGTCGAGGCGCCCTGGGACCTGCCCGCCGTCCTCGCCCCCCTGCTGGCCGACGAGGCCGAGGCCAGACGCATGGGCGAACGCGGCCGCCGCGCCGCCGCCGAGGCGGGCTCCGGTCTTGACCGGCTGTGGGATGCGCTGGAACCGCTGCTGCCGGCGAGAACCCGCCGATGACGTCCCTCCTCATTCCGTCATTCCGGGGCGCTCGAAGAGCGAACCCGGAACCCAGGGGACCGGATCCGGTCTTCGATGGAGGCCGACAGGAGCGCGCGCCCTCCTGGGTTCCGGGTTCCGCTTCGCGGCCCCGGAATGACGGGTTTGGCAGGCGGGCCCGCAGATGAAGCTGAACACCCCCCGCTGGTGGTACGCCCGCGAGCCGCGCCACGCCTCGGTGCTGCGCTTCGTGCTCAAGCCGGTCTCGTGGATCTGGGCCGCCGCCACCGCCCGCCGCATCGCGCGCGGGACTCCCGTCGATCCGGGCGCCGCCGTCATCTCCATCGGCAACCTGACCGTCGGCGGCTCGGGCAAGACCCCGGTCGCCCGCGAGGTCCTGCGCCTGCTCCGCGCCTCCGGGGTCGAAGCCCACGCCCTGTCGCGCGGCTATGGCGGCAGGCTGGAAGGGCCGACACGCGTCGACCTGACCGTCCACACCGCCGCCGACGTCGGCGACGAGCCCCTGATGCTGGCGCTGGACAGCCCCGCCTGGATCGCCCGCGACCGCGTCGCCGGCGCCCGCGCGGCCGCGCAGGCCGGCGCCCGGGCCCTCGTGCTCGACGACGCCCACCAGAACCCGGCCCTCAAGAAGACGCTCAGCCTCATCGTCGTCGACGGCGAGACCCGCGACGGCGAATGGCCCTTCGGCGACGGCTCGGTCTTTCCCTCGGGTCCGATGCGCGAGCCGCTGAAGGCGGGCCTGTCCCGCGCCGACGCCGTGGTCGTCCTCCTGCCCGCCGATCTCGGGGAAGCCGATCCGGAACTGGTCGAGACCTTCGGCGCGTTGCCGGTCTTCATCGCCCGGCTGGAAGCCGCCGCCCCGCCCCCGCCCGGCCCGCTCCTCGGCTTCGCCGGCATCGCCAAGCCGTGGAAGGTCGAGCGCTCGCTTGCAGCCGCCGGCGCCGACCTCGCCGACTTCGCCCCCTTCCCCGACCACGCCGAATTCCGCGAGCAGGACCTGCGCTTCCTCGCCGACCGCGCCGACCAGTTCGGCGCCCGCCTGATCACCACCGAAAAGGACTGGTCCCGCCTGCCGCCGGAATGGCGCGCGCGGGTCGTCTCATGGCCGGTGAAGGCGAAGTTCGAGGATGAGGCAGGGTTCGGAGAATTGCTCCGTCGCGTCACCTCTCCATCGGCGTAGGCCGATGGGGAGGACAGATCGGCGCGTCAGCGACGATCAGGAGGGGGCGGCTCCGGCGGGAGTCGGTTCGCGCCGGACTCTCATCCGCCGGAGCCGCCCCCTCCTGACCGCTGCGCGGTCTGTCCTCCCCATTCGCCTTCGCTCATGGGGAGGTGAACCTTACTCCGCCCGGTACACCACCCCGCCCTTCATCACGAACCGCACGTGCTCCAGCACGGTCACATCCGTCAGCGGATCGCCGTTGACCGCGATGAGGTCCGCCGGCATGCCCGCGGCGATCCGCCCGGCCTCGTTCGAGATCCGCAGGTGCGAGGCCGCCCCCACGGTCGCGGACTGCACCGCCTCCAGCGGCGTCAGGCCGGCCCGGACCAGCAGCGCGAACTCCCCGGCGTTGTCGCCGTGGGCCGAAACGCCCGTGTCGGTGCCGAACGCGATCCGCACCCCGCCCTCATGCGCCCGCCGCGCCATGTCCAGCATCTTCGGCCCGGCCTCCAGCGCCTTGGCCGTCTGGGCCGGGGTGAAGAAATTGTTCGGACCCGAGGCGATCCGGGCCACGAAATCCCCGGCCATCAGGGTCGGCACCAGCCAGACGCCGTCGCGGCGCATCAGCCGGATCGACTCGTCGTCCAGCCAGGTCCCGTGCTCGATCGAGTCGCCGCCGGCCCGCAGGAAGCTGTTGATCCCGTCGGCGCCGTGGGCGTGGGCCGTGACCAGACGGCCCATCCGGTGGGCCGCCCCGACGATCCCGGCCAGCTCCTCGTCCGAGAACTGCTGGCCCAGACCCGCCGCCGTATTGGACAGCACCCCGCCCGTGGCCGTGATCTTGATGATGTCCGCCCCCGACCGCACCTGGGTGCGCACCGCCCGCATGCAGTCGTCGACGCCCGAGCAGACGCTCTCGTCGGACAGCAGATGCATGACGTCTTCACGGTAGCCGTTGATGTCCCC
The DNA here is from genome assembly GCF_036677305.1 of Brevundimonas sp. Lineage (GTDB taxonomy): Bacteria > Pseudomonadota > Alphaproteobacteria > Caulobacterales > Caulobacteraceae > Brevundimonas. The sequence continues at coordinate 6,352 of NZ_JAKFEB010000252.1, read as the reverse complement.
GTGGCCGCCGTGGACCGAAACCGCCGAGCCCGAGGCGATGATCCGCGGTCCCGGCACGTCGCCGCGCCGGATCGCGTCGCGCAGGGCGAAGATGGACTCATTGGTCGCGCCCAGATCGGCGACCGTCGTGAACCCGGCCATCAGGGTCCGCCGCGCATAGCGGGCGCCGACCATGGCCTGTTCGGAATTGGACTGGGTCACCGCCTCCAGACGCCCGTTCGGGTTCTGCTCGCCGGTCAGATGCACATGGCTGTCGATCAGTCCGGGCAGCACGAACGAGTCGCGCAGATCGACGATCCGGCCCTCTCCGACAAAGCCGTCGCGCACTTCGACGACCTGGTTCCCTCTGATCACGAGAGTTTTATCGCGCTGCACAACGCCGGTCGCCGGATCGGCCAGAAGCCGGCCCGCATGAACGAACGTCGTTCCCTCATCGGGAGAAACCGGCGCGACAGCCGGGGTTTGCGCCGCGGCGCCTGTGGCCAACAATACGGCCGCGGCCGCCAGCAACGATGTGATCGACTTCACGAAACCCTCCCGGAAACAGGCCTGCACCTTAGACGTCCGGGCGGTTTCGCCAAGGCTCAGGTTGATCCCTCCGTTACGACCTGAAACAACCTGTGCTCCAGAAACGTGCGAGGGGCGTCGCATGCGGCTAGCGAGACGTGGATTCATACTGGGCGGCGCTGCGCTGCTGTCGGGCTGCGCCACCGCGTCCGCGGCCACGCAGACGGCGGCTTTCCGGCCCCTGCCCGGCCTGGCGCAGACCCAGGTTCCGACCATCGTCATCGCCCAGCCGCCCGAGGTCATCACGGCCGAGCTGAACACCACCCGCCCGCTCGATCCCCGCGGCCAGATCCGTCAGGAGCTGATGGACCGCGCCATGGCCGCCCTCGACATCCACAAGGGCAGGATCACCCAGCGCGACCGCATGTATCTGGTCGACTTCCAGAAATTCTCGGGCGACGAGCGCCTGTACGAGGTCGACCTGCACGGCGGCGCCGTCACCCTGATGCGCACGGCCCACGGCCGCGGCTCCGATCCGGCGCACAGCGGCTACGCCCGCGAATTCGGCAATACGCCCGAGAGCTACAAGTCCTCGGTCGGCGCCTACGCCACCGCCGGCCCCGGCTTCGGCGCCCAGCAGGGCCCCAACGTCCTGCTGGACGGGCTGGAATATTCCAACGACCGCGCCCGCGAGCGCGCCATCATCATCCACGGCGCCGACTACGCCGACCCGGCCTTCCTCGCCCGCGAGGGCAAGCTGGGCCGGTCCTACGGCTGCTTCTCGGTCGCCCACGCCGACCTGCCCCGCCTGCGCGAGCGCATGGGCGAAGGCCGGCTGCTGTTCGCCTGGGCCTGACCCCCGACCGCCTTTGACATCACCACCGGGGTTGCGCTTGATGCCTGCCTGCCCGGAGTGAATCGATGCTCGCACTGTTCGCCGCCGCCTGGCTCGCCCTCGCCGTCCAGGAGTCCGCGCCCCGGGATCCCGATCCCGTGCCCACGGCCGGGCCCGGCGAATGGATGCTGCTGCAGCATTTCTATCCCGGGCCGACTCCGGGCCGGGGCGTCGACTACTGGGTGTCCGCCAATGACTACGGCGCCGGACCGAACGCCGAGGGCCTCGTCCGCGTGCGGACCGTCACCCCGGGCGACTTCGACGCCGACCTGCAGCCGACGCGGTTCATGGATTTCGTGCGCGAGGCCGACTGCGTCAACCGGCGTGAGCGCACCTATGTCGACGGTGTCCCGGGCGACTGGCAGGTCCTGCCGGACTTCGTCCCCGGCGCGCAGATGATCTTCGACCTCTGCTACCCGAACGGCATGGCCAACCGGTGGAAGGAGCCCAGCCTCGAGGCGGCCCTCGCCCGCAGCCGCGAGCTCGAACGGCTGCACCGGCTCAAGGAGTCCCGGCCGCACTATTGAGCGGCTTCGGCCCTGTCCATCGCCCGCCAGCCGATGTCGGTGCGGTGGAAGCCGCCCGGCCAGTCGATCTTCCTGATCGCCGCATAGGCCCGCTCGCGCGCCTCGGCGATGTCCTTGCCGCGCGCGCAGACGTTCAGCACCCGGCCGCCCGCCGCCGCCAGCTGCCGGTCCGCCCGCCGCCGCGTGCCCGCGTGGAAGACCTGCACATGCGGCCCGAAATCCTGCTCGGCCCCGCGGATGATCGAGCCGGTCAGCGGACTGTCGGGATAGCCCGAGGCCGCCAGCACCACGCAGATCACCGTCTCGTCGTGGAAGGCCGGGACCGGCGCCCGGGTCAGGTCGCCCCGCGCGCAGGCCAGCAGCAGGGGCACGATATCCCCGTCCAGCCGCATCATCAGCACCTGGCACTCCGGATCGCCGAAGCGGGCGTTGAACTCGACCACCTTGGGCCCGTCCTCGGTCGCCATCAGCCCGGCGTACAGCACCCCGCGATAGGGCATGCCCTCGGCCGCCATGGCCGCGACGACGGGCTGGACGATCAGCCGGTCGGCCGCCTCGACCAGCTCGGGCGTGAACACCGGCGCCGGCGAATAGCTGCCCATCCCGCCCGTGTTCGGTCCCAGATCGCCGTCATAGGCCCGCTTGTGGTCCTGCGCCCCGCCCAGCAGCACGGCGCGCTGGCCGTCGCAGACGGCGAACAGCGAGCCCTCCTCGCCGGCCATGAACTCCTCGATCACCACCCGCGCCCCGGCCGTGCCGAACCGGCCGCCCAGCATCCGCTCGATCTCGGCCTCGGCCTCGCGCTTGTTGGGGCTGATGGCCACGCCCTTGCCGGCCGCCAGGCCGTCGGCCTTGATCACATAGGGGGGCTTGAACACCGTCAGCGCCTGCCGCGCCTCGTGCAGCCGCTCATAGACGCCGTAGCCGGCCGTCGGAATCTCGTGCCGCTCCATGAAGGCCTTGGAGAAGGCCTTGGAGGTTTCCAGCTGGGCCGCCTTCTTGGTCGGTCCGAAACAGGGGATGCCCGCAGTCGCCAGACGGTCGGCCAGCCCGGCCTCCAGCGCCGTCTCGGGCCCGACCACCACCAGATCGGCCTTCATCTCGCGCGCCAGGGCGCACAGCTTGTCCGCTTCGGTGACCTTGATCGGGGCCAGTTCGCCCAGCTTTTCCATGCCCGGATTGCCCGGCGCGATGACCAGACGCCGCAGCAGCGGCGACTGGGCGATCTTCCACGCCAGGGCGTGCTCTCGCCCGCCCGATCCGACCAGCAGGATATTCATGCCCGCGCAATGACCGCACCGGAGGGGCCGGTCAAGTCGTGCATGGTTACCGCATGACCATGGCGGAGATCACATAGACCCCCGCCCCCAGCAGAAACAGCAGGCCGATGACCAGCCAGGGGCTGACCGCCGGAGCGCGGCTGCGCCGTCCGAGATCGCGTTCGCGCGGGTCCTGGTCGTTCGGGTCGGTGTCGCGGGGGTCTGCCATCCTTCGGCAACGGCCCGCCGCCCCTGCCCGTTCCCGCGCCATTGCGGACCGGGGATTCGCCGCTAAACCTCGGGGCATGAAGATCCTGCCCTACTACGAAGCCTTCCCTGACTCGCCCGCCTACAGGGAGATGCAGCCGCTACGCATTCCCGCGGGCTGGAGGATCGGCTGGAACCAGCTGCTCGTGACCATGGACGGCGACCTGACCGACATCGGCGGCTCCTCGGTCTTCCACGCCACGAACGAGGGTCGCCGCTTCAACATCGACGTCGAGTTCCGGCCCGAGTTCGATCCCGAGGGCGCCTTCCACCTGACGGTGATCTACCAGCCCTGGCCCCGGACCGATCGCGGCCGGCGGCGGCAGGACGTCCCCTTCCGCTTCGACGGCGATGCGCAGACGGTCCACACGTTCGAGACGCGGTCCTATCTCCATCTGATCGCTGAACTGGAACACTGGATCGCGCGCTGCACCATCTGGGCGCGTGAAGAAAACTAGCGGACGGGCGGCTCACCGGAGCCTGCGCTCTCACGCCCCGGCCGGGATCGGCCCGGGCGGGCTGACCTGTTTCATCAGGGTGTCGTTCCACGTGCCCTCGACCTGCACATGGGCCGCCGCTCCCAGCAGCGTCGCCTCGATCAGATTGTGGTTCAGATAGACATAGAGCCCGGGCTGGCGGAATTTGTAGAGCGCGGCCCCCGCCGAGCCGCCGCGGATGAACCAGGTTTCCAGATCCCGCTGGGGCGGATTGGCGAATTTGCCGGTCTCCCAGACCCAGTCGCCGTGCCCGCCGATCAGATGCGGACGGGTGTCGCGATTGGCCTGCGAGTGGACGAACAGCACCGTCTCGCCGACCCTGGCCTTCAGCGCATTTTCGCCGGTCAGCGCCCCATGGCCCCCGTTGAAGATGATGTGGCTCGGCACGAGGCCGCGCATCGCCTCGATCGTGTCGGCGTATCCTTCCTCGGCCGTCGGATAGGTCGTGTATCCGCCGGCCCCGTTCCTGGGCAGGTAGAGGTCGAACTCGCCGATGGTGAAGACCTTGTCGTAGGTCAGTTTCTTGCCTTCGGCGTCGGACAGTCCGGCGCGCGGCAGGACCATAAGGACGCCATGCATGCCGGAAACCACATGCCAGGCGACCATGCCCTCCGGGGCGCAGTGATAGACGAACACGCCCGCGCGGGTCGCCTTGAACCGCAGGGTCGCCTGCTCGCCCGGATTGACCAGCGTCAGGGCGGCTCCGCCCAATGCGCCCGTCGCGCCGTGGAAGTCGATGTTGTGCGGCAGGGTGCTGTCCGCCGGATTGACGAGCGTCAGCTCCACATAGTCGCCCTCGTGGACCACCATGGTCGGCCCGGGCATGGAGCCGTTGAAGGTCATCGCGTGGAAGGTCGTGCCGGCCTCGTCCACCACGATGGTCTTCGACTGGGTCGTCATCCGGAACTTCACCACCCTGGGCGGCCCCTTGGCGACCTGATCATGGGCGTGGACGAACGGCGGCGCGACCAGATCGACCGTGACGCTTTCCAGGTCATCGGGGTTGGTTTCGGCGTCGCCGTCGCTGCTCGCGGTCCCCTGGGAACAGGCGGCGACGGTTGCGACCAGCGCCCCGGCGGCGGGGAGCACGAACATGGCGGAGCGTCGATCAAGCATTGTTTGGTTTCCCGACGACGCCTGGATGATCGAGGAGGGAATTCGCAGGGCCGCGCGCGAACATACCGTCGCCGTGCTGCAAAATTGATCGGTTGGAATACTTAGGGTGAATACCGGAACGCAAGAAAGTGCTCCGGTGTAATTGAGGCGGCGACACCTTTGGTTGCGGCGAAGTCAGGTGATAAGAGCGTTCCGGTCAGTCCTGGATTTGAGGGAACGATCATGACCCGGGTTCTTCTTTTGATGGCGTCGGCCGCCCTGCTCACCTCATGCGGAGAGTCGGAGCCTGCGCCGGCCGCCCCGGCGCCCTCGACCGCCGGACCCGCGTCCCCGGCGTCGACTACGACGCCGACTCCGGCCGCCGCCGCGCCCGGGGCGATTTCGGATGCGGACGCGCAGTTGACGCTGGCCACCCTGTCCCCTCCGTACAACACCGCCGACCTCGCCAATGGCCGGGCCGCCTTCGCCCGTTGCCGCTCCTGCCACACGCTGGCGGAGGGCGGCGCCCGCCTTACCGGACCCAATCTGTGGGGACTGTTCGGGCGTCAGGTCGGATCCATGGAGGGCTACACCTACTCCAGGGCCGTCCAGGACGCCGACTTTGTCTGGGGCCCGGACAACCTGGATCACTGGCTGGACAATCCGAAGGAATTCCTGCCCGGCAACAAGATGACCTTCGCCGGCCTGCACGACGCCGAGGACCGGCGTGACCTGATCGCCTATATCGCCACCCAGACCCGGCGCCCGCCGACGGCCTAGGGGGCTCGTCAGGCGGTCGGCGGACCGCCGCCGGGGAGACAGCGGGCCGGCGCCCATTCCCGCCGCCGCCTTCGCCCGCTACCCTGCCCCGATGAGCGACGACTCCTACGTCTTCGAGGGCCCGGCTGACGAACCGCCGCCGCCCGCGCGGGACAACAATCCTCCGCAGACGGTCTCGGAACTGTCGTTCGCCCTCAAGCGCACGCTCGAGGACCGCTTCGGCCACGTCCGCCTGCGCGGCGAGATCTCCAAGGTCAATCACCACGCCTCGGGCCACGTCTATCTGACGCTCAAGGACGACAAGGCCGCTATCGACGGCGTCATCTGGAAGGGATCGGTCCGCGGCCTCGGCGTCCGGCCCGAGTCGGGCCTCGAGGTCATCGTCACCGGCAAGATCACCTCCTATCCGGCGCGGTCGTCGTACCAGATCGTCATCGAGACCATGGAGGCCGCCGGCGCCGGCGCCCTTCTGGCCCAGCTGGAGCGGCTGAAGGCGAAACTGGCCGGCGAGGGCCTGTTCGAACC
>NZ_JAKFEB010000251.1:0-3487 GCF_036677305.1 Brevundimonas sp. | reverse complement strand
CCTGCATCTGGACCGGTCGATGGCGCATGCGCTGGATCTGGACGATCTGGTTCACTGGCACGGCCAGTACCGGCGGTTGATGGCCCACTGGAAGCGGCTGTATCCCGATATTCTCGACCTCGACTACGACGCCCTCGTGGTCGAGCCGCGGCCGGCGATCGAGAGGCTGCTGGCCTACCTCGGGCTGGAGTGGGAGGAGGGTGTTCTCGACTTCCACAAGGCCGAAACAGGCGTGCGAACGGCCAGCGTCTGGCAGGTGCGCGAGCCGCTGTACCGCCGGGCGTCGGGCCGGTGGCGGAACTATGAGACGCATCTGGCGGGGGTGCGGGCGGCGCTGGCCCTGTGATCCCGCGCGCGGGCCGGCTGAGGTTCAGTCTCGCTTCCGTGTGGAGGCGTGTCCCCCGCTCGCGAGGTCTTCATCTCGCACACCGGCCAATGTCAGCTCCCCACCCGTGGCGGACCTTGCTTGCGGTCACTTTCGCTATCGCGAAGTGCTCGCAGACATTCTGAAATGCTCACGCCACGCCGCGACTGATGCGGTGCGTTCCGCTTCGGTCGCACCATTATAGATAAAGCCGAAGTGCTCTCCGGTGATCTGATTGAGCACTGCCGCCAAGGCATCGACCACCTGCTTCGGACCATAATGTCGGATACCTTCGAACGCGTCAGGCGCCAGGCTCTCAAGCGAAATGGCGGGCCATGGGAGTGGCCGACGATCATCCATGAGCGCGACGAGGGTCGGGGCTGCCTCAGGTCCGATGGCAATAAGCCGGTCAAACAGGGCCTGCTGTTCGTCCCTGCTCGCCCTTCCCGGAGGCAACGTGGCAATCTGCTCCACGATCTGTTGGACGTCGGAGCGGATAGAAGCGGGACCTGACATAGGTGGCTGGTTGGGCTTCGCGCAGTTCGCCAAAGCCGGTAAGGCCAAGCCGATCACGGACGCGACCGCAATGAGAGCCCGTCGCATTGGTGTGTCCCCTACCAAGGCCGATTGCTTGGCCAAGAGCGAGCATGCCCGGCCCGACCTGCCCGTGGCAATGTCCGCTTTCCACCTCAGGCGACCTCGACAATGTCCGCCTGCGGCGCGCTTGATCCAGCACGCGAGGCGGCGACCGCCCCGGCCTCCCGAGCGCGAGCCCGGGACTCCCGCCCCGCCCGATCCGCCCCTTCCGCCCCCGCTTTTCGAGACACTCGCCCTCGAGAGCGCGCCGCCAGACCCCGTCCGTCCGATTCTGACGTGGCTGCATGCTTGAATGACGTCATGAAGGATACGCACCGTTTCATGGGCGCGCGCCGCCCGGTCAGAGCACCGATTTCGACGAAACCGGAGGGAAGGCGGAGAGGGCGAATGTCTCCAGAGTCTCCATTTGCGCATTTTCCCGAACGGGCGGGGACTCTCGCCCCCTCAAGCCGGAACGTCACAGCCGCTCACGGTTTGTTACAGCCCCGGCCTCGCCTTCGCGGGCGCAGCACGTTAGTCAGGCCGGACGAAACGACAGGCTCAGGGGCTATTCGATGACTCAGTGGGTGTACGGCTTCGGCGGCGGTTCCGCTGACGGCGATGCGTCGATGAAGAACCTGCTGGGCGGCAAGGGGGCCAACCTGGCCGAGATGTCTTCGCTGGGCCTGCCCGTGCCCCCCGGTTTCACCATCACGACCGAGGCCTGCGTCCACTACTATTCCAACGGCCAGAGCTATCCGGCCGAGCTGGCCGAACAGGTCGCCGCCGGGCTGAAGACGGTCGAGGCCGTCGTCGGCAAGACCTTCGGCGATGCGAAGAACCCGCTGCTGGTCTCGGTCCGTTCGGGCGCCCGCGCCTCCATGCCCGGCATGATGGACACGGTCCTGAACCTCGGCCTCAACGACGAGACCGTGGAGGGGCTGGCCGCCCTGTCCGGCGACCGCCGCTTCGCCTTCGACAGCTACCGCCGCTTCATCACCATGTACTCCAGCGTCGTGCTGGGCCTGTCGCACGACGACTTCGAGGAGGTGCTGGACGACCACAAGGACCGTCTGGGCGTCACCATCGACACCGACCTGGGCGCGAAGGACTGGGAGAAGGTCGTCGCCGACTACAAGGCGGTGGTCGAGGACCGGCTGGGCCAGCCCTTCCCGCAGGATCCCAACGACCAGCTGTGGGGCGCCGTCTCGGCCGTCTTCGCCAGCTGGATGAACGACCGGGCCAAATTCTATCGCCGCATGCACGACATCCCCGAAAGCTGGGGCACGGCGGTCAACGTCCAGTCGATGGTCTTCGGCAATATGGGCGACACCTCGGCCACCGGCGTCGCCTTCACCCGCAACCCGTCGACGGGCGAGGCCCGGCTGTATGGCGAGTTCCTGATCAACGCCCAGGGCGAGGACGTCGTCGCCGGCATCCGCACGCCCCAGTCGCTGACGAAGGCGGGCCGCGAGGAGATGGGCGAGACCGCCCCCTCGATGGAGGAGGCCATGCCGGTCGTCTTCGGCCAGTTCGTAGACGTCGTCGGCCGGCTGGAGAGCCACTACCGCGACATGCAGGACATCGAATTCACGGTCGAACAGGGCCGGCTGTGGATGCTGCAGACCCGCAACGGCAAGCGCACCGCCAAATCGGCCCTGAAGATCGCGGTCGATCTGGCCGCAGAAGGCGTGATCTCCGAGGAAGAGGCGGTGTCACGCGTGGAGCCGTCGGCGCTGGACCAGCTGCTGCACCCCACGCTCGATCCCAATGCTGTGCGCAATGTCGTGGCCGCCGGTCTGCCTGCCAGCCCGGGCGCGGCGACGGGCAAGATCGTGTTCGACGCCGATGAGGCCGAACGGCTCAACCAGCTGGGCGACGCCGTCATCCTTGTGCGCGAGGAGACTTCGCCCGAGGACATCCACGGCATGCATGCGGCGCGGGGCATCGTCACCGCGCGCGGCGGCATGACCAGCCACGCCGCCGTCGTCGCGCGCGGCATGGGCCGGCCCTGCGTCTGCGGCATCAACGAACTGTCGATCGACGAAAAGGCCGGGACCTTCACCGCCCGCGGCCGCGTCTTCAGGGCGGGCGAGACCATCACCATCGACGGCTCGAAGGGCGAGGTGCTCGACGGCGCCGTGGCCATGATAGAGCCCGAGCTGACGGGCGACTTCCAGACCCTGATGGCCTGGGCCGACAAGGTCCGCCGCCTGAAGGTGCGCGCCAACGCCGAGACGCCGCTCGACGCGAAGACCGCCCGCGGCTTCGGCGCCGAGGGCATCGGCCTGTGCCGCACCGAGCACATGTTCTTCGACGACGCCCGCATCGCCGCGGTGCGCGAGATGATCCTGGCCGACGATGAGGCCGGCCGCCGCGCCGCCCTGGGCAAGATCGCGCCGTTCCAGAAGGCGGACTTCGTCGAGCTGTTCGAGATCATGGCCGGCCTGCCGGTGACGGTGCGCCTGCTCGACCCGCCGCTGCACGAGTTCATCCCCCACACCGAGGCCGAGATCGACGCGCTGGCGGCAGCCCAGGGCCTCGACG
>NZ_JAKFEB010000250.1:0-9657 GCF_036677305.1 Brevundimonas sp. | reverse complement strand
CGTCGCCGCGGCGGGGGCGGCGGCTTCCGGAGCGGCGCGGGCCGCTGCATCGACCGCCGCGTCGGCGGGGGCGACAGCGTCCTGCGCCGGGCTCGGGCCGCAACCGGCCGCGGCCAGGGTCGCCGTCAGTGCGGCGGCCGCGAACATGCGCTTCATTCGGTATCGTCCCTGAAAAGACTGTCGGATTGGCCGCACCGTGGCCCAAGGCTGCGGCGGCGGCAAGGCGGGTTCACGCCTTCTGAAAGGCGCGGAATGACGCGGCCCTCACCCCGTCGGCGCGTCGGCCTGACCCGGCTTGCCCTCGGCGGGATCGCCGCCCGGCCCGGTCTTGTCCGCGCCCGTGTTCTTGATCGGGTTGGGATCGGCGGTCGAGGGCGACTGCGGATCGGCCGAGGCCATGCCCTCGCTGGCCAGACTTTCGTTGACGGCGTCCTGATCGGGATCGTCGTCCGAGCCCGTCGCCGCCCCGCCCTGCAGCGAACCGGCCCGCGTGTCCGACCCCATGCCCGATCCCGACAGGGCCTCGGTCAGGGCGTCCGGCTTGCGCCCCAGGTCAGGCTTCTCGCCCATGTCCTCGGCCTCGCGGGCGTCCTGGGTCTGGTTCTGATCGGTCATGGCGAAGCTCCTTCGGGAGAAGAAGCGGACGGGACCTGTCACGGTTCCCGCAGCAGGCCCCTTGTATGGCCGAATACCCCGGGTCAGGCTGGGGCCCCCTCGTCGAAGGAGGCTTTGATGCTCGAAATTCTGGACGCGCCCGATAACGTCATCGCCATGCGCGCCGCGGGTACGATGGACGCCGCCGACTACGACCGGATCATCGAGGTGATCGAGATCAGGTTGAAGACCCATGACCGGATCGGCGTCGTGGCGGACATGACGGATTTCACGGATTTCACCGGAGAGGTCCTGCTGAAGGATCTGCGCTGGAACGCCGCCCATATCGGGGACTGGGGAAAGTTTCCACGGTGCGCCATGGTCACCGACAAGGCCTGGCTGCGCGTCATGGCGCAGACCTTCAGCCCTCTCATTCCCGGCGTGGAGATGCGGGTGTTCGAGCCGGGCAGGCTGGAAGACGCCCTGGCCTGGGCCTCCGGCGTATAGAAAAGGGGCCGGATCGCTCCGGCCCCTCCCATCTTGCAGTCAGCCGACGCGGCTTACTTGCCGAACAGCTTGTTCCAGCGGCGCTTGTCGCGGTTCTTCCAGGTCCCGCGGTGATAGGCGTCCGAGCCGATCAGCGGCACGACCGTGGTGGCTTCGGCGAAGACCATCTGCTCGTGGGTGGTCTGGACCTTGCCCCAGGAGGCGGCTTCCTTGAGCGTCGACGAGGAACAGGCGCCGTCGCGGACGTCGGCGACCGTGATCTGCACGGCGTATTTGTGCATCTCGGCCTCGACGCCGAGGATCTCGGCGCAGACGACGGTGTCCTGGGCGAAGTTCTTGGGCACGCCGCCGCCGACCATGAACAGGCCGGTGACGCCCGCCGCGATCTTGACGTCGGTCAGTTCGCGGAAGTCCGCCACCGCGTCGATCATCAGATACGGCTTGCCCTCGGCCATCCGCTCCTTCTGGTGCTTGACCAGGCCGAAGCCGGCCGAGCTGTCCACGAAGGCCGGGCAGAAGATCGGCACGCCCTCTTCATAGGCGGTCTGGATCAGGCTGCCGGGCTTCTTCGCATTGCCCTCGGACAGCCACTTGCCCATCTCCCAGATGAACTCGCGCGAGGAATAGCCGCGCGGCTCCAGCCGGTTGCAGATCTCCAGGATGGTGTGGTCGCAGGCCTGGAGCTCTTCCTCGTCGATATAGGTGTCGTAGATCCGGTCGATGTAGTTGTCGCGCAGGACGTTGTCGTCCACCTCGCCGGCGGCCTGGTAGTGTTTGAAGCCCAGGGCCTCGAAGAAATCCATGTCGACGATCGAGGCGCCGGTGGCGACCACGGCGTCGATCATGCCGAACTTCACCATGTCCCGGTACACGTGCATGCAGCCGCCGGCCGAGGTCGAGCCGGCCAGGATCAGCCAGGGCGAGCAGGCCTTGTCTTCCAGCGCCATGTTGAAGATGTCGGCGGCCCGGGCCGTGTCGCGGCTCGAGAACGACATCTTGCGCATGCTGTCGATGATCGGACGGGCGTCGAACGAGGTGATGTCCACGTGCTCGACGGTGTTCTGGAGCAGCAGGGCCTTCTGGTTCGGAATGGATTCGGCTTGAACGGGAGCGTTCATTGCAAGGGTTTCCCTTTGATTTGAGCGCCCGTCGACAAAAGGAACAGCGGCCCGGACGGAGCGACGGGCCGCTGCTGATTACAACGCGTCAGCGACGGTTTAGCGCCGTTGCTTCTTCCGCTGGCCGGCCTTGCCCTTGGGGCGCGACAGGCGAACGACCTTGCGGGCGGTCTCTTCCGCCGTGGTGCGCACGGTCGGGATGGAGCGCGGCGCCAGGCCGTACAGCGAGGCCATCGGGGCGTCGCCGACCGCAGCGATGTCGTGTTCGCCATAGCCGTTGAAGCCGGTCGACATGGCCACGCCATAGGCGCCCAGCATGCCGATCTCGATGAAGTCGCCTTCCTGCACATCGGCCGGCAGCCAGAACGGTCCCGGCATGTGGTCGATGGAATCGCAGGTCGGGCCGTAGAAGCGGAAGGGCTTCAGGTCTGCAGACGCATCTCCGTCCCGGACCAGTTTGGTCGGGAAGGGCCAGCGCGAGTGGGTGGCGTCGAACAGCGAGCCGTACGAGCCGTCGTTCAGATACAGGGCGTCGCCCTTGCGCAGGTCGACGCGGCACAGGACCGACGACGATTCCGCGACAAGCGCGCGGCCGGGCTCGCACCACAGTTCGGTGGTGTGGGTGACCGGCATGTCGGCGAAGCCGCGGTGGATGGCTTCGGCGTATTCGCTCATGTCCGGCGGGACCATGCCCGGATAGACCGAGGGGAAGCCGCCGCCGACATCGACGATGTCGACGATCACGCCGGCGCGGCTGATGGCGCGGCCGACCTGGGCCATGGCGGCCTCATAGGCGGACGGGCGCATGCACTGCGAACCGACGTGGAAGCAGACGCCCATCAGGCCGTCGACCACCGCCTGGCGCGTGGCCAGCAGCAGCGACGGGGCCTGGTCCGGCGAAACGCCGAACTTGCCCGACAGGGAGTAGGCGGCGCCGTCGGCCGAGACCGTCATGCGGACCAGCAGGTTCAGGTCGGTCGCATTGCCCGTGGCGTCGAGGATCTTGGCCAGCTCGTCATGGCTGTCCAGCGAGAAGGTGCGGACGCCGTGCTCGAAATAGGCGCGGGTGATCGCGCCGCGGCTCTTGACCGGATGCATGAAGGCCAGGCGCGCGTCGGCGCTGACCGAACGCACCAGTTCGATCTCGGCGAGCGATGCGACGTCGAAGGCGGTGACGCCGGCCTCGACCAGGGTCTCGATGACCCAGCGCGAGGGATTGGCCTTCACCGCATAGAAGACGTCAGCCTTTAGATTGTCCTGGAACCAGCGCGCCGCTACGGAAACCGAACGCGGCCGCACGAGTGCGACGGGACGTTCAGGGGACCGCTCGCGGACCAGGTCCAGGGGAAATGGATACGTGCGCAATTCACGTAAACCCCTGTAATTGTTAAACCCAGACCGGCGTTAGCAGCGCAACGTTAGACCACGGGGTCCGCCGGAAGCCGCGATGTAGGGTCATGGACCTGTCATGTAAAGCGGTTTTTTCTAGGCGGGCCCTGAGCTTAGGCCGGATTTGTCCGCAAGCGGACCATCTTCGGGAACCCGCGGAAACCGCTTCGTGACTCAGCCGTAACTTGCCGGACCGGATACCGCTGTTAGCGTTCCGCCCCTGGTCAATTCCACGGGATCGCCGCCCATGCGCCGCATCGTCTTCGCCGCCGCCGCCGCCCTCATGATCGTGGCGGGCGCGCCGCCGGTCATGGCCCAGGTTCCGGCGTCCCGGCTGGCCCGCAGCGTCGACATCCCCTTCGAGGCCTTCACCCTCGACAACGGCCTGCGCGTCGTCGTCCACACCGACCGCAAGGCGCCGGTGGTGGCGGTCGCCGCCTGGTACAATGTCGGCGCCAAGGACGAGCCCGAAGGGCAGACCGGCTACGCCCACCTGTTCGAACATATCGGTCTGTTCAATCCGACCGAGAACGTGCCCGGCGGTCTGATGGAGCCCCTGCGCGCCATGGGCGCCACCGACTGGAACGGCACCACCTGGTTCGACCGCACCAACTTCTTCCAGACCGTGCCGACCTCGGCCCTCGAACAGGCGCTCTACATGGAGAGCGACCGGATGGGGCACCTGCTGGGCGCGCTCAGCCAGGAGCGGCTCGATAACCAGCGCGGCGTCGTCCAGAACGAGAAGCGCCAGGGCGACAACCAGCCCTATGGCCTCGTCTACTACGCCCAGCTGGAGGCGCTCTTCCCGCCGGGCCATCCGTACCGCCACTCGACCATCGGCTCGATGGCCGACCTCGACGCCGCCAGCCTCGAGAACCTGCGCCAGTGGCACCGCGACAACTACGGCCCGAACAACGCCGTGCTGGTGCTGGCGGGGGACATCGACGCCGCCGCGGCCCGCACCCTGGTGCAGCGCTATTTCGGGCACATCCCGCGCGGCGCGCAGAACGAGCCGGCCCAGGCCGATATCCCGACCCTGCCCGCCCGCATCGACCGCACCCTGCACGACCGCGTGCCCAACACCCGCCTGTACCGCACCTGGGTCGTGCCGGGCATGCTGGATGCGAACGCGGCCGATCTGGACGTCGCCGCCAGCGTCCTTGGCGGACTGGCCAGTTCGCGGCTGGACAACGCCCTCGTGCGCGGCGACGAGACAGCGACCGCGGTCACGACCGGCTATCAGCCCTTCCACCGCATCGGCATGTTCACGACTACCGTCGATGTGAAACCCGGCGGCGATGTCGAGGCCGTCTCGGCCAGACTGGACCAGCTGATCGCCGACTTCATCGCCTCCGGCCCCACCGCCGACGAGGTGGCCCGCGTCGTCACCTCGCGCATGTCGCAGCAGATACAGGCGCTGGAGCCGGTCGGCGGCTTCGGCGGCAAGGCCGTGGTGCTGGCCGAGGGCGAGCTCTACGCCGACGACCCGGGCTTCTATCGCAAGGAATTGGCCGACCTCGGCGCCGTCACCCCCGCCTCGGTCAAGGCGGTCATGGATCGCTGGCTGACCCGGCCGGTGCTGGCCGTCCGGGTCGATCCCGGCGAGCGCGAACCCTATGCCGAGGCCGCCGACGCCCGGCCCGCGCCGGCCGCGGCCGAACCGCTGGCCTTCACCCCGCGCGAGCCCATGCCCGCCGTCGGCGCCATGAAGGCGCTGGACTTCCCGGACACCGAGCGCGCCCGCCTGTCGAACGGCGTCGAGGTCGTCTACGCCCGCTCCACCACCGTCCCGACCACCCGGGTGGCGGTCGAGTTCGACGCCGGCGTCGCCGCCGATCCCGCCGATGCGCTCGGGACCCAGACCCTGATGCTGGCCGCCCTGACCGAGGCCACCACGACCCGCGACGTCGATGCGCTCAATGAGGAGCAGGAACGTCTGGGGGCGACGATCAACGCCTTCGCCGGGGTCGACCGCACGACGGTCAGTCTGACCGCCGTCACCGCCAATCTCGAACCGTCGCTGGACCTGCTGGCCGACGTCATCCGCAACCCCGCCTTCAAGCCGGCCGATGTCGAACGCCTGCGCGCCCAGCAGCTGGCCGGCATCGCCCAGGAGAAGGCGTCGCCCAACGGCATGGGCGCCCGCGCCCTGCCGGGGGTCCTGTACGGGGCGGCCCATCCCTATGGCCGGGCCTGGTCCGGCCTCGGCGACACGGCGGCCGTCCAGGGTCTGGACCGCGACGACCTGACCGCCTTCCACCAGCGCTGGATCCGCCCGGACAACGCCCGCGTCTTCATCGTCTCGGACAGGCCGCTGGCCGAGCTGACGCCGATGCTGGAGGCCCGCTTCGGCGCCTGGGCTGCGCCGTCCGTCGCCAGGGGGACCAAGGCCTTCGACGCGCCCGCGCCCGCGGCCCAGCCCCGCATCGTCCTGATCGACCGGCCGCAGTCGCCGCAGTCGCTGATCCTCGGAGGACTGGTGCTGCCGGTCACAGGCCGCGACGACCTCGTCGCCTTCCAGGCCGCCAACGAGGTGATCGGCAACGGCTTCCTGTCGCGCATCAACCAGGACATCCGCGAGACCCGCGGCTGGTCCTACGGGCTGAATGGCCGCACCACCCTGATGGAGAACGGCGCGCCCTACATCATCAATGCGCCGGTCCAGTCGAACCGCACGGGCGAATCCATCGCCGTCCTGATCGACCAGTACCGCGCCTTCCTGTCCGACCGCGGCGTCACGGCCGCCGAGCGGGAGCGCACGGTCAACGGCAACGTCCGCCAGCTGCCCGGCAGTTTCGAAACCTCGGCGGCGATCCTGAACGCCCTGCGCACCAACGCCCTGTACGGCCGCCCGGACAACTACTGGGAGACGCTGGCCCCGCGCTACGAGGCCATGACCGCCGCCCAGATGGACGCCGAGGCCCGCCGCATTATCGACGGCTCGCAACTGGTCTGGGTCGTGGTGGGCGACGCCGCGACTGTACGTCCGCAGCTGGAAGCGCTCGGTCTGCCGGTCGAGGTGCGAGCGGCGCAGTAATCGGGCGTGGCCCGGCTGCTGTTCCGCTGGACGAAATCCTCGCGGACGTGTCATTAAGACTTGCCTCGCGGGCCTGATCGGGCCATGCGGCGCGCCCTTGCAACCGCTTTCAGCGTGTCCATGACCTCAGCCACCGCCGCCGTCGCGTCCGTGAAGGACGTGTCCAAGACTTTCGGCGCCCGAAAGGCCCTGAACGGCGTGTCCGTCGAGGTCGGGGCCGGAGAAATGGTCGCCCTGATCGGCCCCTCCGGGTCCGGCAAGTCGACGCTCCTGCGCTCGATCACCGGCCTGCAGACGATCGATTCCGGCAAGGGGACGATCACCGTCTTCGGCGAGACCGTCCAGAAGAACGGCCGCACCACGGGCGCGACCCGCGCCGCGCGCCAGAAGCTGGGCATGATCTTCCAGCAGTTCAATCTGGTCGGACGCCTGTCGCTGTTCTCCAACGTCATGCTGGGCGCCTTGGGGCGTCTGCCCGGCTGGCAGGGCTTCCTCGGCGCCTGGCCGCAGGCGGACAAGCAGCGCGCCATGGCGGCCCTGCACCGCGTCGGCGTGTCCGACTATGCCGCCCAGCGCGCCAACACCCTGTCCGGCGGCCAGCAGCAGCGCGGGGCCATCGCCCGCGCCCTCGTCCAGGGGGCAAAAGCGATCCTCGCCGACGAACCCGTCGCCTCGCTGGACCCCGTATCCGCCCGCAAGGTGATGGAACTGCTGGTCGAGCTGAACAAGCGCGACGGTCTGGGCGTCATCGTCACCCTGCACCAGGTCGACTACGCCATCCGCTATTGCGACCGGGTCATCGCCCTCAAGGCCGGCCAGATCGTCTATGACGGGCCGGCCACCGGCCTGGACACCAAACAGCTTATCGATATCTACGGTCCCGAGTTCGAGGACGCGTTCTGGGAAACCAAGGCATGACCTTCGCACCCGTCACCCGCCGGCTGGGCCTCATCGCCGCCGCCGCAGCCATGCTCGGTCTCGCCTCGTGCGGAGGCGGCGACGGCAAGTCCGCGGCCGCGCCGACCGAGATCACCTTCTCCATCCTGTCCGCCGAGGGTCAGGCCTCGGCCGGCCCGCTGTGGCAGCCGCTGCTGGACGACATGTCCAAGGCGATCGGCGTCGAGGTGAAGCCCTATTTCGGCTCGAACTACACCGTCCTGGTCGAGGCCATGCGCGGCAACCAGACCCAGGTCGCCTGGTTCTCGGCCAAGCCCGCGGTGGAAGCCATCGACCGCGCCGACGCCGAGGTCATCGCCCGCACGGTCAACAAGGAAGGTCTGGACAGCTACCGCTCCACCCTGATCGTCCGCGCCGGCTCGGGCATCACGCTGGATCAGGTCATGGCCTGCGGCAAACGCTTCGACTTCGGCATCGGCGACGCCCAGTCGACGTCGGGCACGCTGGCTCCGATGGCCTTCCTGTTCAATCCGCGCAACGTCGTCCCGGCCCAGTGCTTCAAGACCGTCCGGGCCGCCAACCATCAGTCGAACGCCTTCTCGGTGGCCTCGGGCCTCCTGGATGTAGCCACCTCGAACACGGTCAACACCGTCTTCCTGCGCAAGCAGAACCCGCAGGTCGCCGCCCAGATTCAGGAAATCTGGCAGTCGCCGCCGATCCCCGAAAGCGGGATTCTGGTGCGCGAGGACCTGGATCCGGCGCTGAAGGAAAAGATCCGCAGCTTCTTCCTGACCTACGGTCAGGGCGAGGGCGTCGAGGCCGAGCGCCAGCGTCAGGTTCTGGCGGGTCTGGAGTATTCGCGCTTCAACGCGGCCGACGACGGCTATCTGAACCCGATCCGCGAAATGGTCGCCGACCAGAAGCTGGGCGAGGCCCGCGACAAGGGCGACGCCGCCGGCGTCGCCGCCGCCGAGCGCGAACTGCAGCGCCTGCGCAGCCTGCGCGAGGTCCAGCCTTGACCGACGCCGCCGTCAAACCGTCCGCGACCGGCATTCCGAATCCGCCTTCGAAATCCATGGGCGCGTGGGTGCTGGACGTCCTGATCTGGGGCGGGATTGCCGCGATTCTGGTCTACAGCTTCGGCCCCGTGGAACTGGACGGCGTCTCGAAACTCGTGACCAACGCGGGCAATACGCAAGCGATCGCGAGCGGGTTGCTGCACCCCGATTTCACTGAATGGCGGCTGTTCGTCGCCAAGATGTGGGAGACGGTTCAGATCGCGCTCTGGGGCACCTTCATCGCGGTCTTCCTCGCTGTTCCGCTCGGACTTCTGGCCGCCCGCAACATCGCGCCCATCTGGATCGTGACGCCGATCCGCTGGGTCATGAACCTGCTGCGGTCGGTTCCTGATCTCGTGATCGGTCTGTTGTTTGTCGTGGCGGTGGGCCTCGGCCCGCTGGCCGGTGTTCTGGCCATCGCCCTCAACACCGCCGGCGTCCTGGCCAAACTGTTTTCGGAAGCCGTCGAGTCGATCGACAAGGGTCCGGTCGAGGGCGTGCGCGCCACCGGCGCCTCCCAGCTGCATGAGATCGTCTGGGGCGTGATCCCGCAGGTTGCGCCGTTGTGGACCTCGTTCGCCCTGTACCGCTTCGAGTCCAACAGCCGCTCGGCGACCGTGCTGGGTCTCATCGGGGCCGGGGGCATCGGCCAGCTGCTCTTCGACTACATGAACAGCTTCGACTACACCAAGGTCGGCGCCGTCGTGATCATCGTCGTCATCGCCGTGACCCTGATCGACATGCTGTCCCAGGCCATGCGCAAGCGCCTGCTGTAAGCCTCGGCCTCACCCAATGAAAAGCCCGCCACCGCGATCGCGATGGCGGGCTTCTTGTTTTCCCGACCCGATCAGGCGGGCCGCAGATCCGGCGGCGTCGCCTCTTCCGTCAGTATGCGGATCGCCTCATCCAGCGACACCACCTCCTGCGCCTGCGAGCCCAGGCGGCGGATGGCGACCGTGCCCTGTTCGGCCTCGTTCTTGCCGACCACGGCGATGACGGGGACCTTGCCGACCGAGTGTTCGCGCACCTTGTAGCCGACCTTCTCGTTGCGCAGGTC
>NZ_JAKFEB010000249.1:0-4275 GCF_036677305.1 Brevundimonas sp. | reverse complement strand
CCGCCCGGCCCGCGGCTCCGACCTCGACCCTCGCGCGGGCCGGACCCCGGATCGCCGCCGCCCGCGTGGCCCCGGCCGCCTCGCGCGCCGCCGTCCAGGCGCAGGCCGAGGGCCTGACCAACGTCCGCACCGAGCGCACGGAATACGGCGTGGACGTCACCTTCAGCCGCTTCGGCGCCGCCTATAATGTCAGCTTCATCTGCGAGGGGCCCGGCGCGGCGGGCTGCACCGAGGCGGAGGCGGTGGTCTTCGCCTCGACCCTGCAACTGCTCGGCGGAGGCGCGTCGTGAAGCGCCTGACCCTGACCGCCCTGCTGCTGCTGACCGCCTGCTCGCCGAACGGCTGCGTGCAGGAACCCGATGCGCCGCCCGTGAAGACCGATACGCCCGCGCCCGCCACGGTCCCGACGGAGCCGGCCCCGCCGCCGGGCGAGGTCCCGCCGGCGCCCATGCCCGAGCCGGAGCCCGTGCCGGAGACGCCGCCCGCGCCCGAACCCGTCACCTGGCCGCACGACCCGGGCGGCGCCCTGCCCTCGGGTTCCGGCACAGGAGCGACCGACGCCACCCTGTGGGCCGCAGGGATGCGGTTCCCGATGGAGGCCGGGCCGGCCTATGCCAACTCCCAGGTCTACGGCTACGGCGGGTTCGCCGCGCCCGGACCGGGCGGCCAGTGCGACCCGCGCAACTACGCCTATCCCTGGCGCGACAATTTCTGCGAGACCCGGTCCTGGACCAACGGCATGTGCCCCGCCGGGCGCGGCCATCAGGGGCAGGACATCCGGCCCGCCACCTGCGTGAAGAAGGTCCACTGGATCGTCGCGGCCGAGAAGGGCCGGATCACCTCGATCGGCAGCTACACCGTCACCCTGCTGGGCGATTCCGGACGCATCTACCGGTATCTGCACATGGACATGGCGGGGGTGAACGCCCTGTTCCCGACCATGGCCTCGCGCAATGTCGAGCGCGGCCAGCACATCGGTCAGGTGTCGGCGGACTTCGGCGGCAACGCCACCACCATCCATCTGCATTTCGAGATCAAGGCGCCGGTGGCGATCGCCGGCAATCCGGCCAGCGTCAATTTCGTGCCGACCTACACCAGCCTGGTCGACAGCTACGGCCGGATGCTGAACGGGGCGGCCTGAGGCTTCAGGTTCCGCGCGGCTTGGCGCGGCTGGTGGCCTCGGCCTTGGTCGGATCCTCGGGCCACGGGTGGCGCGGGTAGCGGCCGCGCATCTCGGCGCGGACGGCGGCCCAGCTGCCGGCCCAGAAGCCGGGCAGGTCCTTCGTCACCTGCACCGGCCGCCGCGCGGGCGACAGCAGGGCCAGGGTCAGGGGCGCGCGGCCGCCGCCGACGCACGGGTGGGTCGTGACGCCGAACAGTTCCTGCACCCGGATGTCCACGCGCGGCCCGCCGTGCGCCGCATAGTCGATGGACGCCGAGCCCAGCGGCGTCTGCAGCCGCGCCGGAGCCAGGTCGTCGAGCGCGCGCTGGCGGTCCCACGGGATCAGCGTTCTCAGGCCGGCCTCGAGCGCGGCGTCGGAAAGGGCGTCCACGGCCTGGACGTCGTCCAGCAGCGGCCACAGCCATGTCTCACGCGCCTCGGCCAGGCCGCGGTCCGACACGTCGGGCCAGCCCTCTTCAAGCGAACCCAGGAAGGCCAGCCGCGCCCGCAGGCCCGAGGCCCGCTCGCCCCATTTCAGATCGGCCAGGCCGTCGCGTTCGATCCCGGCCTTCAGCGCCGCCGTGATCGCGGCGCGGTCGGGCGCCCCGACGACCTTTTCGTCCACGACGATGGCGCCGATGCGCCGGATGCGGCGCAGGGTCATTCGACCGGAAGGCTCGCGGGTCAACCGGTCCTCGACCTCGATCCTGTGCTCGAGCGCCGCGGGATCGACGGGCGCGGCCAGACGGATGCGGTCGCGCGCCCCACTCTCGATATTCGGGCCGCCGCCCAGCTCGGCCACGGCCAGCCAGGGCTCGCGCGCCATGAGGTCGGTCGGCTCGACGAAGGCGCCGCGCCCCGAAGCCAGCAGGACCTCGCCCGGCTTGCCGCGCGCCTTCGCCACCCGTTCGGGGAAGGCCTCGGCCAGCAAGGCGCCGGGATCGGCCTCGCCGCCCTGCCCGCCGCCCGCGGCCCGCATCCAGCGGTCGGCCAGCTTCAGGGCGTCGCGCGCGCGCATCGACCGGTCGCGATCCAGCTCCCGCAACCGCTCGCGCAGATCGAGGTCGTTTCCGCCCAGCCCGGGCTCGCTGAGCACCGCCGCCATCCGCGCGCCCAGCAGGGCGTCTCCCGCATCGCTGGCGGCGGCGACCATATGCGCCAGCCGGGGCGGCAGCGGGATGCGGGTCAGCCGCTGTCCGTGCGCGGTCAGGGCGCCGCCGGCGTCCAGCGCCTCCAGTCGCGCCAGCACCTTGCGCGCCTCGGCGAAGGCCCCGGCGGGCGGCTGGTCCAGCAGGGCCAGTCCCTCGGTCGTCCGCGCGCCCCAGCGCGCCAGGTCGAGGGCGAAGGCGGTCAGGTCGGCTTCCAGAATCTCGGGCCGCTGGTGCGGGACCAGACCGCGGGTCGCCTCCCCGTCCCACAGCCGGTAGCAGACGCCCGGCTCGACCCGGCCGGCCCGACCGCGCCGCTGCTCGGCCGAGGACCGGCTGACCCGCACCGTCGCCAGCCGGGTCAGGCCGCTGGACGCCTCGAACCGGGGCACGCGCGACAGGCCCCCGTCGATGACGACGCGCACCCCCTCGATGGTCAGGCTGGTCTCGGCCACCGAGGTCGCCAGCACGACCTTGCGGCGGCCCGGTTCCGCCGGCCGGATCGCCCGGTCCTGTTCCTTCGCATCGAGCGCGCCGTACAGGGGAGCGATATCGACCGACGGGTCGCGCACCGCATCCTTCAGCCGCTGGGCCGTGCGGTGGATCTCGCCCTGCCCCGGCAGAAAGACCAGAATCGACCCCGTCTGTTCAGCGAGCGCCGACCGGACCGCCCGCGCGGCGGCGTCCTCGATCCGTTCGGCGGCGTTGCGGCCAAGGTAGAAGGTCTCCACCGGGAACATCCGCCCCTCGGCCTCGATCACGGGAGCGCCGCCCAGCAGGCCCGAAACGCCCGCGATATCCAGCGTCGCCGACATGACCAGCAGCCGCAGGTCTTCGCGCAGCAAACCCTGCGTCTCGCGCGCCAGCGCCAGTCCGAGATCCGCGTCCAGCGACCGTTCATGGAATTCATCGAACAGGACGGCGCCGACGCCCTCCAGTCCGGGGTCGTCCAGAATCATCCGGGTGAAGACGCCCTCGGTGATGACCTCGATCCGGGTGCGCGGCCCGATCCGGCTCTGCAGACGGGTCCGGTAGCCGACGGTTTCTCCCGGCTGTTCGCCGAGCGACGACGCCATCCGCTCGGCCGCGGCCCGCGCCGCCAGCCGCCTCGGCTCCAGCACCAGCACCTTGCCGCCGCCCAGCCAGGGCTGGTCCAGCAGGGCCAGGGGCGCGACCGTGGTCTTGCCCGCGCCCGGCGGCGCGGCCAGCACGGCGACGTTGGTCGCGGCCAGCGCGGCCTTCAGGGGCTCCAGAACGGCGTGAATGGGCAACATCTGACCCGGGCATAGACGCTACACCCCCTCTCACGAAAGCGTCTCCCGCCGTTCATCAATCGGAAACCGCGTTGCCAGCGGGGTCATGCGCCGCTAGCGTCCGCGCCATTGAAGGCGGTCCGGGGAGGACTCGCCGTGTATCAGGGGGCGAGACTCGATGTCCGCAGAAGGCCTTAGGCCCAAGGGGAACCGCCTGTTCCTCAAGAAATCCGTAGCCCAGATCCAGAAGGAAGCGGCCAGAAGCGAGCTGAAGCGCACGCTGGGCCCCATCAATCTGATGAGCCTGGGCATCGGCGCCATCATCGGCGCCGGCATCTTCGTCCTGACCGGTCAGGTCGCCGCAGCCAACGCAGGCCCGGCGATCATGCTCAGCTTCGTCGTCGCCGGCATCGCCTGCGGCCTCGCCGGCCTCTGCTACGCCGAACTGGCCTCGACCATGCCCGTCTCGGGCTCGGCCTACACCTACGCCTACGGCACCCTGGGCGAGGTCTTCGCCTGGATCATGGGCTGGCTGCTTGTGCTGGAATACGGCGTCGCGGCCTCGACCGTCGCGGTCGGCTGGTCCGGTTATGTCGTCTCCATCCTGTCCGATTTCGGCATCAGCCAGCAGTTGTTCCCGGCGATCCAGTACGCCGGCGGCGAGGGTCCCCAATGGGCCACCCCGCTGGTGCAACTGGTTCAGGACGCCGGA
>NZ_JAKFEB010000248.1:0-1734 GCF_036677305.1 Brevundimonas sp. | reverse complement strand
GGCGACGCCGAACCGCGCGTCCTGGGTGATGGGAACGGCGAAGCCGCGCGATCCGGCCTCCGACCCGATGCCGTAGAAGTCGACATTGAACTCGCCGAGGCCCGCGGCGCCCAGGACGCGAAAACGGTCCGCCCCGATATAGGCCTTCTGGAACAGCAGGGCCGCCCAGCTTTCGCTGTCGGTGTAGAGACCGCCCGCGCCGCTGGTCCAGGGCCGCTCCGAGCCGCCGGCCTTGTAGAGAAGGCCAGCCGCCACGGCCAGGCCGTCGCCGATGGCGGGATCGGAAATCGGGATCGGCAGGGGGATGAAGCTGAAGTCGTGAGGACGCCAGCCCGGCGCCTGAACCGCGGCGTCGGCGGGGACCTGCGGCGGCGTTCCATCGGCCTGCGCCGCGGCCTGACCGGCCGACAGGACCGAGACAAGCATCAGCCCGCCGCCCGCGAGCGACGAGCCGCATCCCCGGAGGGTCGCGCGGCCCTGTCGAAGGAAGAGACTCAAGCCTGTCAGGCGATGGCCCCGGCGGGGCGCCGCCTCAACCCCGATCCCGCCAGTTTCGCAGCCCGTCTTGCCGACCATCGACATGGCTCCCTAGAACCGCTGGACGATTGACAGAATGAAGCGCTCGCCATGCGGCGCGTAGCCATACTCGGCCTGTAGCGCCAGGCCGCTGTCCAGCCCGGCGTTGACGCCCACGCCCAGGCTGTAGTCGTCGACGTTCTTCACATGGGCGTCATAGCGCACCGAGAGGTCGTCCCCGTCCGGGAAGGCTCCGGGAAGCTCCGTCGTTCCCTGCACCCGGGTGTCGAGCTTGAACCAGTTGACGGTGACATAGGGGTCGACCTGGAACCGGTTGCCGACCCGCAGTCGGGGCCCGAGGCGGACGCCGAAATTGCTCGTGGAGACATCGGAGCGGTCCTTGTCGGCGATGCTTACGGTTCGGGACAATGTCGCCGCCGCGAACCAGCGCCCGGAGCCGTAGGCCGCTGTCCCGCCGAAGGTGACGATCGTGTTGTCGAGCGGCGAGTTGAAATACAGATGCTTGATCCCGCACGGCTCGGCGGGCCGGCAGACCGGCGGCCCCAGCAGGTCGTCGACGTCGATGACGACGTCGATGGCGATATCGCCCTCGACCTTGCCCAGGCTGACGAACAGATTGAGGAACGGCAGCAGCCAGAGGTCGCCCTTCACCTGCAGGCTGTCGGTGCTGCCGACGTTGTCGAAGGACACGGACGGGACGCTGACCAGTTCGACATCCGCCGGCGGCGGTTCGCCCTTGGCGACGCTCACAAGCAGGCTGTCGCCGAACACCCCCTGCCGGTCACGGACCGCGACCACCCCGATGCCGAAGGTCGGCGGCAGGATCACGCCCCGCGCCCGCGCCTGCTCGGACCACAGGGGCAGCCTGCGCACCCGCTCTTCGACCGGCGCGACGCTGTCGTCATCGCTCTCGTCGGCGGCTGAGGGGGCGGCTGAGGGGGCGGCTGCGGGGGCGGCGGTCGGGGGGGCGGCCTGCGCCCACGCGCCACTCGCCGTTCCGGTCAGCCACAGGCTGGCGGCGAAGCCGACGATGAGGGACAGATCACGCTTCAATGGCACGGCGTGATTGGAAGGCGACCGCCCCCGCTCCGCAATCGAACCGGCGCCCCAAGTCGTCTCGGGGTTTGGCCCTATGCCCCGACCGAACCTGAAGAAAGAAAGGGCGCGGCCCTCGCCGGCCGCGGGAGGGCGCTCAAG
>NZ_JAKFEB010000247.1:0-23023 GCF_036677305.1 Brevundimonas sp. | reverse complement strand
CTGGCCGCCGACCTGATCGCCTATGACGACCTGACCAAGGCGCGGATGGCGAAGGCCGCCTGAATCCGTTAGGCCAAGGATATGGCTGAACGCACGCTCGATCTCGGACAACTGCAGGCGCTGCTGGAGCGGGTGCGCGGGCTCAAGATCGCCTGCGTCGGCGACCTGATGCTGGACCGCTACGTCTATGGCGAGGTCAGCCGCATATCGCCGGAAGCGCCCATCCCCGTCCTGCGCACGCGCCGGACCGTCGCCATGCCCGGCGGGGTGGGAAACGTGGCCCGCAACGTCGCCGCCCTTGGCGGGACGGCGCGGCTGGGCGCGGTGGCGGGACAGGACGCGGCGGGCGACGAACTGGCGGCCCTGATTGCGCATGAACCGGGCATAGAGGACGCCGTTGAACGCCGCGCCGGCGTGGCCACCATCGTCAAGACGCGCTTCGTCGCCGCCGGCCAGCAGTTGCTGCGGCTGGACGAGGAGGCGGCGGCGCTGATGGGCGATGAAAGCGACGCCTTTACCGGCGCTTCCGTCTATCTGCTTTCAGATTACTCCAAGGGCGTAGTCAGCGATCTGGTGATCGCCCAGGCCCTGTCGGCGGCGCAGAGAACCGGCGCGCCGGTGGTGGTCGATCCCAAGGGCCGCGACTTCGCCCGCTATGGCGCGGTCGATCTGATCAAGCCGAACGCCAGCGAACTGGCCGCGGCGACGGGCCTGCCGGTCGAGAGCGACGCGGAGGTCGAGGCGGCGCTCAGGGCGCTGCTGCACGACACGACGGCCAAGGCCGTGGTGGTGACCCGGGCCGGCAAGGGCATGAGCCTGATGCGGCGCGGCGAGGCGGTGAGACATTTCCCGGGCCGGGCGCGCGAGGTGTTCGACGTTTCCGGCGCCGGCGACACGGGTCTGGCCGCGCTGGGACTGGCGCTGGGCGCAGGCGCGTCGCTGGAGACGGCGGTGGAGTTCGCGATCCTGGCCTCGGGCGTGGTGGTCGGGAAGGCGGGGACGGCGGTGGTCACCCCGGCCGAACTGATCGACGCCGAGATGAGCCAGCATGCGGCCGGCGCCCACGCCAAGGTGACGCCGCTGGAAGAGCTGGCGCAGGTGGTCGAGGGCTGGAAGCGGCAGGGGCTGAAGGTCGGCTTCACCAACGGCTGTTTCGACATCCTGCACCGCGGACATGTCGCCTATCTGGCCCAGGCGCGCGGCTGGTGCGACCGGCTGGTGGTGGCGCTGAATACGGACGCCTCCGTTCGACGGCTGAAGGGCGAGGGACGGCCGATCAACGATCTGGACAGCCGGGCCGTGGTCATCGGCGGGCTTCAGTCGGTGGATCGGGTGACGGCCTTCGACGATCCGACGCCCCTGGCCCTGATCGAACGGCTGCGGCCGGATGTGCTGATCAAGGGCGCGGACTACACCCGGGAGGGCGTGGTCGGCGGCGATCTGGTCGAGAGCTGGGGCGGCGAGGTGAAGCTGGCCACGTTCGAGGACGGCTATTCGACCACGAAGACGGTCGAGAAGATGAAGGGCGAACGATGATCCGGCGCATGATCGTGGTGACCGGCGGGGCCGGCTTTATCGGCTCGAACATCGTCGCGCGGCTGTGCGCCGAGGGGCGGCGCGACGTCGTCGTCTGCGACCGGCTGGAGCGGTCCGAGCTCGGCAAGTGGAAGAACCTGGCCAAACATCCGATCGCCGACTTCTGGGAGCCGGAAGAGCTGTTCGACCAGCTGGAGCGGAACGCCGAACGGATCGAGGCGGTGGTGCACATGGGCGCCATTTCGTCGACGACCGAGCCGGACGCCGACCTGATCCTGCGCACCAATTTCGGCCTGTCGCGGGACCTGTGGGCCTGGTGCGCCCTGCGCGACGCGCGGCTGATCTACGCCTCGTCGGCCGCCACATACGGCGACGGCGGAATGGGCTTCGACGACCAGGACGATCTTCGGTCCCTGTCAGCGCTCAGGCCTCTGAACGCCTATGGCTATTCCAAATACCTGTTCGATCAGTATGCGGCGCGCCAGGCGCAGTCGCGGACGGCGCCGACCCAGTGGGCGGGGCTGAAATTCTTCAACGTCTACGGACCGAACGAGTACCACAAGGGCGGGATGAAGTCGGTCGTGGCCCAGATCTGGCCGGAGATCCAGGCCGACCAGCCCGTGGTCCTGTTCCGTTCGCACAATCCGAACTACGCCGACGGCGGCCAGATGCGCGATTTCGTCTTCGTCGACGACGTGGTCGACATGGTCGAATGGCTGCTGGAGACGCCCGAGGTGTCGGGGGTCTTCAACGCCGGCTCGGGGCAGGCGCGCTCGTTCCTCGACCTGGCCAACGCCACCTTCGCGGCGGCGGGCAAGACGCCGCGGATCGAATACATCGATACGCCCGAGAGCATCCGCGACAAGTACCAGTATTTCACCGAGGCCCGGATGGAGCGCGTTCGCGAGGCGGGCTTCAGCGGCCAGTCGACGCCGCTGGAAGAGGGCGTGCGCCGCTATGTGCAGGACTTCCTGGCGACGGCGGACCCCTATCGATGAGCTTGCGCAGGCTGACCTTTCGCCAATGGGTCGGCTGGATCGGCCTGACGATCGTCTTCCTGCTGGCCGCCGCCGTGGCGGTCTGGCGCGGGGACATTCTCAAGGCCGGGCTGGACCCGCAGGTTCCGTTCCAGACCTATACGCCGCCGCCCGCGCCGGACTATGGCGCGCCGGCCGCCTGGGCGCTGCGGGAGACGCGGACGCCGGATGCCGGACCGGCCGCGATCTTCTTCGTCCATTCGACCACCTATGACGGCGGACGTCACTGGAACGGGCCGATCGGGGACCGGGGCGCGGACGCCTATCTGAACCGGGTGGTTCTGCCCAACTACGCCGGGCCTTTCGCGCGCGCCGGGGCGATCAGCGCGCCGCGCTACCGGCAGGGCAGCCTCTACACCCGGCTGACCCTGCGCGAGGACGCCCGCGAGGCCCGGGCCTTCGCCTATGGCGACGCGGTTTCGGCGTTCGACGTCTGGATCGCCAACCATCCGACCGGGCCGATCGTGCTGGCCGGGGTCGAACAGGGCGGCGACATCGTCGAGCGGCTGGTGCGCGAGCGGGTCGCGTCCGATCCGGCGCTGCGTCGGCGGCTGGTCGCGGCCTATCTGATCGATGTGGTGGCGGCGGCGGACGGGTTGTCGTCCGAGGTTCCGGCCTGCGCGCGGCGTGACCAGGTCGGTTGCGTGGTCGGCTGGTCGCCCGTAGGCGAGGGCAACGACGGCGCGGCGCGGCGACGGCTGCGGCGAGCGCTGATCTGGGATGCGCGGGGGCGGCTGGTGGATCTTCATGGACGTCCGGCGCTGTGCGTGAACCCGGTGACCGGCTCGACCGACACAGCACCGGTCGAGATGCGGTTCCACAAGGGCGCAACCAACGCCACGGGCCTGGAATGGGGCGCGCGGCCGGCCCTGATGGCGCGAGAAATCGCCACCCGGTGCAGCGACGGCCTGCTGCGGCACACGGAGCCGACGACGGAGTCCTTCCGCGAGACAGGCAGCTGGGCTGATCGAAGAAAGTCCCGCCCCTACAATCTCTTCTACGGCGATATTGAAGCTGATGTTCAGGCGCGCCTGACGGCCTGGCAGGCGCGTTCGCCGGCCTAGTCTATGCCCGGGCGGTCGTTGCGCCAGTCGAACAGCGCCTCCAGCACCCTGACCCCCTCGCCGCGCGGCGAGGTCAGGTCGGGATCGCGGCCGAGCACCAGACGGGCGTCGTCGGCGGCGGTCAGCATCAGGGCGCGGTGCCGGATCGGGTCGGCGAAGCGGTAGGCGGGGAAGCCGCTCTGTTTGAGGCCCAGCGGATCGCCGCCGCCGCGCAGGCGGAAATCCTCCTCGGCGATCTCGAAGCCGTCCTCGGTGCGGCGCAGGGTTTCCAGCCGGGTCTTCGCCGTCTCGCCCAGGCCGTCGTCTCCGCCGCCATACAGCAGGATGCAGGCGCTGGCCTTGGCCCCGCGGCCGACGCGGCCCCGAAGCTGGTGCAGTTGGGCCAGACCGAAGCGGTCGGCGTGTTCGATGACCATGATGGTGGCGTTGGGCACGTCGACGCCCACCTCGACCACGGTCGTAGCGACCAGCAGGGGGATGCGGCCGTCGGCGAAGTCGGCCATGACGGCCTCGCGCTCGGGCCCCGGCATCTGGCCGTGGGCGAGGCCGACCTCGACTTTCAGGATGCGGCGCAGGTCGGCGGCGCGGGCTTCGGCGGCGGCGAGGTCGCTGGCCTCGCTCTCGGCCACGAGCGGGCAGATCCAGTAGGCCTGGGCGCCGCCGTCGATGGCCGCCTTGAGCCGTTTCGCCACCTCGCCGATGCGGGCCAGAGGCAGGACGGCGGTGGTGACGGGGGTGCGGCCCGGCGGCTTCTCGGTCAGGCGGGACACTTCGAGCTCGCCGTACTGGGTCAGTTCGAGGGTCCGCGGGATGGGGGTGGCCGACATGGTCAGCAGATGGACGCCGCCCGTGCGGGGATCGCCCTTGGCCTGCAGCCGCTGGCGCTCGTTGACGCCGAAGCGGTGCTGTTCGTCGATCACCGCCAGCGCCAGTCGATCGAAGCGGACCGCGTCCTGGAACAGGGCGTGGGTGCCGATGGCGACCTGGGCCTCTCCGGAGGCGAGGGCGGCGAGCCGGGCGCGGCGCTCGGCGGGCGTATCGCGGCCGGTCAGGAGGACGGCGCTGACGCCGGCGGCCTCCATCATCGGGGCGATGCGCTGGAAATGCTGGCGGGCGAGGATTTCGGTGGGGGCCATCAGGGCGGACTGGAAGCCCGAGGCGGCGGCGTCGGCCAGGGCCAGCGCGGCGACGGCGGTCTTGCCCGAGCCGACGTCGCCCTGAAGCAGGCGGCCCATCTGTTCGCCCGAGGCGAGGTCGCGGCGGATCTCGGCGACGGCCTGATGCTGGGCCCCGGTGAGATCGAAGGGAAGGGACGCCAGCAGGCGGGCGGAGGCGTCGCCGGGATGGATGACGGGGGCGGGGGTTATCTGGCGGGCGCGGCGGCGGCGCGCGAGGGCCAGTTGGTGGGCGAACAGTTCGTCATAGGCCAGCCGCTGGCGGGCCGGGGCGTCCGGCTCCAGATCGGGCTCGGCCTCGGGGGCGTGCAGACGTTCGAGGGCGGCGCGCCAGCCCGGCCAGCGTGTTTTCGCCAGCCAGGCGGGGTCCTGCCATTCGGGCAGGTCGGGGGCCTGCTGGAGCGAAGCCTGGACCAGTTTGCGGATGACGCGGGACGTCAGACCCTGGGTCGCGGGATAGACGGGCTCGACAGCGGCGATCTCGCCGGCCTGCTCTGGCGTGAAGATGTCCGGATGAACGATCTGCACCTCGTTGTTGAAACGCTCGACCTTGCCGGTGACGAGCCGGGTCTGGCCGCGGGGCAGCAGGCGGTCGATGTGCTGGGCCGAGCCGCCGAACCAGATCAGATGGACGAAACCGGTCGCGTCGGTCGCCCGCACCTTGATCGGCGCGCCGGGCTTCGACGGCACGATCAGGCGGTCGATGGATATCTCGAAAATCCCGACCTGGCCCTCGACGGCGTTCAGCGCGGTCATCGGACGGCGCACGATCAGGCCGGACGGGGACAGGAAGGCGACGTCGCGCACCAGGGGGCCGGCCAGCTTCTGGACGAGCGGCAGGATTTTGGGCCCCACGCCCTTCAGGGTGGAGACCTCGGCAAAGAGGGGAAAGAGAATCTCGGGCCGCATCACGCGACAGCATAGCTGGCGAAACGGCGGGGGGAACGCTATCTGACCCGTCCTGTTTACTGACCGACCGGGCAAGGAAGCTTGTGGCCGATATAGACGCGCGTCCCGAAGACACTGCCGCCCGTGAGCGGCTGGGTCGGATTCTTTTCCGGGCTTGGCGGCGCGGGTTCCGCGAGGCCGATCTGGTGCTGGGTCCGTTCGCGGAACAGGTCGGACCGACCCTGACCGACGACGAACTGAATTCCCTTGAGGCTCTTCTGGCTGAGGACGACGATCACCGACTGTACGCCTGGATCATCGGCAGCGAGCCGACGCCCCCGGCGCACGACACCGCCGTGATGGGCAAGATTCGCGACTTCATGCGCGATCACGTCGCCGCGGCCGTGGCCGAGGGCGCCGGCTGATGGATGCGGCGGTTCCCAAGCGGGGCGACGAGGAGCTGGGCGGGGCGCCCGAGGGGCTCGACGCGCTGACGGTCGCCGAGCGGCTGAAGGCGACGGGCGGCGTCGGCGTGTTCGTGGCGCGCGACTACGCCCGGATGGGCGAGTTCGTTCAGGCGTTCGGCTTCTTCGCCCAGGACATAGAGATCATCGAGTTTCCGGCCTGGGACTGCCTGCCCTACGACCGGCTGAGCCCGTCGTCGTCGGTGTCGGCCGAGCGGATGGCCGCGCTGACGAAACTGGCCCAGCGGCAGAAGGGCGACAGCAAGCCGACGCTGGTCGTGACCACGGTCGGGGCGGCGATCCAGCGGACGCCGCCGCGAGAGGTCACCTGCGGCGCCGGGTTCGAAACCACGGTGGGCCTCGATCTCGATACGGCGGCGCTGGAGCGGTATTTCGCGGCCAATGGCTATATGCGCGCCTCGACGGTGTCCGAGCGCGGCGAGTTCGCGGTGCGCGGCGGGGTGATCGACGTCTTCCCGCCCGGCTTCGACGAGCCGGTGCGGCTGGACATGTTCGGGTCCGAGCTGGAATCGATCCGCACCTTCGATCCGGCGACCCAGCGGTCGACGGGGCAGAGGCGCGAGGTGTCGCTGGCGCCCGTGTCCGAGGCGTTGCTGGACGCGGAGAGCATTTCGCGGTTCCGGACCGGCTATCTGAGCCTGTTCGGCGCGGCGGGCGACGACCCGCTGTACGCCGCCATCAGCGAGGGCGCGCGGCGGCAGGGCATGGAGCACTGGCTGCCGCTGCTCTACGACCGGCTGGAGACGCTGTTCGACTATCTGCCCGACGACGCGAGCCTGTTCCTGGACAACCAGGTCGAGGCGGCGCGGGCCGAACGCTGGACCCTGACCCGCGACGCCTATGAGGCGCGACGCGACGCGGCGATGAGCCGGAAGGCGGGCGGATCGGCCTATCGCGCCCTGCCGCCCGAGCGGCTGTATCTGGACGAGGGCGACTGGAACAGCGCCCTGGCCGGACGGCGGGTGTGGCGGATGTCGCCCTTCCACGGACCCGGCGAGGACGCCGGAGGGCGGCTGGGCCGCAGCTTCGCGGCCGAGCGGGCGCAGGACAGCGTCAATCTGTTCGAGGCCGTGGCGCGGCATGCGGAGACCGTGAAGGCGGCCGGGAAGCGGGTGCTGTTCGCCTCCTGGACCGAGGGCTCGTCCGAGCGTCTGGCCGCGATGCTGGCCGATCACGGGCTGGAGCATGTGGTCGCGGTGCGCGACTGGGCCGATGTCCAGAAGGCGCCGAAGGACATCTATCTTCGCGGCGTCCTGCCGGTCGAGCACGGGTTCGAGACGGCGGATGTGGCGGTCATCTCCGAGACCGACATCCTCGGCGACCGGCTGGCGCGGCCGAGGAAGAAGCGGCGGGCGTCGAACTTCCTGGCCGAGGCGTCGGCGCTGACGACCGGCGATCTGGTCGTCCATCTCGACCACGGCATCGGGCGGTATGAGGGGCTGAAGACGCTGGATATCCAGCAGGCGCCGCACGACTGTCTGGAGCTCATCTACGCGGGCGACAGCAAGCTGTATCTGCCGGTCGAGAACATCGACCTGCTGACCCGTTACGGCAGCGATTCCGACGGAGCCCAGCTGGACCGGCTGGGCGGGGCGGGCTGGCAGGCGCGCAAGGCCAAGGCCAAGGCCCGCCTGCGCGACATGGCCGAGGGACTCATCGCCCTGGCGGCCAAGCGGGCCCTGCGGTCATCGGAGGCGATCACGCCGCCGCAGGGGCTGTTCGACGAGTTCTGCGCCCGCTTCCCCTACGAGGAGACGGACGACCAGCTGAACGCCATCGGCGACGTGCTGGAGGATCTCGGCAAGGGCACGCCGATGGATCGCCTGATCTGCGGCGACGTGGGCTTTGGCAAGACCGAGGTGGCGCTGCGCGCCGCCTTCGTGGTGGCCATGAGCGGCCAGCAGGGGGCCATCGTCTGCCCGACGACCCTGCTGGCGCGGCAGCATTTCAAGACCTTCAGCGAACGGTTCGCGGGCTGGCCGGTCAAGGTGCGCCACCTGTCGCGCATGGTGACGGCGAAGGATGCAGCCGAGACGCGCGCGGGGCTGAAGGACGGCTCGTTCGAGATCGTCGTCGGCACCCATGCGGTGCTGAGCGAACAGGTCGGGTTCAAGGATCTCGGCCTGGTGATCGTCGACGAGGAGCAGCATTTCGGCGTCAAGCACAAGGAGAAGCTGAAGTCCCTGCGGGCCGACGTTCACCTGCTGACCCTGACGGCGACGCCCATTCCCCGGACGCTGCAGATGGCCCTGTCGGGCATCCGCGAGATGTCGATCATCGCCACCCCGCCGGTCGATCGTCTGGCGGTGCGGACCTATGTGACGCCGTGGGATCCGGTGCTGGTGCGCGAGGCCCTGCTGCGCGAGAAATACCGCGGCGGTCAGGCCTACTATGTCGTGCCGCGCCTGTCGGACCTGCCGGACATCGAGAAATTCCTGCGCGAGCAAGTACCGGAAATCAAGTTCGTGGTCGGCCACGGCCAGATGTCGCCGACCCAGCTGGAAGACGTGATGAGCGCCTTCTACGACGGCAGCTACGACCTGCTGCTTTCCACGACGATCGTCGAGAGCGGGCTGGACGTGCCGACGGCCAACACCCTGATCGTGCACAAGGCCGACATGTTCGGCCTGGCCCAGCTGCACCAGATCCGCGGCCGGATCGGCCGGGCCAAGGCGCGGGCCTTCGCCTATCTGACGACCCCGCCCGACAAGCCGATGAGCCTGTCGTCGGAACGGCGGCTGCAGGTGCTGCAGTCGCTGGACAACCTCGGCGCCGGCTTCCAGTTGGCCAGCCACGATCTGGATCAGCGCGGCGGCGGCAATCTGCTGGGCGACGAGCAGTCGGGCCATATCCGCGAGGTCGGGGTCGAGCTGTACCAGCAGATGCTGGAGGATGCGGTGGCCGAGCTGCGTCAGGCGGGCGAGGGCGAGGGCGGGGGCGTGGTCGACCGCGGCTGGTCGCCGGCCATCAATGTCGGTGCGGCCGTATTGATTCCAGAGGATTACGTCCCGGACCTCAATGTTCGTCTGAGCCTGTATCGCCGCCTGTCCGACGCCGAGAACTCGGAAACGCGCGAGGCCCTGGCCGCCGAACTGATCGACCGGTTCGGGCCGCTGCCGGACGAGGCGAAACAGCTGCTGCGCATCGTCGGCATCAAGGCCAACTGCAAGACCGCCTGCATCGAACGCATCGACATCGGGCCCAAGGGCGCGGTGCTGACGCTGCGCAACAACGAATTCCCCAATCCGATGGGGCTGGTCGGCCTGATCCAGAAGAACCACGCCTTCTGGAAGATCCGGCCCGACCAGAAGATCGTCGTCAAGGGCGAGTGGGATACGGCGGCGGACCGGCTGAAGGTCGCCGAGCGGATCACGGCCGATCTGGCGCGGGTGGCGGAGGCGGCCTAGCTCTCGTGCGGCGCGGCGTTGTCGAAACGCGCGTCCCACCATGCCTTCCAGCGGCCTTCCAGATCGGCGAAGGCCGCATCGGACAGGCCGTAGGTGGTCAGGGTCAGCATGGTCGCGCCGCGCGGGCGTTTGCCCTCCTTCGGCGGGCTGTCGAGGACGACCAGCAGACCGTCGCCCCAGCTGTCGACCGTGACGCCGATCTGGTGTCGGGCGGTGAACCAGACCTGGCCGGCCGCGTCGGCGTCCGGGCCGAGGGGCATCGCGTACGGCTCGCCCGCGGCCGGAGCGGCGTCGAGACCCAGCACCGACCGGCCCAGCCCGTCCTCGCGCGGCGGGCCCGAGAAGAAGATCGTTCGGCGCGTCTGGCCGGGATGGCGGGCGAAGGCGAAGGCCAGCTGCTGGGTGAAGGAAATCCAGCCCTCGATCATGCCGTCGAACACGTCAGTCCATTCCCCCGCCGGGGCCGAGCGGACGACGCGGACGAGGCTGGTCTCGCCGCGCGCCTCGACCTCATAGCGGTCGTTCACGCCGACGAAGGTGACGGTGCGGCGTTCCTCGTCGGCCTCGGCGTGGGTGACGAAGATGAAGTCGATCTCGTCCTTCAGACTGTCGGCGTCCCAGCCGAACCAGTTCGCGATCTGCTTCGGATCGCGCAGGGCGGCCCAGACCGCGTCGGCGGGGGCGGGCACTGTGACCTCTACGAGAACGTGGTCTTCCATGGGCTTGGCGGCTTCGGTCATGGGTCAGTTCCTGGCTGGAGCGGGTCGGGGCGTCGCCGGGCGGGCGGCGGCGGTAAGGCGGTAGCGGCGGCCGGTCGCGGCCGAGTATCTGCGGGCCAGGGCCGTGACGGCGGCGCTGACCTCCTCGGTGAAGGCGTCGAACTCGGCGGGCGTGGCGAAGGTGACATCGGCCTCCACCGTCAGGGTCAGCAGGCGCGACCCCTCCGCGGCCGCGTCCTGGCGCATGCGGGCGACGTCGCGGACGATGGCGGAGGCGGTGGAGATCAGGTGGTCGGCGGCGTGGCGGTCCTGAGCCTCGACCGCATCGGGGTCGGGCGGGGCCTGCATCATGGACGGATCGAAGACATAGCTTTGCGCGGCGACGAACAGGCGTTCGGTGAAGCCGCGCTTGCGCCGCTCCTCCGCCAGCTGGATCAGGCCGGCGGCCTCGAGCGCGCGCAGATGGTGGCCGATGTTCTGACGCGGCAGGCCCAGCTTTTCCGACAGGCCGGCGGCCGAGGCCGGTTCGGTGAGGGCGGCGAGGATGCGCCGACGGATGGGCGCCAACGCCAGCAGGGCGGTGTCCAGGTCGTCGAGCAGGGCTGAGGGGCGCGCCGTCATGACGCAAACCTGCATTAGACAAATCAGATTGTCAAATGAGCGTCAGGCCTGCGAGCGGACATCCTTCGAGGCCCGTTCCAATACGGCGGCCGGCGATTCTCCGGGCGAGACCTCGGCCACCCCGACCTCGAACTCGACCACGAACGGCGACCGGT
Organism: Brevundimonas sp.; assembly: GCF_036677305.1. GTDB lineage: Bacteria > Pseudomonadota > Alphaproteobacteria > Caulobacterales > Caulobacteraceae > Brevundimonas. The sequence continues at coordinate 11,936 of NZ_JAKFEB010000247.1, read as the reverse complement.
CGGGGCCGGCGTCGAAGGCGGTGCAACCGATGACGGCGGCGATCCGGTTGGCGGCGATCCGTCCCGACGGGCCATGGGTGGCGGGCAGGGCGAGGGCGAAGACATCGGGCGACAGGCGGGCCGCCGTATCCTCCGTGCGGATCAGACGCGAGACCATGGCCCCGATCTGGGGCAGGGCGCGGTCCAGCCAGCCGCCCTTGCGGGCCTCGGCGACGGCCTCGGTCTCCGACACGCGCAGGACGGCCACCGAGAGGGGACGGCGGCGCAGCCGGGCCCCCTCGGCGATGCGGGCCAGATGGCTGGCGAACAGTTCGGGCGTGAACAGGCCGGTCGCGGGATCGGTCAGGCCCGACCCGCGCGCGCTCTCCAGCGCCTTGCGGATGGCGACATGGCGGCGATGGGCCCGGGCGAGGGCGGCGATGCGCTCGGCGGTCTCTTCCTCGGGCGTGTCGGCGGCGGCGACGTCGGCGAAGCCGCGGTTGTAGAGTTCGGCCAGATTGATCTCGCCGGAGCCGCGCAGATAGAGCACGGCGGGGATGTGATAGAGCCGCGTGTTCCGCTTCATGCCCGAGGCGATCGACAGGGCCGGGGTGTGGTCCTCGGCGCCCCACAGGACGGCGGCGTCAAAAGGCTTTTCGTGCAGATAGTCGAAGGCCGTGTAGGGCGTCGGCGCGGCCACGACCTCGCAGCCCCGTTCGGTCAGGGCGTTGGACAGGGCGAGGAAATGTCGGTCGGGCTTGCCTGCGGCGAGGACGCGCAAAGGCGTGCCGTCCAGATCCGTCAGCGGCAGGGGCTGGCCGCGCGCGGCGAAGGTGGCCTCACGCAGGCTGACCTCCTCCTCGGCGATGGCGGAGCGGATCAGGTTCTCCAGACGCAGCGCGGCCTGGGCGGCGTGCGGCGGGATGGACATGGCGATGTCGGCCAGGCCGGCGTCCCAACCGGCGGCGTCGCCGCCGATGGCGAGGACGGGCAGCCGGCGTGGCGTGACGGTCTGACGGAGGGCTTCGACGCCGTGGGCCGCATCCGGCAGGCGGGCGTCGAGGATCACCGCCTCCAGCGGCCAGTCGATCAGGGTCTGGACGGCGCCGGCGAGCGACCGGGCCGTGACGGTGCGCCAGCCGAGGGCGTCGAGACCCTGACACAGCGGGCCGACCAGGTCGTCGTCAGGGGCGACGACCAGAATGCGCGGATCGGAACCCAAGATCGGAATCTCCAGCCGCCCCAGCCCCCTGGCGCGGTTTCATTGGCGGCGGACCATAGCGACCGCAGGCGGCTGTAAGCAACGGGTCAAGCGAGGGGCGACGACGGCTATCCCCAGCAGCGCTTTCCCCCGGAGCGAATTGCGGTAGAAGTGCGCTCGTTAACGGTTGTGGGGACCGGCTTGCAGGCCAAATCGGACATTGAAGTCGCCGCGCGCTGGGCCACGCCCATGTTGTGGGGCCGGCTGGCGGTCAAGGCGTTCTCGCGCAGCTGGGGCCGCGACGTGATGCTGTACACGGGCGGGGTGTCCTTCTTCGCCCTGCTGGCGGTGTTTCCGGCCATCGCCATCCTGATCGGCTTCTACAAGGCCGTGCTGTCGATCGCCCAGGTCAGCGAACAGGCGGCGGCCCTGGCCGATGTCATGCCGACCGCGGCGCGGGCCATCTTCCGGGCCGAGATCGAGCGGCTGGCCAACGCCTCGGCGCGGACGGTGTCGGCGCAGAGCTTCTTCGCCCTGGTCATCGGCGGATACGCCGCGCATCGCGGCTTCAAGGCCCTGCTGGCCGGGCTGAACCTGATCCACGACGAGAAGGAGCCGCACGGCTTCTTCAAATTCAACCTGCTGGCCTTCTTCGTCGCCCTCGCCGCCTTCCTGCTGTTCACCGTGGTGTCCGGGGCGGTGGTGACCTCGCGGCTGCTGGAGCACGCCGGTCCGGGCGAGGCGCCGCCGACCACCGGCCTGCCGCTGGACGGTCTGTGGCCGGCTCTGGGTCTCGCGATCGGCCTGACCATGCTCTACCGCTACGCCATGTCCCACCGGACGCCGGTGGCCTGGGGGCCGTCCATCGCGGGCGGGCTGGTGGCGACGGTGATGTCGACGATCTCGTCCTGGCTGTGCGCCATCTATGTCGAGCAGATCGCCCCGCTGGGCGCGACCTATGGCTCGGTCGGCGCGGTGGTGGTGCTGCTGATCTGGCTGTCGTGGAACGTCAACGCCATCTTCTACGGCGGCGCCTTCACCACCGAGATGGAGATCGCGGCCCGGTCGATCGGCGCGCCCGAGATCGAGCCTGATGCGCCGCTGCCGGACAGCGTCGTCAATCTGTCGGAACGTCGCCGGGCGTCTCGACCACGATAGTCAGGACGCCGTCCGCCTCGTCGATCGAGACGATGCGGCCGCCCAGACCAGCGACCAGATGCGGCACGTCGATGCGGGCCATCGGGTCGGTCGCCAGCAGGGTCAGGCGCCCGCCTGCGGGGGCCTGACGCATCGCCTTGTGGAGTTTCAGGCTGGGGGTCGGGCAACGATGTCCGCGGGCGTCGACGATCATGCGCCGATCCGGTCCAGCAGCAGGCGCAGGGCGACGCGGACGCTTTCGAGGCGGATCGCCTCCCGGCCCAGATCGCCGAAACGATGCTCGGCATGAATCAGGCCCGACGGCCCCGAGGCGGCGAAATGGACGAGGCCGACGGGCTTGTCGTCGGACCCGCCTCCCGGGCCGGCGATCCCGGTGACGGCGACCGAGACTGTGGCGGCGGAGCGGCTGACGGCGCCTTCGGCCATGGCGCGGGCCACCGGTTCGGACACCGCGCCGTGGGTCTCGATCAGGTCGACGGGGACCCCCAGCATCTCGCTCTTGGCGGCGTTGCTGTAGGTCACGAAGCCCCGGTCGAGGACCGCCGATGAACCCGCGACGGCCGTCAGGGCGCCCGCCACCAGGCCGCCTGTGCAGCTTTCGGCCGTGGCGACCCCAAGCCCGCGCGCGACGGCCGCCTCGATGACGCGACGGGCCAGTGTTTCAATATCGTCGGGGAACATGCGGCGAGGGGCCTTCCGAAGGGGCGGCGAGTCGGTCCAGGGTGGGGCAAAGCGCCCGCCAAGGGCGCCAGCATACGGGGCGGGCATGAGCGACACCACCGGGGACACGGCTATCGACGCGCGCGCGCCTGACAGGCTGACGCCCGTCCTTTTCGCCCTCGCGATCTTCACCTCGGCCTCGCTGGTGTTCGTGGTCCAGCCGATGGTCACCAAACTGGTCCTGCCCATGCTCGGCGGCTCGCCGGCGGTGTGGAACACGGCCATGGTGTTCTTCCAGACCGCCCTGCTGGCCGGCTACGGCTACGCCCATGGCCTGCAGAAGGTCGGTTCGATCAAGACGCAGGTGGCGATCCATCTGGCGCTGCTGGTGGCCGCCGCCCTGTTCCTGCCGCTGCACATCAACGGGTGGCTGGGCGATCCCGACCCCTCGGCGCCGGTTATGTGGCTGCTGGCCACCCTGGCCCTGTCGGTCGGGGCGCCGTTCGCAGTGCTGTCCGCGACGGCCCCGCTGCTGCAGGCCTGGTACGCCCGGGTGCGCGCCGGCTATGCCGACGGCCAGAACCCCTATGTGCTGTACGCGGCCTCGAACCTCGGCAGCTTCCTGGCCCTGCTGTCCTATCCGATCCTGATCGAGCCGCTGGCGACCCTGTCGGGGCAGCGCTGGGGCTGGAGCGGCGGCTATGTCGCCTTCATGCTCATGATCGTGGCCCTGGCCTTCGTGGTCTGGAGCCGCCGTATGGACCGCACCGCCGAGCCCGCCCGCCTGGCCGCAAGCCCGCCGATGACGCTGCGTGAGAAGGTCATTCTGGTGCTCCTGGCCGCCGCGCCGTCCAGCCTGATGCTGGGGGTGACCTCGCACCTGTCGACGGATGTGGCCTCGGCGCCCTTCCTCTGGGTCCTGCCGCTGGCCCTGTATCTGCTCACCTTCGTCATCGCCTTCCAGAACAGGCCGTGGATCCCGCTGAAGATCACACTGCCGGTTCAGGCTGCCATCGGCGCCGTGTGCGTCCTGACCGTGGCGTTCCGCTCCGCCAACTGGAACATCGCGTTCGCCATCCATCTGCTGGCCTTCTTCTTCGCCGCCCTGATGTGCCACCAGCTTCTGGCGGCGCGGCGGCCCGCGCCGGACCGGCTGACGGAATTCTATCTGCTGATGTCGCTGGGCGGGGTGGTCGGCGGGGCGTTCACGGCCCTGGTCGCGCCGGTCATCTTCAACATGGTGTGGGAGTATCCGCTGGTCCTGGTGCTGGTCGGACTGGCCCGGCCGTGGGGCAGGGGGCCGCTGAACGGGACGCAGACGGGAGTCCTCGTGGCCGCCCTTCTGGTCGCGGCGTCGCCGGTGCTGCTGTCCCTCTGGCTGAACAGCGACGACGGGGCGCGGGCCGCCTTCTACGCCAGTTCGCCGTTCCAGATGAGCCAGCTGGCGATGATCATGCTGCTGCCGGCGGCCATCTGCGCCTTCCTGGCGCGCGACCGGGCGCTGGCCTTCACGGCCATACTGCTGGCGATCACCCTGTCGTCGCAGTGGATCGCGCGCGGCTATGACTGGAGCTATTCGGGCCGCAGCTTCTTCGGCGTGATGCGGGTGGCCAATTCGCCCGATCAGCGGCTGGGCGGCGACGTTCATGTGCTGATGCACGGCACGACCCTGCACGGGGCGCAGGCGCGGGATCCGCGCTTCGACTGCGTGCCGACCCTCTACTACGCCCCCGCAACGCCCATCGGTCAGGCGGCCGACATGGTCGAGGCGCGCGGTCCCGCCCGGATCGGCGTCGTCGGCCAGGGCTCGGGCGCCATGGCGACCTACAAGCGCGCCGAGGACTCGATGACCTTCTTCGAGATCGATCCGATGGTCGACCGGCTGTCCCGCGATCCCCGGTGGTTCACCTACATCTCGAACTGCGCCGCCGGGCCGATCGACACGGTGCTGGGCGACGCACGGCTGACGCTGGCGAAGCAGCCGGCGGGGTCGTACGACCTGCTGATCATCGACGCCTTCTCGTCGGACGCGGTGCCGACCCATCTGCTGACGGCCGAGGCGATCGAAGGCTATCTGAAGCTGCTGAAGCCGAACGGGGTGGTGCTGCTGCACCTGTCCAACCGCAATCTGGACATCACCCTGCCGGCCATCGCGGCGGCGCAGGCGCTGGGCAAGGCCAGCCTGCACCAGATCTACTACGAGGGGGATTCGACGCCCGAGATGGCCGAGGCCTCGACCGAGGCCCTGATCCTGTCGCCGACGCCCGAGGGACTGGCCGACTTCCGCGCCGACGCCCGCTGGAAACAGCCGCTGCCGACGACGGTGCGGCCGTGGACGGACGACTACGTCAACCTGTTCGGCTCGCTGTGGCGCAGCATGTTCCCGCCGGCGGAACGGCCGCTCTAGGAACGGCCGCCCGAGGCGGGCAGTTCGATCGTCGCCAGGGCCTGGGCCGCAAGGCCTTCGCCGCGACCGGTGAATCCCATGGCCTCGGTCGTGGTGGCCTTGACGCTGACGGCGTCGAGCGGGAGCGACAGGATGGCGGCGAGGCGCTCGCGCATGGCCTGACGGTGCGGTTTCACCCTGGGCCGCTCGCAGATCAGGGTGACGTCGACGTTGACCAGTCGGCCGCCGCGCGCGGTCAGCCGCTCGACGGCGTGGATCAGGAACCGGTCGGAGGCGGCGCCCTTCCATTGCGGATCGGTGGGCGGGAAGTGGTCGCCGATGTCGCCGTCGCCCATGGCGCCGAGGACGGCGTCGGTCAGGGCGTGCAGGCCGGCGTCGGCGTCGGAGTGACCGATCAGGGTCTGGTCGTGGGGAATCTCGACCCCGCACAGCCAGACAGAGGTTCCGGGGCCCCAGCGATGGGCGTCGAAGCCCTGACCCACGCGGATCTGGCGGGGAATGAGCGCTTCGGCCATGGCGAAATCCTCGGGGAAGGTCAGTTTCATCAGCCGTGCGTCGCCCTCGACGATGCGGACGCGGCCGCCGGCGCGTTCCAGCACGGTCGCCTCGTCTGTGGCGGGTTCGTCGGCGGGCCAGGCGGCGTATGCGTCGACGATGGCCTGATAGCGGAAGGCCTGCGGGGTCTGGGCGCGCCACAGGCCCTCGCGCTCGACAGCGCCGGAGACCAGGCCGTCGGACGCGCGGCGCAGGCTGTCGGCGACGGGCAGGGCGGGAAGGGCGCCGTCCGCCCCGGAGAGCGCAGCGATCAGGCGATGGATGACGGGAAGATCGAGCAGGGGGCGGGCGGCGTCATGGATCAGGACGGGCCGGTCGCCCGGACCTCCAAGCGCCTTGAGGCCGTTGCGCACCGAGTCGGCCCGCGTGTCTCCGCCCGTGGCCAGCCGCCAGCCCGAAAGACCCGCGAGGGCGGCCTGAGCCTCGGCTTCCGAGCCGGAGGAGACCATGACCACGAGGTCCTCTGCTCCGGCCTTGAGCAGGGCCTCCACCGACCAGCGCACGACCGGTTTGCCGCCGAGGGCGCGCCACTGCTTCGCCCCTCCGGCGCGGGAGGCGGAGCCGGCGGCGACCACGATGGCGGCGAAGGCGGGTGCGGGCGTGGTCATGCCCGGCCTTCTAATCGCCGCGGTTGCGCTTGACGAGAGGGGTCGACGGCGCGGAAAGGGCCTCATGGCTGCTGCAGGCATACAGATCGGCGACGTGTGGGTGCCCGGACGGGTGCTGACCGCGCCCATGACGGGGATCACCGACCTGCCGTTCCGGCGGCTGGCCTCGAGGCTGGGCGCCGCCTATGTCGCGACCGAGATGGTGGCCGCCGCCGAGCTGGCGCGGGCGCGGCCTGACGTCGTCCGGCGCGCGGCGGTGGGCGAAGGTCTGCCGCTGACGGTGATCCAGCTGGTCGGCCGCGATCCCGCGGCGATGGCCGAGGGCGCGCGCATGGCCGAGAAGGCCGGCGCGGACATCGTCGATCTGAATTTCGGCTGTCCGGCCAAGGAGGTCACGGGCTCGGCCTGCGGCTCGGCCCTGATGCGCACGCCCGAACTGGCCTGCCGGCTGATGCAGGCGGCGGTCGAGGCCACCTCGCGACCGGTGACGGTCAAGATGAGGCTGGGCTGGGACGATACGCATCGCAATGCGCCCCTGCTGGCGAAGCGGGCCGAGGAGATCGGCGTGCGGGCGGTGACCGTTCATGGGCGGACGCGGGCCCAGTTCTACACCGGTCAGGCGGACTGGACGGCGGTGGGCGAGGTCAAGGCGGCGGTGGGCATTCCCGTCATCGTCAACGGCGACATCCTGACCGCCGGGGACGCGCGCGAGGCGTTGCGCCAGTCGGGCGCCGACGCCCTGATGCTGGGCCGCGGCGTCTATGGCCGGCCCTGGCTGGCGGCGCATATGGAGCGCGCCCTGGCCGACGGGACGGTGTTGCTGGAGCCGGGACGGGAAGAGCGGCTGGACATCGTCATCGAGCACCTGCGAGCCTCGGTCGCCTTCTACGGACTGCCCCTGGGGCTGAAGATGTTCCGCAAACATCTCGGCTGGTATGTCGAACAGGCGCCCTGGCCAGAGGATCCGCTGGAGCGGCGGGCGGCGAAATCCCGACTCTGCCGGCTTGAATGCCCGCATGAGGTGGTGCGGGCCCTCACGAACTTGTGGCGGCCACTGACGTATTCCGGCAACCACGCTGTTGATATTTCGCCACAGGTGGTCGAAGCTCAGGTGGCATGACGGATACACCGACCGCCGCCGACGCCGAACCTGGGCCCGCCGCTGACGGACGCGCGGTTCCCTGGTTCGCCAGTTGGTCGGAGGAGCGGCGACGCAACGTCTTCCTGATCGCCTATGCGCTGGCGTTCCTGATCACCATTGCCGCGATCTGGCTGGTGGCCCTCGCCCCGGGCAACAGCGGCGAAGGCGCCCGGGCGGCGGCCAGCCAGGCGGTGCTGATCATCCTGGGCGCCAATCTGGTGCTGATAGGCGGCCTGGCGTTTGTCGTGGGACGGCGGGCCCTGTCCCTGTTCCGGCGGCGCACCGTTGCGGGCGCGCGCCTCCATCTGAGGTTCGTGACCCTGTTCTCGCTGGTCGCCCTGGTGCCGGCGGTGGTGATCGCCCTGGTGTTCGGAGTGCTGGTCAACCGCGGCGTGGATCAGTGGTTCAGCGCCAATGTCTCGTCGGCCGTGGGGAACAGCGCCGAGATCGGCCGGGCCTATGTCCGGGACGTCAGCCTGCAGGTCGGATCGGACCTGGAAACCATTGCGATCGAGTTGGCCGCTCCGGAGGCGCGCGCCCGCTTCGGCTACCGGATCCAGTTCTCGGAACTCCTGGCGGAGATCGCCGACCTCTTCAACTATCCGGCTCTCTACGTCATCGACGGACAGGGGGAGGTGTTGGCGCAGGGCGAACTGCCTGGCGCGCCTCCCTACCTCGCGCCTTCGCGGGAGGATCTCGAAACGGTCGCGCAGGGAGAGACCGCGCCCATCGCCGTCACCGAAAATCCCGACACCATCCGCACGCTCTATCCGCTCTCGGGCTATGGCGACGCCTATCTCTATCTGGTTCGCCCGATGCAGCCGGGGCTGATCGCCCAGATGCGCGCGGGCGAGGAATCAATCATTGCCTACCGCGAGGCGGAGGACAGCCGGCAGCGCATCCAGGGAGCGTTCGCCCTGAGCTATATCGAGACGGCGCTGCTGGTCCTTGTCGGGGCGATCTGGCTCGGCATGGGCGCGGCCAGCGCCATCTCGGCGCCGATCGGACGGCTGGTCGAGGCGGCCGACCGGATCGCGGGCGGCGACCTGACAGCGCGAGTCGACGGCGAGGAAGGGCCGGGCGAGATCAGGACCCTGTCGGCCGCCTTCAACCGCATGACCGGCGATCTTGAAGCGCAGCAGGCCGCGCTGAGGGCCGCCAGCGAGGAGGCGACGGGGCGCAGCCGGTTCATCGAGACCGTACTGTCGGGGGTCTCGGCCGGCGTGATCGGCCTGGACCGTCAGCGCCGGGTGTCGGCCATCAACGACAGCGCCGTGGAACTGCTGGCCATCTGGGATCCCAATATCATCGGCCGCCCCTTGGGCGAGGTGTCCCCCGAACTCAGTGAACTGGCCGGCCGGGCCGAGGCGCATATCGAGGAAGAGATCGATGTCAGCCTCGACGGCGAGACGCGGCGCCTGCGCGTTCGCATCGAGGGCGGCGTCGGCGGCGAGATGGTGCTGACGTTCGACGACATCACCCGTCTGGTGACCGCCCAGCGCAACGCCGCCTGGCGGGACGTGGCCCGGCGCATCGCGCACGAGATCAAGAACCCCCTGACGCCGATCCAGCTGTCGGCCGAACGGCTGCGGCGGCGCTATCGCGGCCAGGTGATGGACGATGTCGAGGTCTTCGACCGCTGCACCGAAACCATTATCCGCCAGGTCGGGGACATCGGCCGGATGGTGGACGAATTCTCGTCCTTCGCCCGGATGCCCGCGCCGCGTTTCACGGCGGCCGATCCGGCCGAGCTGCTGCGCGAGGCGGTGTTCGCCCAGCGGGTGGCGGAATCGGAGATCGGGGTCGAGCTTGTCGAACCCCTGCCGAAGGTCACCCTGCACGCCGACCGGCCGATGATCGGCCAGGCGCTGGCGAACATTCTGAAAAACGCCGGGGAGGCCGTGTCGGCCCGGAGGGCGATCGCGCCCCGGCCGGACGACCGCGACCATCCGGGGATTTCGGCGCGGCTGATCGTCGAGGACGGGACAGCGACCTTCGTCATCGAGGACGACGGCATGGGCCTGCCGGCCAAGGACCGTGATCGTCTGACCGAACCCTATGTGACGACGCGGGAAAAGGGCACCGGCCTGGGTCTGGCGATCGTCAAACGCATCTGTGAAGAACATGGCGGCGAGCTGAAGCTGGCCGATGCCGAAAAGCTGTCAGGCGCCCGCGTGTGCCTGATCTTCCCTCTCAAATCCCAACCGAAATCAGCGGGCGGAGCCGGGGTGAAGGACGCGAAAGCGTCCCGCACCCCGACCCTCCCGGCTGCCGAATAGCGAGGCGATATGCGATCCACGGGAGCCGACATTCTGGTCGTCGACGACGAGGCCGACATCCGCGAGCTGGTCTCGGGCCTGCTCGAGGACGAGGGCCATTCCGTTCGCACGGCGTCCAACTCCGACGAGGCCCTGGCCGCGATCCGGGCGAGGAAGCCGTCGCTGGCGCTGCTGGACATCTGGATGCAGGGCGGAGGCCTGGACGGGCTGGAACTGCTGGACGTGATCAAGGAGCTGGATCCCGACCTGCCGGTGGTGATGATCTCGGGTCACGGCAACATCGAGACGGCGGTCACGGCGCTGCAGCGCGGCGCCTATGACTTCATTGAGAAGCCGTTCAAGTCCGACCGGCTGGTCGTCGTCGTGCAACGCGCGCTGGAAGCCAGTTCGCTGAAGCGCGAGAACCGCCGGCTGCGCGCCCAGGTGGCGGCGCCGACCGGCTTCATCGGCCGTTCCGCCGCCGCGCAGGCCCTGAGAGCGACCATCGCCAAGGTCGCTCCGGCCAACAGCCGGGTGCTGATCTCGGGTCCTCCGGGTTCGGGCAAGGAACTGGTGGCGCGCCAGATCCACGAGGCCAGCGCCCGGGCCAGGGGCGAGTTCGTCGCCATCGCCGCGGCCGGAATGACCCCCGAACGCCTCGACATCGAACTGTTCGGTGAAGAGGGCGTCGACGGTCGTCCGCGCAAGATCGGCGTGTTCGAACGCGCCCATAACGGCACCCTCTATCTGGACGACGTCGGCGACATGCCGCGCGAGAGCCAGAGCCGCGTGCTGCGCGTGCTGGTCGAACAGCGCTTCCGCCGCGTGGGCGGCGAGCAGGACGTGCAGGTCGACATCCGCGTGGTCACCTCGACCTCGCGCGACCTGAAGCAGGAGATCGCCGAGGGCCGGTTCCGCGAGGACCTGTTCCACCGGCTGAACGTCGTGCCCATCCGGGTGCCGGCCCTGTCCGAGCGCCGCGAGGACATCCAGGAGCTGATCGACTATTTCATCGACACCCTGTCGTCATCCCAGGGTCTGCCGCGCCGTCGCATGGGCGACGACGCCATCGCCGTGCTGCAGGTCCATCCCTGGCCGGGCAACGTCCGCCAGCTGCGCAACAACGTCGAGCGGCTGTTGATCCTCGCCACCGGCGACGTCAATGAGCCGATCAGCGCCGACATGCTGCCGCAGGAGGCGACCAACGCGAACTCGACCGGCACCCTGGGCGGGGAACGCATCATCGCCCTGCCGCTGCGGGAGGCGCGCGAGGTGTTCGAGCGCGAGTATCTGGCGGCGCAGATCATGCGGTTCGGGGGCAATATCTCGCGCACCGCGGCCTTCATCGGCATGGAGCGGTCAGCCCTGCACAGGAAACTCAAGTCTCTGGGCGTGTCGCCGTCGCGCGGCGGCGAAGAGGACGTTGAAGAGGTCATCGAGGAATGAGCCGCGTCGCCTATGTCAACGGCCAGTACCAGCCGCACGGCCAGGCCGTGATCCATGTCGAGGATCGCGGCTTCCAGTTCGCCGACGGCGTCTATGAGGTCTGGTCTGTGTTCGACGGCCGGATGGCCGATTTCGACGGCCATATGACGCGTCTGCACCGCAGCCTGAACGAGCTGCGCATTCCCATCCCGATGACCGCGGAGGCGCTGGCGCGGGTGCTGAACGAAACGGTGCGCCGCAACCGGGTGCGCGAGGGACTGGTCTATCTGCAGGTCACGCGCGGCACCGCCCGGCGCGACCATCCGTTCCCGCCCGAGGGCACGCCGCCCAGCGTCATCGTCACCGCCCGCTCGCTGCCGCTGTCGAAAGGCAATGCGGCGGCGAAGAAGGGGGTGGCCGTGGTCACCCATCCCGACATCCGCTGGGGCCGGTGCGACATCAAGACCGTGGGCCTTCTTCCCAACGTCCTGGCCAAACAGGCGGCCAAGGAGAAGGGCGCGGCCGAGGCCTGGATGGTCGACGA
>NZ_JAKFEB010000246.1:0-5588 GCF_036677305.1 Brevundimonas sp. | reverse complement strand
ATCGCCTTCGGCGCCGCTGGGTCCCCCGGTCTCGCTGCGCTTGCCGGAGGATGACGAAAGGGTATGGCGACCTTCTCCCTCGCCCGGAGACGGGTTACTCAAGCCGCATGACCCAGCCCCACGGCCCCCTCTCCGGCGTTCGCGTCCTCGACCTCTCCCGCGTGCTGGCCGGGCCATGGGCGACGCAGATGCTGGCCGATCTCGGGGCCGAGGTGATCAAGATCGAACGGCCCGGCGTTGGCGACGACACCCGCCACTGGGGCCCGCCCTTCACCACCAGAACGGACGGGTCCAAGGGCGACGCGGCCTATTTCCTGTGCGCCAACCGGGGCAAGAAGTCCGTCGAGCTGGATCTGGCGACGCCCGAGGGGGCGGCGGTCATCCGCGAACTGGCGAAGACCTGCGACGTCGTGGTCGAGAATTTCAAGACGGGCGGGCTGAAGAAGTACGGCCTCGACCACGCCGCCCTGTCGGCGGTCAATCCGAAGCTGGTCTATTGCTCGATCACCGGCTTCGGTCAGGACGGGCCCGACGCCCATCGCGCCGGCTACGACTACATGATCCAGGCCATGGGCGGGCTGATGTCGATCACCGGCCAGCCCGACGGCGCCGCCGGGGCCGAGCCGATGAAGGTGGGCGTGGCGGTCGTCGACCTGTTCACCGGCCTGTACGCCTCGAACGCCATACTGGCGGCGCTGATGCACGCGCGGGCGACGGGGCAGGGGCAGCATGTCGACATCGCCCTGTTCGACGTCCAGGCGGCCATGCTGGCCAATCAGGCGACCAACTGGTTCGTCTCGGGCAAGGCGCCGACGCGGATGGGCAATGCGCATCCGAACCTGGCCCCGTACCAGCCCTTCCCGTGCAACGACGGCATGGTGGTCATCGCCGTGGGCAATGACGGCCAGTTCGGGGCTCTGTGCGGCGCGCTGGGGGTCGAGGGCATGGGCGCCGATCCGCGCTTCCTGACCAACGCCCTGCGGATCGAGCACCGCGCCGCCATGACGGCCGAACTGTCGGCCCTGACGGCGGGCCGGACCATGCACGGGCTGATGGCCGCGCTGGAGGCGGCGGGGGTGCCCTGCGGACCGGTCAACACCGTCGATCAGGTGTTCGACGAGCCGCAGGCGAAACATCGCGGGCTGGAGGTGACGCAGACGCGGGCCGATCTGGCCGGGCCGGTGCGGACCGTCGCCTCCCCGATCCGGATGTCCGCGACCCCGGTCGCCTATGACCGCGCCCCGCCGGCGCTGGGGCAGGACACGGATGCGGTGCTGGGCGAACTGGCGACCCGGGACGGCGTCCGCTAGCAGGCGTTCTTCGCGGACCGATGCGGCGTCAGGCGCCGACCAGAAACCCAAGTCCGATGGCCGCGAGGAGCGCGAGCGGGCCAGCCTTGCGCGCTGGATTGGCGATAACCGGATCCACGTCCTCGAGCCGCTCGGCGCCGCTCCGAAGGCTTTCAAGCAAGGTCCGCGCGGCCGCCGCCTGGCTGTTCGGCGCCGACAGGTTCACGCCGCCGAGCGCCTGAAGCACCAGAGGGTTGGTCTTCACATGTTCTGCGCCGCCCAGCACGACGTCGTAGCCGTCCGCGCGCAGGCGCGACGCCGCGATCTCGGCCTCATAGACATCAGCGAAACGGGCGATCTCGATCATCGCCCGCTATCCTACAGGTCCAGCAGCGCCCGCGCCGGGTCTTCCAGCAGTTCCTTCACCCGGACGAGGAAGGTCACCGCCTCCTTGCCGTCGACGATGCGGTGATCGTAGCTGAGGGCCAGATACATCATCGGACGGATCAGCACCTCGCCGTTCACCGCCATGGGGCGCTGGACGATGTTGTGCATGCCCAGGATGCCCGACTGCGGCGCGTTCAGGATCGGCGTCGACATCAGCGAACCGTAGGTGCCGCCGTTGGTGATGGTGAAGGTGCCGCCCTGCAGCTGGTCCAGGGTCAGGGCGCCGTCGCGCGCCGCCTTGCCCAGCGCCGCGATGCCCTTCTCGATGCCCGCCAGCGACAGGGTGTCGGCGTCGCGCAGGACCGGGACGACCAGGCCCTTCTCGGTGCCGACGGCGACGCCGATGTCGTAGTGGTTCTTGTAGATGATGTCCGTGCCGTCGATCTCGGCGTTGACGGCCGGGATCTCGTGCAGGGCCTGGACGATGGCCTTGGTGAAGAAGGACATGAAGCCCAGCTTCACGCCGTGGCGCTTCTCGAACACTTCCTTGTACTGGGCGCGCAGGGCCATGACGTTGGTCATGTCCACCTCGTTGAAGGTGGTCAGCTGGGCGGCGGTGTTCTGCGATTCCTTCAGGCGGCGCGCGATGGTCTGGCGCAGGCGGGTCATCTTGACCCGCTCCTCGCGCGGCTGGTCGGCGCGCGGGGCGGCCGGGGCAGCGGCGGGAGCTGCGGCCGGAGCCGGAGCGGCGGCGCCAATGGCGGCGACCGCGTCTGCCTTGGTGATGTTGCCCTTCGGCCCGGTGGCGGCGAGCGCTTTGGGATCGAGGTTGTTCTCGGTCACCACGCGCTGGACGGCGGGCGACAGGTGAGGATCGTCGGACTTGATCTGGGCCGAGCCGGCGTTGGCCGAGCCGCCCGAAGCGGGGGCGGCGGCGGGCGCGGCGGCCGCGGCGGCGCCCGAGGCGGCGATGCTGCCGATCTGCTGGCCGGGGGTGACGGTCGAGCCGGCCTCGGCGACGATGGTCAGGACGCCGGCGGCGGGGGCGGAGACTTCCACGGCGACCTTGTCGGTCTCGATCTCGACCAGCATCTCGTCCTTGGCGACCGTGTCGCCCGACTTCTTCAGCCAGGTTCCCATCGAGCCCTCGGCCACGCTTTCGCCCATGGTCGGGGTCATGATCGGCACGGCGCCGCCGGAAGCGGCGGCGGGCGCGGCGGCAGGCGCGGGTTCAGCGGCCGGGGCGGGGGCCGGAGCCGCGGCGGCGGGCGCGGCCTTGGCCTCGGCCTTGGGCGCCTCGGCGGACGGCGCGGCGGCGGCGCCTTCGGTCACAACGCCCAGCACGGCGCCGGGGGTCACGGTCTCGCCGTCGGGGGCCTTGATCTCGGACAGCACGCCGTCGGCGGGCGAGACGACCTCCAGCGAGACCTTGTCGGTTTCCAGCTCGACGAGGACCTCGTCCTTCTTCACCGGATCGCCGGCCTTCTTCGTCCACTTGCCGATCGTGGCTTCGGTGACGGATTCGCCGAGGGCGGGGGTGAGGATGTCGGCCATGGGACGGGCTCTCTCAGGTTCGTTCATTTGTCATCCCGGAAACCGCGAGGTTATCCGGGACGGGTTCAGGCGAAGGCGTCGGTCAGGAACGCGTCGAGTTCTTTCAGGTGCCGGCTCATCAGGCCCGCGGCGGTCGAGGCCGAGGCCGGGCGTCCGACGTAGCGGGCGCGCTTGGCCTTCACGTTCAGCTTCTCGAGCGTCAGCTCCAGCCACGGATCGACGAAGGTCCAGCCGCCCATGTTCTTGGGCTCTTCCTGGCACCAGACGAGATCGGCGTTGGGGAAGCGGGCCAGTTCGGTCATCAGCGACTTCATCGGCCAGGGATAGAACTGCTCGAGACGCATCAGATAGACGTCCTCGCCGCCCTTGCCGTCGGCCACGTTCTTCTCGCGGCGGTCCAGCAGGTCGTAATAGACCTTGCCCGAGCACAGGACGACGCGGCGGATGTCCTTGTCGGCCTTGATCTTGATGCCCGAGACCTCGGGGCGCGTCTGGGCGTCGTCGTGCAGCACGCGGTGGAAGGAACTGCCCTCGGCCATGTCGGCGAGGGTCGAGACCGCCTTCTTGTGCCGCAGCAGGCTCTTGGGCGTCATGATGATCAGCGGCTTGCGGAACGGCCGGTGCATCTGGCGACGCAGGATGTGGAAATAGTTGGCCGGGGTCGAGCAGTTGGCGACCTGGATGTTGTCCTCGGCGCACTGCTGCAGGAAGCGTTCGAGACGGGCCGAGGAGTGTTCAGGTCCCTGGCCTTCGTAGCCGTGCGGCAGCAGCATGGTCAGGCCGCACATGCGCAGCCATTTGCGCTCGCCCGAGGTGATGAACTGGTCGATCACGACCTGGGCGCCGTTCACGAAGTCGCCGAACTGGGCCTCCCACATGACCAGGGTGTTCGGGTCGGTCAGGGCGTAGCCGTATTCGAAGCCGAGGACGGCCTCTTCCGACAGGGCCGAGTCGATGACCTCGAACTCGGCCTGGCCCTCGCGCAGGTGGTTCAGCGGGACGTAGCGGGCCTCGGTCGTCTGGTCGACGATGCCCGAGTGGCGCTGGGAGAAGGTGCCGCGCACGCAGTCCTGACCCGACAGGCGAACCGGGAAGCCCTCGTCCAGCAGCGAGCCGAAAGCGAGGCTCTCGGCCGTGGCCCAGTCGATGTTCTGGCCGGTCGTGATCATCTCGCGGCGGCCGTCGATGACGCGCTTCAGCGTCTTGTGCACGTCGACGTCGTTGGGGGCCTGGGTCAGGCGGTGGCCCAGGTCGGCCAGCTTGGCCGCCGGGACCGAGGTCGCGCCGCGGCGGTCGTCGCCCTCGGGCAGGCCGATGCCCTGCCACTGGCCGTCCAGCCAGTCGGCCTTCTTGGCCTCGAACGCCTTGCCGGCGTCGAACTCGGCGTCGAGGAAGGCCTCGAAACGGGCGACCTCGGCGTCGACCTCTGCCTGGGTGATCACGCCTTCCTTGATCAGGCGTTCGGAATAGATCTCGCGCGTCGACGGCAGGGCGCGGATCTTCGAATACATCAGCGGCTGGGTGAAGGTCGGGTCGTCGCCTTCGTTGTGGCCGAAGCGGCGGTAGCAGAACATGTCCACCACCACGTCCTTGTGGAATTTCTGGCGGAACTCGGTGGCCACCTTGGCGGCGAAGACCACGGCTTCCGGATCGTCGCCGTTGACGTGGAAGATCGGCGCCTGGACCATCAGCGCCACGTCGGACGGATAGGGCGAGCTGCGCGAGTTGCGCGGGCTGGTGGTGAAACCGATCTGGTTGTTGACGACGAAATGCATCGTCCCGCCGGTGCGGTAGCCCTTCAGACCCATCAGGGCGAAGCATTCGGCCACCACGCCCTGGCCGGCGAAGGCGGCGTCGCCGTGGATCAGCAGCGGCATGACCTTGGAGCGGTCCAGCGCCTTTTCAGCCGCCGCCTCGCCGCCATCGGCCCGGGCTTCGCGGATGTCGAAGGCCTGTTTCGCGCGCGCCTTGCCCAGCACCACCGGGTTGACGATCTCGAGGTGCGACGGGTTGGCGGTCAGGGACAGGTGGACGGTGTTGCCGTCGAACTCGCGGTCCGAGCTGGCGCCCATATGGTATTTGACGTCGCCCGAACCCTCGATGTCCGAAGGTACGGTCGAGCCGCCCTGGAACTCGTGGAAGATGGCGCGATAGGGCTTGCCCATCACGGCGGCGAGGGTGTTCAGGCGGCCGCGGTGAGCCATGCCGAAGACGACCTCGTCGACGCCCAGCGCCCCGCCGCGCTTGATGATCTGCTCCAGCGCCGGGACCATGGCCTCGCCGCCGTCCAGACCGAACCGCTTGGTGCCGGGGAAGCGTTTGTGCAGGAAGCGTTCGAAGCCCTCGGCCTCGATCAGC
>NZ_JAKFEB010000245.1:0-17027 GCF_036677305.1 Brevundimonas sp. | reverse complement strand
GGCCGGTGAACAGGTCGACGACCGCCACGCCCACCTTCATCGGCTCGGCCCCGGCGGCGCCGTCGGGCTGGCCGGTGATCGACATCAGCCCGCCCATGGCCTGGATCATATAGTCGTAGCCGGCGCGGTGGGCGTCCGGCCCGTCCTGGCCGAAGCCTGTGATCGAGCAATAGACCAGCTTCGGATTGACCTCCGACAGGGCGGCGTGGTCGAGGCCGTATTTCTTCAGACCGCCCGTCTTGAAATTCTCGACCACGACGTCACAGGTCTTCGCCAGCTCGCGGATGACCGCCGCCCCCTCGGGCGTCGCCAGGTCCAGCTCGACCGACTTCTTGCCCCGGTTGGCGCACAGGAAATAGGCCGCATCGCCCTTGGACCCGTCCGTTCTGGTGGTGAAGGGCGGCCCCCAGTGGCGGGTGTCGTCGCCGACGCCGGGCCGTTCGATCTTGATCACCTCGGCCCCGAGGTCGGCCAGCATCTGCGTCGCCCATGGCCCGGCCAGCACGCGGGACAGGTCGAGGACGCGAACGCCGGAAAGAGGGCCGTGGGTCTGGGTCATGCGGCTTGAGTAACCCGTCTCCGGGCGAGGGAGAAGGTCGCCATACCCTTTCGTCATCCTCCGGCAAGCGCAGCGAGACCGGGGGACCCAGCGGCGCCGAAGGCGATCTGTTCACGCAGGGTGACCGCGGCAGCTTCGCGCTCTCGCGCGCCGCTGGGTCCCCCGGTCTGCGCCGCGAAGTCGCGGCTTGCCGGAGGATGACGAAAGGGTACGGAGCCTACAGACCCGGATCCCAGACGCCCGCGTCGCGCATGCGGCACTCGCGCGCCTCCTTCGCCCGGCCGTCCAGCTCCTCGGCCATGCAGCAGACCGCCCGGGACACCGTCGCCTTGTGAACGCCGGGCACCAGCGCATGCATGAAGGCGCAGCCGGCCAGCTTCAGCAGCCGGAAGCCGAATCGCGACGAGGCCGCCATGTGATGGAGATAGCTCTCCTCCACCTCGCGGGGATGTTCGATAAACAGGCGATTCAGGGTGCGGATCATGATGACAGCCTAGCTGGCGACGGGCGCTGCCACTACCCGTCGGCGCCATTCTGGCCTAAACCGCGCGTCAGAACAGGGGGCCGGCGGTCAATTCCGCTCACGATCGTGCAAGGCTCCGGACACGCTCAGGAAAGACGACCCATGGCCGACGGCGCCTCCGCTTCGCACAAGACCTTCCGCTGGGACGACCCGCTGGACCTGTCCGGCCGTCTGACCGACGACGAGCGGATGATCCAGGACGCGGCGCGGTCCTACGCCCGCGAGAAGCTGCTGCCCCGCGTGGTCGAGGCCTTCCGCGACGAAACCTTCGACCGCGCCATCATGACCGAGCTGGGCGAGATGGGCTTCCTCGGCGCCATGCTGCCGGAACAGTACGGCGGCTCCTCGGTCAGCCACGTCGCCTACGGCCTGATCGCGCGCGAGATCGAGGCGGTCGACAGCGGCTACCGCTCGGCCATGTCAGTCCAGTCCTCGCTGGCCATGTGCCCCATCTACGCCTTCGGCTCTGAAGAGCAGAAGATGCGCTTCCTGCCGCGCATGGCCGCGGGGGAACTGGTCGGCTGCTTCGGCCTGACCGAGGCCGACGGCGGCTCGGACCCCGCCTCGATGAAGACCAGGGCGGTCAAGGTCGATGGCGGCTACCGGCTGAACGGCGCCAAATACTGGATCACCAATTCGCCGATCAGCGACCTGGCCGTGGTCTGGGCCAAGCTGGACGACGTCATCCGCGGCTTCATCGTCGAGCGCGGCATGGACGGCTTCACCACCGACAAGATCGGCGACAAGCTTTCCCTGCGCGCCTCCATCACCGGCGACATCGGCCTGAACGACGTCTTCGTGCCCGAAGAGAACCTGCTGCCCGGCGTGAAGGGCCTGCGCGGCCCCTTCTCCTGCCTGAACAAGGCGCGCTACGGCATCGCCTGGGGCGCGATGGGCGCGGCCGAGGCCTGTTTCCACCTGACCCGCGACTACGTCGGCGAGCGCATGCTGTTCGGCCGCCCGCTGTCGTCGCGCCAGCTGGTGCAGAAGAAGCTGGCCGACATGCAGACCGAGATCTTCCTCGGCTTCGAGGGCGCCCTGGCGCTGGGCCGGCTGCTGGACCAGGGGGCCTGGGTTCCCGAGGCCATCTCGATGATGAAACGCAACAACTGCGGCAAGGCCCTCGCCATCGCCCGCGAGGCCCGCGACATGCACGGCGGCGCCGGCATCACCGGCGAGATGCACGTCATGCGCCACGCCATGAATCTGGAGACGGTCAACACCTATGAGGGCGCCCACGATGTCCACGCCCTGATCCTGGGCCGGGCCATCACCGGCGAGAGCGCCTTCTAGGTTTCGCTTCGACAACCTGTCATTTCCCGCGCTAGGGTCGGGCGATGACGGGGAATTCAGCGATGCGGCGTTTCAATCTTCGGGCCGGCGGACTGTCCATGCTGGCGCTCGCCGCCGCGGTTCCGCTGCTGGCGGCCACGCCCGCCGCGGCCCAGCAGTCGCCGGTTCCCTTCGACGCCGAGCGCGGGGTCTTCTCCTTCGCCACCGGCCTGGAACGCGCCCTGCCCGCCGTGGTGCAGGTGACGACCCTCGGCCAGTCCGAGGGCCCCAGCTCGGGCGAGAACGAACCGCGCCCCGTGTCCAGCGGTTCGGGCGCGATCATCGACGCCCGCGAAGGCATCGTCGTCACCAACAATCACGTGGTCGAGGGCGGGCGGAAATTCACCGTCGACATGACCGACGGCCGCATCTTCGACGCCACCCTGATCGGCACCGACAAGGCCACCGACCTGGCCGTGCTGAAGATCGAGGCGACGGGCCTGTCGCAGATCGAGGTGGTCAATTCCGATTCCCTGCGCACCGGCGACCTGGCCTTCGCGGTCGGCTATCCGCTGGGTCTGGACCAGACCCTGACCATGGGCGTGATCTCGGGTCTGGGCCGCTCGGGCATGGGCGACCGGATCGAGGACTATATCCAGACCGACGCGGCGGTGAACTCGGGCAATTCGGGCGGGCCGCTGCTGGACAGCCGGGGCCGGCTGATCGGCATCAACACCTCCATCCTGTCGGGCGGCGGCGGCGGCAACGACGGCATCGCCTTCGCCGTGCCCAGCCGCATCCTGATGTATGTCGTGGCCCAGCTGCGCGAGAGCGGCGAGGTCAAGCGGGGGACCACCGGCGTCATCCTCGGCTCGCTGAACCCCGAGCGGTCGCGCGACTTCGGCCTGGGGATCGTGCGCGGCGCCGTGATCGAGGATATCGCGCCCGGCTCTTCGGCCGAGCGCGGCGGCCTGCGCCGCGGCGACGTCATCACCCGTATCCAGAATCGCTCGGTGTCGAACGCCGGCACCGTCGGCGCGACTGTCGGCATGGCCGCGCCGGGGACCCAGGTCGAGGTGGTCTATCTGCGCGACGGCCGTGAAGGCCGCACCACCGTCACCGTCGAGGCGCCGGGCGAGCGCGCCGTCGTCGCCGGCGCCGACACCGTGATCGCACGCGGGGCTGCGGTCCGTCTGGCGGGCGAAGGACTTCAGGTGTTCGCCGTCGAGGGCGGGTCCGTCGCCGCCGCGGCCGATCTGCAGGCGGGCGACATGATTCGCTCGGTCGACGGTCAGGCGATCACGGACCTGACCGCCCTGGCCCAGGCGATGGATGGAACCGGCGAACGGACCCTGTCGGTCGCGCGCGGCGAGGAAACGGTCGCGATCCGCCTGCCCTGATAACAGGACGCCGGACAGCAAAACGCCCGCTCTGCCGGAGGGGGGAGGGTGGCGGAGCGGGCGTCTCGCTTTGGAGGAAGCATCGGCCCGCCGGAGCCCTTGGTGGAGAAATCCAGGAGGGGCTGGGGGGGCTGTTCAGGATCCGGAACTGCTCCGAACTCCGACGAGCCGATGTCCCAGACTTCACCTCGCAACGGGGCGGGCGATGGGCGGAAGCGAGGCGATTTCGTGTTCCGTGCGATTTCCTCGCAAGGTTGTTCCTGCCGACACAGTGTTCGCTGAAGGGGAGTGGCGTTTCGCAAATGTCGGCGTAACCTGATGCTGATGAGCGACGCGGCGGACTTGCAGTCACAGCCCGGACCGGTCTTTTTCGACCGCAGGGAACTGGACCTGATTCTGAGGGTCTACGGCCGGATGGTCGCCGCCGCCGAATGGCGCGACTACGCCATGGTCGGGCACAGGGACGTGGCCGAGTTCGCCGTCTTCCGCCGCTCGGGCGACGCGCCCCTCTACCGCATCGAGAAACGCCCTGCCCTGCGCCTGAAACAGGGCCAGTGGGCCGTCATCGGCGAAGGCGGCCATGTGCTGCGCCGGGGCCGCGAACTGGCCCAGGTGCTGCGGGTCTTCGACAACCGCAAATTCACGATCGCGAATTGAAAAAGCCCCGGCGTTTCCGCCGGGGCTCTTCCCTGTTTTCCTGTCAGCGGGTCGTCAGCGACGGCCGCCGAAGATCGCCAGCAGGAACTGGAACATGTTGATAAAGTTGATGTACAGGCTCAGCGCACCATAGCTGGTGGCCACGCCCATGGCGTTCTGGTTACCGCCCAGGGCGTAGTAGGTCATCTTCAGCCGCTGGGTGTCATAGGCGGTCAGGCCGGCGAAGATCAGGACCCCCAGAACGCTGATGATCAGCTGCATCATCGAGTTCTGCAGGAACATGTTGACCACCGTGGCGATGATCAGGCCGATCACGCCCATGATCAGGAAGCTGCCGATGCCGGTCAGATCCTTCTTGGTGGTGTAGCCGAACAGGCTGAGCGCGCCGAAGGCGGCGGCGGTGATCAGGAAGGTCTGGACCACCGAAGCGCCCGTATAGACCAGCACCACCGTGCCCATCGAGGCGCCGATCAGGGCCACGATCAGCCAGTACAGCGCGCTGGCGCCGCCCGACGTCGGGTTCTTCATCACGAAGTTGGAGCCCAGCAGAATCACCAGCGGGGCGAAGGCGACGATCATGCCCAGCATGGTGAAGCCGCCCAGACGACCGTCCGGAGTGAGCTGATACATCAGGTCCCGAACCGGCGGATACGACCCGGTGATCCAGGCCAGGACGGCGGACACCAGCAGGCCGATGGCCACCTTGTTGTAGACGCCCAGCATGAAGCTGCGCAGGCCGGCGTCCACCGACATGTCGGCTGTCGCGGGCGCCGTATAGCCGTTTCTGAAATCGCTCATGGCGAGTTCGATCCTCCATCTGACCGGGCGATCCCGGCCTTTGCACAAATATCGGGCCGGTCCGCCCCTTCCGCAAGGAAAACCGGACTTGGGGCCTGCGTTCCCAACCGCTACCAAGGGTCGCATGATCCGGCTGTTCACCGCCCTGGCCGTTCCCGACGACGTCGCCGAGACGCTGGCGCGCCGCCAGACGGGCCTGCCCGGCGCCAAATGGCGCACCGCCGAACAGCTGCACATCACCCTGACCTTCCATGGCGAGGTGGACGGACACCGCGCGGACGATCTGGCCGTGGAACTGGAGCGGGCGGCGACGGGCGGGCCGTTCGAGATCTCGCTTCAGGGCGTCGGCGCCTTCGGCGACGGCCACCGCACCCAGACCCTGTGGGCGGGGATCGAACCCAATGAGCGGCTCGCCGTGCTGGCCGGCCGGACCCGCAGCGCCGCCGAACGGGCCGGGATCGCCGTCGAGCGCCGCGAATACCGTCCCCACCTGACGCTGGCCTATCTGAAGCCGCACGCCAATCCGGACCGGATCGGGGCCTGGATCGCCGGGCACAACCTGCTGCATTCGCCGCCGATCCGCATCGACCGGTTCGGCCTCTATTCCAGCGTCCTGACCCACGACGGCAGCCACTACGAACTCGAGCGGGAGTATCTCCTTTGACCGGACCGGTGCTTGAAACCGAACGCCTGACCCTTCGGCCCATCGCGCTGGAGGATTTTCCCCGCTGGGCCGAGATGATGGCCGATCCGGAGGCGGCGAGATTCCTCGGCGGGGCCCAGCCGGCCGCGACGGCCTGGCGCGGCTTCATGACCATGGCCGGGGCGTGGAGCCTGACGGGCGTCTCGATGTTCTCGCTGGTCGAGCGCGCAACCGGCCGATGGGTCGGCCGCATCGGCCCCTGGCAACCGCATGGCTGGCCGGGGACCGAGGTCGGCTGGGGCCTGCATCCGGACGCCCAGGGCAAGGGCTATGGCGTCGAGGCGGCGACGGCGGCGATGGATTACGCCTTCGATGTCCTGGACTGGACCGAGGTCATCCACTGCATCGATCCGGACAACATCCCGTCGCAACGGCTGGCCGAGCGCGTCGGGTCGCGGAATCAGGGCCCTACCCGCCTGCCGCCGCCCTTCCATGAGCTGACCATCGACCGCTGGGGCCAGAGCCGGGAGGAATGGCGGGCGCGGCGTCGCGGCTGAACCCGCCGGGCCTATCCATGCGTTACAAGGTCACGCTTTGACCCCGCGCCGCCATCCGCTAGGCAGGTCTGGCAATCACGAGGGTTGGTCGAATGCGCGTTCTTGTTCTGGGTGGCGACGGCTTTTGCGGCTGGCCGACGGCCTTGCACCTGTCGGCGCGAGGCTGGGATGTCTGCGTCGTCGACAACCTGAGCCGGCGCAACATCGACAACGAGCTTGAGGTCCAGTCGCTGACCCCGATCCGGACAATGGGCGAGCGCATCGCCGCCTGGAAGGACGTCAGCGGCAAGACGATCGAGTTCGTGAACATGACGGTCGGCAAGGAGTTCGACCGCCTCGTCGCCCTGATCAAGGACTGGAAGCCCGACAGCGTCGTCCATTTCGCCGAACAGCGGGCCGCGCCCTATTCGATGAAGTCGGCCCGGCACAAGCTCTACACCGTCGACAACAATCTGAACGCCACCAACCACCTGCTGGCGGCCATCGTCGAGAGCGGACTGGACGTTCACCTCGCGCACCTCGGCACCATGGGCGTCTATGGCTACACCACCGCCGGCCTGCGCATTCCCGAGGGCTATCTGAAGGTCACGGTCGACACCGACTTCGGTCCGGCCGAGCAGGAGATCCTGTTCCCGCCGAACCCGGGCTCGATCTACCACATGACCAAGACGCAGGACGCCCTGCTGTTCCAGTTCTACGCCAAGAACGACGGCGTCCGGATCACTGACCTGCACCAGGGCATCGTCTGGGGCGCCCAGACCGAAGAGACGCGTCTGGACGAGCGGCTGATCAACCGTTTCGACTACGACGGCGACTACGGCACGGTCCTGAACCGCTTCCTCATGCAGGCGGCGGTCGGCTATCCGCTGACCGTGCACGGGACCGGCGGCCAGACGCGGGCCTTCATCCACATCCAGGACACAGTGCGCTGCGTCGAACTGGCCCTGGCCAACCCGCCGAAGTCCGGCGAGCGGGTCAAGATCCTGAACCAGATGACCGAAAGCCGCCGGGTGCGCGACCTGGCCGCCATGATCGCCGACATGACCGGGGCCGAGATCCACAACGTCCCCAATCCGCGGCAGGAAGCCGACGAGAACGAACTGGTCGTGGCCAACGACCAGTTCCGCGAGCTGGGGCTCAAGCCCATCACCCTCGCCGAAGGGCTGATGCAGGACGTGACCGAGATCGCCCGCCGGTACGCCGACCGCGCGGACCTGAGCAAGGTGCCCTGCGTGTCCAGCTGGAACAGCAAGCGCGCCAGGGCGGTGCAGACCGAGCCCACCCTGACCGTTCCGCCCAAGGCGCCGGTCCACGCCCGGTCGGCGTGAACGCCTGATGTCTGACGCCCCCTCCTCCCTGCTGGTCTTCGGCGGCGGCTGGCTGGGGCAGGCCGCCGCGCGGGAGATGCTCCGGCGGGGAGGCCGGGCGGTCCTGACCAGCCGCGAGGCTGAAACCCGCGCCGCCCTGACCGCCGATGGGTTTGTCGCCGTCGATCCGGCCGACGCGGCGGCGCTGGCCGCCGCGGTCGCCGGGGCCTCGGCCATTCTGATCACCGCCCCGCCCGAGGCCAGCGGCTGCCCCGGCCTGAAGGCGCTGCTGCCCGCGATCACGGCGTCGGGGTCCTGGCCGGACTGGATCGGCTATGTCTCGTCCACCGCCGTCTACGGCGACCGCGACGGGGGCTGGGCGCTGGAGGACAGCGAGTTGAACGCCGCCAGCCTGGAAGGGGCCCGGCGGGTCCGGGCCGAACGCGACTGGCTGGACGCGGGACAGGGCATGGGGCTGACGGTGCAGCTGTTCCGGCTGCCGGCCCTGTACGGTCCCGGCCGCTCGCCGCTGGACCGGCTGCGCGACGGGACCGCGCGGCTGGTGAGGAAGCCGGGACAGGTGTTCAACCGCATCCATGTCGACGACGCGGTCTCGGGCCTGTTCGCCTCGATGGCGCGGCCCCGGCCGGGCGCGGCCTACATCCTGTGCGACGATGAACCGGCTCCCGCCGATGTGGTTATCGAGGGCGCCGCCCGCCGGCTGGGGCTGCCGGTTCCGCCCGAGGTCGACTGGCACGACCCGTCGGTCAGCGATGCGATGCGCCGCTTCTACCTGGACAGCAAACGGCTCTCGAACGCCCGCGCCAAGGCCGAACTGGGCTGGCGGCCGCGCTACGCAACCTGGCGCGAGGGGCTGGACGCCCTGATCGCAAGCGAGGACGCGCCCAGGGCGTGAGCCGCGCGGCTCACGTCAGCGCCTCCTAGAAGGGCAGCAGGTTCCGTTGGCGGCTGTAGGCCATGGTGCCGACGTTGGCGCCGAGGCGCAGGCCGACGCCGGTGCGGATGGGGGCCAGGACGATGCCGTCGGCGCGCTGGTAGTTCACGCCCAGGCCGCCGACCAGATAGGCCGAGCCCTCCACGCCGGGATAGCGGCGATAGATCATGTCGGGGTGGAACAGGCCGTAGACCAGGGTGAAGACGCGGCTGGCGTTGCCGCCCACGTCCCAGCCGATCGAAATCCCCTGCCAGAACACTTCCTGCGAAGCCGACAGGTCCTTCATATGCAGGGCGCCGCGGCCGTAGCGCAGGCCGACGCCGGCCGCGCCCGAGCCTTCCTCGCCGGCGATATAGGCGGTCGGGCGATCGCCCTGTTCGGCGAAGATGCGCTCGACGGCCCCGCCGATGGCCTCGGCCGCGATGCCCAGCTCGCGCGAACCGGCGGCGATCAGTTCGTCAGCCGTATAGGCCTGGGCCTGCTGGTCCGAGGCGATGGGATAGGCGGGATCGCTGGTCTGGCCGGTCGAGGCGCAGGCGGACAGGCCCGCGGCGCCGGCGGTGGCGGCGAGACCGGACAGGATCAGTTGGCGGCGGTGCATGGCGAATCTCTCAGCGCGAGGCGGGACAACGGGACCGTCGCCGCCTTTTGCGTCAGCCTTGCGGCGGCAAGGTTAACGAGAGCTTGCCGCGGCGCCGTCCTACGCCCGCAACGTCGCGCCGGCCTTGCCCGCGGCGGCGACGATCCGCGCCGACAACGCCTCGATCTCGGCCTCGGTCAGGGTCGCCTCGACCGGCTGGATCACGACTTCCAGCGCGACGGACTTCATGCCCTCGGGCACGCCCGCCCCGCGATAGACGTCGAACACCCGCACGTCGGCGATCAGGGCCTTGTCGGCTCCGGCCACCGCGCGCGTCAGGTCGCCGGCCGCCTTGGCGTCCTCGACCACGAAGGCGAAGTCGCGCGTCAGCGGCATGAGATTGGCGAGGTTGGCGGGGCCGCGCGCCTTGGACCGGGCGCCGCGCGGTTCGGGAACCGCGTCCAGCACGATCTCGAACGCCAGCATCGGACCGTCGGCGTCCAGCGCCTTGAGCACCCGCGGATGCAGGGCGCCGAACTCGACCATGACGGTCTTCGGACCCAGTTGCAGGCGCGCCGAGCGGCCGGGGTGCCACCAGTCGCGGTTCTGGCCCTGGACCAGTTGCAGCGAGCCCACCGGCGCGCCCAGGTCTTCCAGCAGGGCCATGAGGTCGCCCTTGAGGCCGAACAGGGCCTCCTCGGCCGCCCCGCCCCAGTGACGGGCGGAACGGGGGGCGATCAGGCCGGCGATGACGGTGCGCTGGCCCGTCGGGCTGTCGTCCAGATAGACGGGGCCGATCTCGAACAGGGCGGCGTCGGCGTGGCCGCGCGCGGCGTTGCGGGCGGCGGCCTGGATCAGGTTGGGCAGGGCCGAGGGCCGCATGCAGTCCAGATCGGCCGCGATGGGGTTCTCGACCAGCAGCCGGTCGTCGCCGCCGCCGAAGAGGGCCGCCGTCGACTGTTTGGTGAAGGACCAGGTGACGGCCTCGGCATAGCCCATGGCGGCCAGGGCCCGGCGGGCGCGGCGGACGCGGGCCTGACGCGGGTTCAGCACGCCGCGCGAGGGCGCGCCCTGATCGGGCAGCGGGGTCGACGGCAGGTCGTCGAAGCCCTGGATGCGCGCGACCTCTTCCACCAGATCGGCGGGCCCCTCGACATCGCGGCGCCAGGACGGCGGCGTCACCGTCCAGGAGGCGCCGCGCGCGATCTCGAAGCCGAGACGGGTCAGGATCTCGGCGATCCGGTCGTCGTCCAGCGACAGGCCGGTCAGCTGGCCGACGCGGGCCGGGTCGAAGGCGAAGGGCGCGGGGCTGGCCAGCGCCTGCCCGGCCACGACGACCTCGGACGGCTCGCCGCCGCACAGGTCCATGATCAGGCGGGTGGCCAGTTCCAGGCCGGGGACCATGAAGGCGGGATCGACGCCGCGGGCGAACCGGTACTGGGCGTCGGAGCTGATCGTCAGGGTCCGGCCGGTCTGGGCCGTGACGATGGGATCGAACCAGGCGCTCTCGAGGAAGACGTCGACGGTGTCGTCCGAGCAGCCGGTCGACTCGCCGCCCATGACGCCGCCGAGACCGATGGGCCGTTCGCCGGCGGCGTCGGAGATGACGCACATGGCCGGATCGACCGTATAGGTCTTGCCGTCCAGGGCGATCAGATGCTCGTGCTCGCCGGCGCCGGAGGCGACCTGGCCGCCGCGCACCACGATCTCGCCGCCGACCAGCTTGGCGGCGTCGTAGACGTGCAGGGGCCGGCAGCGGTCGTAGGCGATCAGGTTGGTGACATCGACCAGCCGGTTGATCGAGCGCAGGCCGATCGCCGTCAGCCGCTGCTGCAGCCACTCCGGCGAGGGACCGTTTTTCACGCCCCGGATCATCCGTCCGGAGAAGGTCGGGCACATCTCCGGCGCCTCGATGCGCACGGTGATCGGCGACGGATAGCTTCCGGCCACCGGAACCACCGACGGCGTCTTCAGCTGGCCCAGGCTGGCGGCGGCGAGATCGCGCGCGATGCCGGCCACGCCCAGCCAGTCAGGCCGGTTCGGCGTGACTTCGAAATCGATCACGGGCTCGGCGCCGAACACGCCGGCCGCCGGCGTTCCGACCGTCAGGTCGTCGGCCAGCTCAAGAATGCCGTCGCTTTCGTCGGCCAGCTCCAGCTCGGAGGCGGAACAGAGCATGCCGTTCGAGACCACGCCGCGCACCGGCTTCTCGACCAGGGTCACGCCCAGTCCGGGCACGAAGGCGCCGATGGGCGCATAGATGGTCGTCAGGCCGGCGCGCGCGTTCGGCGCCCCGCAGACGATCTCCTTCATCCCGTCGACGGTCTCGACCTGGCAGACCTGCAGGCGGTCGGCGTTGGGGTGGCGTTCAGCCGAAACGATCCGGGCGACGGTGAACGGCGCCAGGGCCGCGATCGGATCGTGGACCTCCTCGACTTCCAGCCCCGCCATGGTCATGGCGTCGGCCACGGCCGCGATGTCGGCGTCGGTGTCGAGGTGCTCCTTCAGCCAGGAGAGAGTGAATTTCACGCCGCGGCTCCCGGACCTGCCTGCACGCCCGCCAGCATATCGAGAGTCTGCTTCGACCCGGTGAAGCCGACGTTGTAGAACTCGCAGTTCTCGAAGGCGCAGTCGCGCAGCGGGAAGGTTCCGAGCGCCCGCGCTCCCATCGGCTGGAGCAGCAGGTTGCGGATGTCGCCGCCGCTGTCGCCGAAATTGGTGTCGTCGAAGGTGACGCCCGACGAGACCAGCACGATGGCCGGGCCCTGCAGACGGCAGCGGCGGAAGGTGCGTCCCTCGATCATGCCGGGGTGGGAGCCGCCGACGACGGCCGCATAGAGTTCGAACAGGCTGATATCCACGTCCTCGAAGACCATGGATTTCAGGTCGGTCGCCACGCGTACGGGGCGGTTGATCGGCGTATAGGCCATCAGCCGGGGTTTCCCTTGCCGCTCAGTCGGGTGCTCATTTCCTCGAGGAAATCGGGCGACCCCGTATAGGCGATCTGGACGAAACGGCAGCGCACGAAGCGGCAGTCCTGCAGGCCGATGACCCCGACCAGACGCGGTCCCTGGGGTGCGAACAGCATGGAGCGGGGATCGGTGGCCGCGCCCATGTTGCAGGCGTCGAAGGTGACGCCGTCCAGCACCGCGACCAGCGCCGGACCCTGGATCACGCAGTCGGTGAAGGTCTTGCCCCGGACGGCCGGCTCGCCGGCGTTCATCGCATGGACGGCGAGCAGGGGCAGCCAGACGACTTCCTTCTCGAAGCTGGTGCGCGCGGCGATCTCGCGCCCGAAGGTTTCGGACATCACATCGGTCATGGGAGTCTCGGTCAACTGAGGCCGCTTGCGGGGTTTGGGGCGGCGAAGGGGGAGAAGCCGTAGTGGGCCAGCCACCGGGTGTCGGCGTCGAACATCGGACGCAGGTCGGGAATGCCGTACTTCAGCATGGCCAGGCGATCCACGCCCATGCCGAAGGCGAAGCCCTGGTATTCGTCCGGATCGATGCCGCAGTTGCGCAGCACGTTGGGGTGAACCATGCCGCAGCCGAGGATCTCCATCCAGCTGTCGCCGGTGTTCAGCTTCAGCTCGCCGCCCGAGCGGTCGCAGCGGATGTCCATCTCGGCCGACGGCTCGGTGAACGGGAAATGGTGCGGGCGGAAGCGGGCGTCGACGCCGTCCACCTCGAAGAAGCGGGCGACGAAGGTCTCCAGCGTCCACTTGAGGTGGCCCATGTGGATGTCGCGGTCGATGACCAGACCCTCGACCTGGTGGAACATCGGCGTGTGGGTGGCGTCGGAGTCCTTACGGAAGGTCCGGCCGGGCGCGATGATCCGGATCGGCGGCTTCTGCGTCATCATGGTCCGCACCTGCACGGGGCTGGTGTGGGTGCGCAGCACCTTGCGCTCGCCGGTTTCGGGATCGGGCTTGAGGAAGAAGGTGTCGTGCATCTCCCGCGCCGGATGTTTCGGCGGGAAGTTCAGGGCCGTGAAATTGTGGAAGTCGTCCTCGATGTCCGGGCCCTCGGCCACGGCGAAGCCCATGTCGGCGAACAGGGCGATCATCTCGTCCATCACCTGCATGGTCGGATGCACCGAGCCCTTGCGGCGCGGACGGGCCGGCAGGGTCAGGTCGATACGCTCGGCCTGCAGCCGGATATCCAGTTCGGCGGCTTCCAGCTCGGCCTTGCGGGCGGCCAGGGCCGACGAAACGCGGTCGCGCAGGCCGTTGATGACCGGGCCCTGTTCACGCCGTTCGTCGGGGCTCAGCGCGCCCATGCCCTTCAGCAGGCCGGAGATGGATCCGGACTTGCCCAGCGACGCGACGCGCAATTCCTCGACCGCCGCCGCGGTCTCCGCGCCGCCGATGGCGTTGATCAGGTCGAGTTCGAGTTTGGCGAGGTCGGTCATGGTCGCAGTCGTCTAGCGGTCCGGAGCGGTTTCGTCACCCGGTCAGGCGTCGCTTGCTCAGTTCTGAGCTCCGTAGGCCTCGACAATCCATTTCGGCGGCTCGGGCTCCCAGCGGATCGGCCGGCCTTCGCTGAACGTCCAACGGTGCAGCCACGAGACGCCGTTGGCCCGCACATAGTCGTCCGCATGGGCATAGACGGGATCGGCCAGCGCCTCGTCCAGCGTCACGAAGCGATAGCCCCGCGCCAGATACAGGGCGTGAATCCGGGGGTACCAGTCGCGGTTCAGCGTATGGGCGTGGAGCAGCAGCACCTGCGCCGGCTCGCGCCCGCCGGTCAGTTCGGCGCTGTACGGCTCCCAGTGATCCAGCACCGCGGTCATGTGGGCGACGTAGGCCTCGCCGATCCGGGTCTTCAGGGTCTCATCTCCCGCGGCCTCGGCCCTGCGATAGACGGCGGCGAACATCCAGTCGTTGTTGTCGATCGTCACGGGCGCGACCTGATAGCCCCGCTCCCCCAGACCCGCGGCGATAGCGGCCTTCTTCTCCGGGGTCTCGCCCGTGAACAGGTAGGGATGGCGGAAGAATCGCAGCGACCGGCCGCGCGCCGCCAGAGCCGCCCGGCTGGCGGGAGCGCCCGCGTCGACGTCGGCCAGATACGCCTCCACCGTGCTGCGATGGATATTGATGTGGGTCGCGGTGTGGTTGCCGAGGTCGAGCCCCGCATCGAGCCAGACACCCAGCAAGGCCGGCAGCAGGGTCGCTCTCTGCGCTTCGCAGACCTTGCCCTCGTTGACGAACACGGCCGCCCGGCTCTCCAGGGGCCGGAGCATGTCGACAAAGCCCTCGGTGAGCGCCATCGCCCGGGCCGGATCGCAAAGCTCGGCGTCCGCCGCCTGGTACGGCAGGTCGTCGAAGGTGACGGCCACGGCCCGGCTCTGCCCCCATGCGGGCGTCGACAGCAGGCAGGCGGCGAGCGCCGCGAGGATCGATCGTGCGAACATCCGTCGAGCCTATCCGTTCGCGGCAGAAACGAAAACGCCCGCCCCGGAGACCGGAGCGGGCGTTTCGAAAGCTGTGCGTCAGACCCGCTATCAGGCGGTCTTCAGCGCGTCCCGGACCTTGTCGGCGATCGCCTTGAAGGCGGCTTCGTCAGCGGCCATCGAGGCCAGGACCTTGCGGTCCAGTTCGATGCCGGCTTCGCCGAGGCCGTGGATGAACTGCGAATAGGTGAAGCCTTCCAGACGGGCGGCGGCGTTGATGCGCTGGATCCACAGGGCGCGGAACGAACGCTTCTTGTTGCGGCGGTCGCGGTAGGCGTATTGCCCGGCGCGATCGACGGCGGCCTTGGCCGTGCGGATGGTGTTCTTGCGGCGGCCGTAGAAACCCTTGGCCTGCTTGAGAACCTTCTTGTGCTTGGCGTGGGACGTTACGCCCCGTTTGACGCGAGCCATGTCGCTATCCTTTCAAATTCAATGCGTGGAGATCAGTCGAACAGCGCGCGCCGATCAGGCGTACGGCATGTAGGATTTGATCTTCTTGGCGTCGGCGTCGGCCATGACCGAGGTGCCGCGGTTCTGGCGGATGTATTTGCTGTTGTGGCTGATCAAGCGGTGACGCTTGCCAGCAACGCCGGCCTTTACCTTGCCAGTGGCCGTGAATTTGAAGCGCTTCTTGGCGCCCGACTTCGTCTTAAGTTTCGGCATTTTCACTCTCTTTTTGAGTGGGTTACCAGTTCGTCGGACCTTGTGAGCCGTCAGAATGGGAACCCTGATGAGAACTGCCCAGGCATGCCTGTTCGCCCGGCAGTTCGGTACGCGAAGGCGCGGCTTCTAGGCCAGCCGGCGCTCAAACGCAAGCGGAGTCTAGCGAGCGGCCTCCGCAACGGCCGCCGCCGCGGCCTGTCCGCGCCGCAGCGCGCGGCCGGCGTTGATGGCCATCACGGCCGCGGGAACCGTCAGGGCGGCGCCGACCAGGAAGGGCCAGTCGTGGCCAACGCCGGAGAACAGCGCCCCGGCGAACATCGGCCCGAAGATCCGCGCGATCGAGCCCGAGGCCATGTTCAGTCCCAGCATGGCCCCC
This sequence comes from Brevundimonas sp., assembly GCF_036677305.1. Classification (GTDB taxonomy): domain Bacteria; phylum Pseudomonadota; class Alphaproteobacteria; order Caulobacterales; family Caulobacteraceae; genus Brevundimonas. Next base: position 1,286 of record NZ_JAKFEB010000245.1, on the reverse strand, counting down.
TGCCGGTCCGGGGGCGTGGCGCGGCTGATCATCGCCGAGATGTTCGGCATGGCCAGCGACATGCCGCAGGCCCCGATCGCCATGATCATGGGAATGATCCAGCCCTGCACGATCGGCAGGGTCACGGCGCCGAGATCGAGGGTGAAGGCGGGGAACCACGCCACAGGGGCGAGCACCTGGGCGACCAGCGAGGCTCCGAACAGCAGCATTCCCGTCGCCAGCACCCGCGTCTCGCCGAACCGGCGCGCCAGCCGTCCCGTCAGCACGCCCTGGTTCACGGCCGAGACGATGCCGACGACCATGAAGCTGAGACCGACCTCGCGGGCGCCCCAGGCGTAGCGGCTCTCGGCCCACAGGCCGAACACGCTCTCCATGGCGGAGAAGCCCGCCATATAGATCAGGGTGACCATCAGGACGCGCGACACCACCGGATTGGCCCGCGCGTCCCGCAGGCCGGCGAGGAAGGCGGGTCGGGGCGCGGCCGGATCAGCCTTCGCACGGCTCTCCCTGAGGAACAGGACCACGCCGACGGCGGCCAGGAGCGCCAGACCCGAGGCCACGAAGATCGGCAGCTGATAGCCGAGCTGGCCAAGCTGCGGCTGGGTCAGGATTCCACCCAGTCCCGGCCCGACGATGAAGCCCAGGCCGAAGGCCGCGCCGATCATGCCCATCCGCCCTGCCCGCTCGGCCGGCGGGGTGACGTCCGCGATATAGCCCTGGACCGTGGAGATGTTCCCGGCTCCGAGCCCTGTGAACAGCCGCACCGCGATGGCCAGCCAGATGTCCGGCACGAAGGCCAGCGCCAGATAGCCGACGGCGTTGGCCACGAGGGTCATGAGCAGGACCGGCTTTCGCCCGATCCGGTCCGACAACCGGCCCCAGAACGGCTCGGCGAAGAACTGGCCCAGCGAATAGGCCGAGAACATCAGGGTGATCTGCCAGGCTTCGGCGTCGAGGGTCTGGGCGAAGAAGGGCAGCAGCGGCACGACCAGTCCGAAGCCGACCAGATTGATGAAGACGGTCAGGAACAGCACCATCAGGGCCGGCGCCCGGGGCTTCACGTACGACGGCTCGGTCTGGCTCATGGTCCAGCCTTAGCCTGTCGCGGCGGATACGAAAACGCCCCGGCCGTTCCCGGTCGGGGCGTTCTGCAATCCTGAAATCGTCGGGCCTATTTCGGCGCGAGGATCATGATCATCTGGCGGCCTTCCATACGCGGCGCGTATTCGACCTTGGCGACCTCGTCGAAGTCGGCCTGGACCTTGTTCAACAGCTTCATGCCCAGT
>NZ_JAKFEB010000244.1:0-16606 GCF_036677305.1 Brevundimonas sp. | reverse complement strand
GAGCCTGGGCGGCGTGGCCATCCTGTCGGGCCTGCTGCGGACGCAGGAGCGGCGCGTGTCGGCGGCCTATCTGTCGCGCGGTTTCATCCTCGAACGGCGCATCCATCGCGACGCCTGGAGCGCCCTGGTTCTGAGACGGGTGGGTTAACGGCGGAACAGGCGCGGGGCGCAACCGTTGCGGCAGTTCATTGGAGGACTGCCTTGTGACCCACTACGACCCGAATGATCCGAACCGCGTACCGCCCGTCGAGACGGTATACACCGAGACCGTGACGACCAACGCCGCGCCGCTGCATACCGAAACCGTCGAGACCACGGTCGTGCGCGAGGCCAACAACACCGGCTGGTGGATCGCCGGCATCCTCGGCGGACTGGTGATCATCGCCGTGCTGTGGATCCTGTTCTCGCGCGGCGCCGCGCCGCAGACCGACGAGGCGCTGCTGCAGGCCCAGGCTGACGCAGCCGCCGCCCAGGCCGCGGCCGACTCGGCCCTGATCCAGGGTCAGGTCGCCGGCGCCCAGGCCAGCGTCGACATCGCCCGCGCCGACGCCGCCCGCTCGCAGGCCGAGGCCATCCGGGCCGCCAGCGAGGCCCGCGCCGCCGAAGCCCGTTCCTCCTCGCCGGTGATCATCGAGCGCGAGGTGCAGGTCCCCGCTCCGGCGCCGAACGGCGGCGCTGTGGTGGTCACTCCGACCGCGCCGCAGAACTAGCCCCGGAAATTCCTTCTCCCCTCCGGGGGAGAAGGTGGCGCGCGCAGCGCGACGGATGAGGGGGATGTCAGATGCGACCTGGCTGTCGGCGAGCCGCCGCTGACTGCCCCCTCATCCGTCCCTTCGGGACACCTTCTCCCCCAGGGGGAGAAGGAAACTCGCCTCTCCCCATCATGGCGCGCCTGATGCTATGCGCTCACCATGCGCCAGTCCTTCGACGAAACCACCGATCCGTCCTTCGGGGCGAAACACCTTCCCCGCGTCCGCGCGAAAATGGCCGAGCAGGGCCTCGACGGCCTGCTGGTCCCGCACGAGGACGAGCACCAGAACGAATATCTGCCCGCCGCCAACGACCGGCTGGCCTGGGTCAGCGGCTTCACCGGCTCGGCCGGGGCGGGCGTGGTCATGAAGGACCGCGCCGCCGTCTTCGCCGACGGCCGCTACACCGTGCAGGTCCGGGCCCAGGTCGATGCGGGGCAGTTCGAAATCCTCGAGCTCGAGAACGGCGGCGTGGCCAGCTATCTGGAGCGCGCGCCGAAGGGGGCGGTGATCGGCTATGATCCGCGCCTGCACAGCCCCGACGCCCTGGCGACGCTGAAACGGGCGGCGGCGAAGGCCGGCGCCGAACTCAAACCCGTCCAGCCCAATCCGCTGGACCTCGCCTGGGCGGAAGAGCGGCCCGGCCAGCCGATGGCTCCGGTCGTGCCGCACGAGGACCGCTATTCCGGGGAGACCAGCGCCTCCAAACGCGCGCGCATCGGCGAGGCGGTGGCGAAGGCCGGCGCCGATGCGGCGGTGCTGACGGCGCCCGCGTCGCTGGCATGGCTGTTCAACATCCGCGGCGGCGACGTGATCCGCACGCCCCTGCCGCTGGGGCAGGCGGTGGTGAAGGCCGACGGCACGGCGAAGCTGTTCCTCGATCCGCGCAAGGTGACCAACGAACTGCCCGGCTGGCTGGGCGACGCGGTGACGCTGGAGGCGCCCGAGGCGCTGGAGGGGGCGCTGGACGCCCTGTCGGGGCGCAAGGTGCTGGTCGATCCGGGCCAGTCGTCGGCCTGGTATTTCGACCGGCTGACGGCCGCGGGCGCCGCGGTGGTGCGCGGCATGGACCCCTGCACCCTGCCGCGCGCGACCAAGAATCCGGTCGAGATCGAGGGGTCGCGCCAGGCCCATATCCGCGACGGCGCGGCCCTGACCCGCTTCCTGCACTGGGTCGACACCGTGGGGCAGGAGACCCTGCCGGACGAACGTCAGGTGGCCGAGGCGCTGGAAGGCTTCCGCGAGGCGACCGGGGCGCTGAAGGACCTGTCGTTCGACACCATCGCCGGGGCCGGTCCGAACGGCGCCCTGCCGCACTACAAGCCGGTGGCCCGCACCATTCGCCGGATGGAGAAGGGTTCGCTGCTGCTGGTCGACGGCGGCGGCCAGTATCTGGATGGCACGACGGACGTGACCCGGACGATGGCCGTGGGCGAGCCGACCGCCGACCAGCGCCGCATGTTCACCCTGGTGCTCAAGGGCCATATCGCCATGGCCGTGGTGCGCTTCCCGGCCGGGACGACGGGGCACCAGCTGGACGCGATGGCGCGTCTGCCGATGTGGATGCAGGGGTTCGACTACGACCACGGCACCGGCCACGGCGTCGGCTCCTATCTGGGCGTGCATGAGGGTCCGCAGCGGATCGCCAAGGCGGTCAACAGCCAGCCGCTGCTGACCGGCATGATCCTGTCCAACGAGCCCGGCTATTACCGCGAGGGCCACTGGGGCATCCGCATCGAGACGCTGCAGGTCGTCACCGCGCCCGAGCCGATCCCGGGCGGCGAGCGGCCGATGCACGGCTTCGAACAGCTGACCCTGGCGCCGCTGGACCGCAAGCTGATCGACGTCGACCTGCTGACCGCCGACGAGCGCGCCTATGTCGACGCCTATCACGCCGAGGTGCTGGCCAAGGTCGGGCCGTTGCTCGACGGGGCCGTGCTGGACTGGCTGAAGGCGCAGGCCGCCCCCTTGAAATAAGGCCGAACGGCGCCCATCTCCGAAGGGTCGGCGGATGCGTCGCCGGCCCCCCACATTTCAAGGAGAGCGCTGGATGAAGACGCGCACGCTGGGCCGTTCGGGCCCTGAGGTTTCCGCCATCGGCCTGGGCTGCATGGGCATGGCCGCCTTCTATGGCCAGGCGTCGGACGAGGGACAGGCGACGGCGGTGATCCACCGCGCGCTGGATCTGGGCGTCACCTTCCTCGACACGGCCGAGATGTACGGGCCGCACGCCAACGAGGTCCAGGTCGGCAAGGCGCTGGCCGGCCGGCGCAACGAGGCCTTCGTCGCCACCAAATTCGGCATCGGCTACAACGCCGAACGCACCGCCCTGACCGTCGACGGATCGCCGGCCAATGTGCGCCGCGCCATCGAGGGCAGCCTGACCCGGCTGGGGATGGATCATGTCGATCTCTACTATCTGCACCGCGTCGATCCGGACACGCCGATCGAGGAGACGGTCGGGGCGATGGGCCGGCTTGTGGAAGAGGGCAAGGTCCGCTTCCTCGGCCTGTCGGAGGCCAGGCCCGAGACCCTGCGCCGGGGTCACGCGGAGCATCCGATCACCGCCCTGCAGACCGAATATTCGCTGTGGAGCCGCGAGCCCGAGGACGAACTTCTGGCGACCTGCGAGGAACTGGGCATCGGCTTCGTGCCCTACAGCCCGCTGGGGCGGGGCTTCCTGTCGGGCGAGATCAAGTCGGTCGACGACCTGGCCGAGGACGATTTCCGGCGCTCGAACCCGCGCTTCCAGGGCGAGAATTTCCGGAAGAACATCGAGCTGGTGGACGCCGTCAGCGAGATCGCGAAGGACAAGGGCGTGACGGCGGCGCAGCTGGCGCTGGCCTGGGTGCTGGCGCAGGGCGAACACCTGGTTCCGATCCCCGGCACCCGGCGCATCCGGACGCTGGAGGAGAATGCGGCGGCGGTCGATGTCGTGCTGACGCCCGACGATCTGGCGCGGATCGAGGCGGTCTTCCCGAAGGGGGCGGCCTCGGGCCATCGCTACGCCGAGGCGGCGCGGGCGGCGCTGAACCGCTAGGCCGGAGGCGGCGGGGGCGGGGCCCGTCGGGCGCCGAGGCTGGCGTGGGAGGCGCCGGCCATGCCGGCGAGGCTGAGGTATTCGGGGCCGGCCAGGCCGTGGATGATCACCGAACGGGTCACCCGTCTGGCGTTGCCCACGGTCCGCTCCGCCCAGACCGAGAAGTCGGCGGCGTCCAGCGGATGCGGCCCGCTCTCGAAGGAGACGCCCTGCAGCCTGACGCCGCGCAGGTCGTCGGAGGCGCGGGCGGGCGCCTCGCGCAGCTTGCCGACGACGATCAGGCAGAAGGGCTTGATCAGGCCGGTGACGGCGGCCAGGACGCTGCCGGGCACGCCCTCGACCCCGCTGATCTCGCAGACCAGCCCCTTGTCGACGCCCTGGGTCGCCTCCTTGAACCGCGCGATCAGGGAGCCCCGCCCGCGCTGGCTGGACAGGGTCGACCAGGACACCGGCAGGAAGAGGCTGGGCTGCCGGGCGTTGCCCTGTTCCGAACGCAGGCGGCTGACGCCCCGGGCGATGGTCGCCAGATCGATTTTCTCGATGTCGGCGGTGGTCAGGTTCTGCAGTTCCTGGGTGTTGAGCTCGACCTCGCCGGGCATCCGCAGGACCCGCCGCACGATGCGGAAACCGATCTGGGAAAAGCCCTTGAGCTCGAACACCGGCTCCAGATGGCAGGACACCTTCAGGGAGCGGCCGTCCCCGGAAATGAAGGGGTTGTCGGGCGGCGGAAGCACGTCTTCCGGTTCCGCCGGGACGACGGGGGGCTCGGTCTTCGCGGCCCTGACGGCATGGGCGCGGTCGATTTCGGCGGCGAAGATGCGTCCGCCGCTCAGGCTGGTGACTTCCAGCACGTCGATGGCCTCGGGCGCGGCCCCGCCGAGGAAATGATTCAGCAGCTCACGCAGATATCTCAGGCAGGAGACCTGGCCGCTGAATTTTCCCAGCGCCGGCTGGACGACCAGATAGTCGGTCGGCGACACGCGCTGGAAGAAGCCGCCGCCTTCAAGATGGCGGGTCAGGGTGCGGTCGACGTGGTCGTAGATCTGTTCCTGGCGGGCGTTCCACTTGTCGCCGAGCCGTTCGGCGATGGCGTCCAGACCGATCAGGTTGATCCGGCCTTCCGCGAGCATGCCGGAAGCCCGGAACCGCTCTAGGACGGGTCCCAGCTCGTGGGTGGAAAAGCGCTCGACGCTGGGCCGTGCGTCCACCCCGTCAGCGACAAGGGTACTGGGCATGAAGCCATTGAAACCCGGCGGGATTATTTATTGATGAAGCGGGAAACGATCGTTTCAGCCCGTCTTCTTCGCCGCCCGTTCGCGGTTCTGACGCGCCCGGACCTTCGCCATCTCCGAGATCAGGGCGTAGGGGACCGGCCGGTCCTTGGGAAACCGGACCGCGGATTTCGAGACCGCATAGGCGGAGAGCTCTTCGCTGAAACCCTCGAAGAAGGGCGGCGGACAGGACAGGGTGAAGTGGTTGGCGAAGGCCGCGATGTAGAAGATCCAGCCGTCAGCCCTGTAGGCGGGCAGCTGATAGCTGATCACCGGTTCCGCCTCGGGCACGGCCGAGAGGATGGCCCGCTGCATCTCCAGCAGGACGGCGCGTTCGTCTTCGGAGCGGGTGGCGAAATAGTCATCGACGGTGTGGAAATCGGTCTTCGCCATGGCGGCCTCGCGATCTTCATTTAACCGATGTGTTAAATAGACCGGCCCGGCGTCGCGATCAAGTCAGGCGATCAGGGCCAGCCATTCGTCCTCGGTCAGCACCTTCACGCCGTGCTTGAGGGCGTCGGCCATCTTGGAGCCCGCGCCGGGGCCGGCCACCAGATAGTCGGTCTTCTTCGACACTGAGCCGGACACCTTGGCCCCGAGGCTTTCGGCGCGCGCCTTGGCCTCGTCACGGGTGAAGCGTTCGAGGGCGCCGGTGAAGACGACGGTCTTTCCGGCGACGGCGGTGTCAGACCTGGGCTTCTCGGCGTCCTCGATGCGGTCCAGTTCAGCGACGAGGGCGTCGACCATGGCGCGGTTGTGGTTCTCGCGGAAGAACAGGGCCAGGGCCCGGGCGGCCACCGGGCCGACGCCGGAGACGCCTGCGATCTGGCCGAGGCCTTCCGACGGGCCTTCGTTGCGAGCCACCTCGGCCAGCCGGACCAGACCGGCCCAGTCGTCGGCGAGGGACGCCAGACCGCGTCGCGCGGGGGCGGCGAGGCCGGGGAAGGCGAGGGCGATCTTCTGGTCGATCGGGGCTTCGGGCCAGGGATCGGCGGCGGGCGGCGCGGCCTCGGCGAGGGTCGCGACCACGCGCGGCGAGACGGCGTGGGCCTCGTTCAGCCGGACCCAGTCCTCGCTCGGAATGCCCTGCGCGGCCGCGAGGCAGGCGGCCTCGAAGGCGGGCCAGGTCTCGAAGGCGCGGGCCAGGACGATGGAGGTCTGCTCTCCGATGTCGCGCACGCCGAGGCCGTAGATGAACCGGTCCAGCGAGATGGTGCGGCGGGCGTCGATGCCGGCGACCAGATTGCGCACGCTGGTCTCGCCATAGCCGTCCTCGGCGCGCAGGGCGTCCAGCTTCTCCGCGTCGCGGGCGAGGCGGAAGATGTCGGCAGGCTGGTTGATCCAGCCGCGCTCATGGAAGGCGATCAGCTGTTTTTCACCAAGACCTTCAATGTCGAAGGCGCGTCGGCTGACAAAATGCTTGAGGTGTTCGATGCGCTGGAAGGGGCAGGCCAGTTCGCCGGTGCAGCGGCGCACCACGCTCTCGACGCCCGAGGCGTTGGTCTCCTTCACCAGCGCCGTCTTCAGCGGGCAGATGCAGATGTGCGGGAACGCCCACGGCTCGCCGCGGCCGGGACGGTCCGGGTCCACGACGCCGAGAATCTGGGGGATGACGTCGCCCGCGCGCTGCAGGGTCACGGTGTCGCCGAGGCGGACGTCCAGCCGGGCGATCTCGTCGGCGTTGTGCAGGGTGGCGTTGCGCACGACCACGCCGCCGACGGTGACCGGATGCAGCCGGGCGACGGGCGTGTGCGAGCCGGTGCGCCCGACCTGGATGTCGATGCCTTCCAGCACGGTGGTCGCCTGCTGGGCGGGGAATTTGTGGGCGATGGCCCAGCGCGGGGTGCGGGCGACGAAGCCGAGGCGGGACTGCCAGTCCAGCCGGTCGACCTTGTAGACCACGCCGTCGATGTCATAGCCGAGCCCGGCGCGGTCGCGCTGCAGACCCTCGTAGAGCGCCAGCAGGCCGTCCGCATCCTCGACGCGCCGGGACCGCGCATTGACCTGGAAACCCCAGGCCGTCAGGGCCTCGAGCGCGCCCGCCTGCGTCTCCGCGAAGGGCGCCGAAACCTCGCCCCAGGCATAGGCGAAGAAGCGCAGCGGCCGTTTCGCCGTGATCGCGGGATCCTTCTGGCGCAGCGAGCCGGCGGCGAAATTGCGCGGGTTGGCGTAGGTGCGCGAGCCCTCGGCCTCGGCGGCGGCGTTGAAGGCGTCGAAACCGTCGTTGGAGGCGTAGACCTCGCCCCGCACCTCGATGACGTCGGGCCAGCCCTTGCCGGACAGGGTCTGCGGGATGTCGGCGATGGTGCGCAGATTGGCGGTGACGTCCTCGCCGGTGCGCCCGTCGCCGCGGGTCGCACCGGTGATCAGCACGCCCTTCTCGTAGCGGAGATTGGCCGACAGGCCGTCGATCTTGGGCTCGGCCACGAAGGCGATGTGTTCGTCGGCCGACAGCTTCAGGAACCGGCGGATGCGGGCCACGAAGTCGGCGACCTCGGCGGCGTCGAAGGCGTTGTCCAGCGACAGCATGGGCACGCCATGCCGCACCGGGGCGAACTGGCTGGAGCCGGCGGCGCCGACGACCTGCGACGGGGAGGCGGGGGTGGTCAGGTCGGGGAACCGCTCCTCGATCTCCAGCGCCCGGCGCTTCAGGGCGTCATAGTCGGCGTCGGAAATCTCGGGCGCGTCCTGACGGTGATACAGGGCGTCGTGCCGGGCCAGCTCGGCGGCCAGCCGGTCGAGTTCCTCGCGCGCGGCGGACTCGGTCAGCTGATCGACGGGGGTCTCGGACATGCGCGGCTCGCCGGAAGGAATCCAGCCGCCGTTCTAGCATCGGCCCCATGCCGCTTTCGAGGGGCGGCTTTCGGGAAGCGCCGGTTTATTGCCGCCGAACGCCCGGAATGACGGCGAGTTAATCTGACAGCGCCGCCGCGCCCCGTTAGCGTTGCGCCGAATCCCGGAGCTCCCCATGCCGCACGTCCGCCTCGCCGCCCTGTCGCCCCTCGTGGCGGCGCTGTTCCTCTCGGCCTGCGCGGTCACGCCGGCCGCCCCTGTCGCCGTCGCGCCCCCGGCCCCTTCGGCCATGCACGCCCGGCTGCTGGAGGACGTCCGGATCCTCGCCGCCGACGACATGCAGGGCCGCGACACGGGCGCGCCGGGCGGCGAGAGGGCGCGCAACTACATCGTCGGACGGCTGGACGGCCTCGGCGTCGTCGCCCCGCCCATGGGCCGGCTGCAGCCGTGGGAGATGCAGGGCCGCACCCGCGCGGGCCCGAAGACCTTCAACGGCGTCAACGTCATCGGCCTGATCCCCGGCACGCGCGTGGCCGACCGCTACATCGTCGTCACCGCCCACTACGACCACGTCGGCGTCAACGCCGAGGGACAGGTGTTCAACGGCGCCGACGACAACGCCTCCGGCGTCGCCACCATGCTGGCCCTGGCCGCCGAACTGAAGCGTCAGGCGCCGGAACACAGCGTGCTGATCGTCGCCCTGGACGGCGAGGAGCGCGGGCTGCTGGGCGCGAAACATTTCGTCGAGGCCCCGCCGGTGCCGCTCGAATCCATCGCCATGAACCTGAATTTCGACATGACCGCCCGCGCCGAGACCGACGGCAAGCTGTGGGTCACGGGCACCTACCAGAACCCCTATTTCCGCACGGTTCTGGAAGGCATACAGGCCAACGGCGCCGTCGCCCTGGCCTTCGGCAAGGACACGCCCCAGGACACGGGCGAGGACAACTGGGTCGAGTCCTCGGACCACGCCGCCTTCTACAAGGCGCAGATCCCGTTCCTGTATCTGGGCGTGAACTATCACCCCGACTATCACCGCCCGTCGGACGATTTCGAGCGGATCACGCCCTCGGTCTTCATCAGCGCGACCGAGCTGTCGATCACCTCGTTCCGGGCCCTGGACGCGGCGCTGGATCGCTAAAGCTCGACAGCCGGTCGGGCGCGTGCTCCGGTTGTGTCCGGAGGAACCCATGCGCATCAGAACTCTCGCCGCCGTCTTCGCCGTGCTGGCCGCTGCGGCCTGCGAGCGGCCCGCCGAACCGGCGGATGCGCCGGCGGCCCCGTCTGCCTCGGCCTATACCTACGCCGCCGCCTCGGATGTGTCGGGCTACTACGTCTCGTCCAGCGAGATCCGCATCGGCAAATGGGTGCTCGATTACCTCTTCATCGGACAGGACACCGAGTTCGGAGAATGGACCGGCGCGAACACGGCGGCCACCCTCGCCCCGGTCATGGTCGAATTCAGCGACGCGACCAGCCCCATGGTGGAAGTCGAGGTGGGCCCGACCCGCAGCATCAAGGCGCTTGTCCTGCCGACCCGCTACGCCGTGTCCGACGACCGGATCGAATTCGAGGGAACCTCGCCTGAGATGGGCCCGGTGCGCTTCGAGGGCCGGATCGACCAGGGCGCGCTGGCGACCTCGCGCCGCAACCTCGGGGACGACGGCGTGGTCGTGACCGGAACCCTGACCGCCGCCGGGCAGACGGTGCGCGACGTGAAACTACGCTGGTGGCTGGGCGACTGACGGCCGCTCAGCCGCCGTTGCGGATGTCCAGCTTCAGACCCATGGCCTCGGCCACTGCCTTGCCGCGCCGGCGCGTCTGCTCGCCCAGCAGGACGTCGGCGTAGCCGTCGGACGCCGTCAGCACGAGCGAGCCGTTCTTCACATCGGCGCGGGCGTTGGCCAGCAGCTGCGGCGCGCGCCCGGACAGATCGCAGGCCAGCCGGATGGCCAGCCCGAGCGCGCGCGCGGCGAGCCGTTGTTCCTCGGTCAGCAGCCGCGCCACCGTCTGCGGCTCGGGGGTCGCCGCGGGGCCGCCGTAGCGGGCGTTGACCGCCGCCGCCAGATAGGCCCGCTCCGCATGGGTCTGGCCGGGCACCGGCGCGCGCAGGACCTGGTCGAAGGCCAGTTCGACGCGGTGGTCGGGATGCAGCCGGGCGCCGAGGTCCGCCAGCCGGCAGGCGGCGTCGGCCAGCACGTCGTCACGCGCCTTGTCGAAGGTCACGGGCATGGCCGCCAGCAGGGGGGCGATCCAGCCTTTCAGGGCGCCGGGCAGGGTCGGTGAAATGCCCTGGCGCGCGCCGAGGGCGGACGACCCGGCCAGCAGGGGATCGGCCGCGGCGATCTCGGGCTCCAGCGCCTCGTACAGCAGGCCTTCGCGGACGCCCCAGGCCGAGACGACGACGCGTTTCAGGCCCAGCCGCTGGACCAGTCCTTCCAGCACCAGGGCGGCGTGGGGCAGGGTTTCGGAGCGCTTCTTCGACACGCCCGGCCATTTCTCCAGCGCGGCCTTCGACGCCCGGGCGATCAGCGCCGCGGTCGCCAGCATCTCGTCGGCGGGCATGGCGTACTGGTGCACGATGCGCAGCGGATAGCCGTTCATCTCCATGTGAACCTGCGCCAGGGTCCGCCAGGCTCCGCCGACGGCGTAGAGGGTGTCGGCCTTGAAGCCGGCGGCGGTTTCCAGCCGCGTCGCGATCGCCTTGCGCAGCCGGTCGGCGTCGAACGGCCCTTCGTCGGCGAAGGAGAACGGGCCCAGCGGCAGGGTCACGCCGCGCTCGACCTTGCCGTCCGCAAGCCGGACCAGTTCCAGACTGGAGCCGCCGAGGTCGCCGGCCACCCCGTCGGCGTCCGGGATTCCCGCCAGGACGCCGAGGGCGGCATAGCGGGCCTCCTCCTCGCCGGAGAGGACGCGGATCTGCAGGCCGGTCTCGGCCGCGACCTTCTCGCAGAACTCCAGGCCGTCCGCCGCCTCCCGCACCGCCGCGGTGGCCGCGACGAAGACCATGGCCGGGCGCACGCCCTCGACGACCGCGGCGAACCGTTTCAGGGCGGTCAGCGCCTGGGCCGAACCCTCGACCGACAGCCGGCCCGTCGCCGCCAGATCGCGGCCCAGACCGGCCAGGACCTTTTCGTTGAACACCGTCCAGATGGCGCGGCCTTCCAGCCGGTACAGGACCAGACGGACGGAGTTGGAGCCGATGTCGATGGCCGCGACGTCGCGCGGCGCGCCGATGGCCGACAGCAGGGCCTCGGGCATCAGCGTTTCTTCCGCGAGGGCTCGTAGGAAAGCTGGCCGGGCAGGGTCTTCACCTTGCGGCCGCGGCCCGACAGGCTGGGGTTGGTCATGAAGTATTTGTGCGCCGAGAACGGCCGCTCCGGATCGGCGGGCTGGACGCGCTGATAGGCGCCGTCGGAGGACAGGACCCAGCTCTGGGCGTCGTCCTTCAGATTGGCGACCATGATCTGGTCCAGCACCTGGTCGTGGACGGTCGCGTTCAGCACGGGGGTCATAAGCTCGACCCGGCGGTCCAGGTTCCGGTTCATCCAGTCGGCCGAGGAGATGAACACCCTGGCCTTGTTGTGGGGCAGATCGCGGCCGTTGGCGAAGGCGACGATGCGGGCGTGCTCGAGGAAGCGGCCGACGATCGACTTGACCCGGATGTTCTCGGACAGGCCCTCGACGCCGGGGCGCAGGCAGCAGATGCCGCGCACGATCAGCTCGATGCGCACGCCCCACTGGCTGGCGCGGTACAGGGCGTCGATGACCTCGGGATCGACCAGGGAGTTCATCTTGGCCCAGATGGCGGCGGGTTTGCCCTGCGCCGCCGCCGTCATCTCCTTGCCGATCAGGTCGATCAGCGTGGTCTTCATGTTCAGCGGCGAGACGACCAGCGCCTCCAGTTCGTCCGGCTGGGCGTAGCCGGTGATGTAGTTGAACACCCGCGAGGCGTCGCGGGCCAGGACGGGGTCGCAGCTGAACAGGCTCAGGTCGGTGTAAACCCGCGCCGTGACCGGGTGGTAGTTGCCGGTGCCGAAATGGCAGTAGGTGCGCAGGGCCTCGCCCTCGCGGCGCACGACGACGCTGAGCTTGGCGTGGGTCTTCCATTCGACGAAGCCGAAGACGACGTGGACGCCCGCGCGCTCCATCGCCCGGGCCCAGCGCAGGTTGGCCTCCTCGTCGAAGCGCGCCTTGATCTCGACCAGGGCGGTGACGTTCTTGCCGTTCTCGGCCGCCTCGATCAGGGCGGCGACGATGGGGCTGTCCTTGGAGGTGCGGTACAGCGTCTGTTTGATGGCGATGACATTGGGGTCGCGCGCGGCCTGACGCAGGAACTGGACCACCACGTCGAAGCTCTCGAACGGGTGGTGGATCAGCATGTCCTTCTCGCGGACCGCCGCGAAGATGTCGCCGCCGTTGTCGCGCACCCGCTCGGGGTAGCGCGGCTCGTATCCCTTGAACTTCAGATCCGGGTGGCCGGACGGGATCAGGTCGGCGACCTGGGCCAGACCCAGCATGCCGGCGACCAGGACGGTGTCCTGCGGCGCGGCGTCCAGTTCGTTGGTGATGAAGTGGCGCAGGTCGTCCGGCATGGACGCCTCGATCTTGATGCGCACGACCGAGCCCAGGCGACGCTGCTTCAGCGCCTCCTCGAACTCCATGACCAGATCCTCGGCCTCTTCCTCGATCTCGATGTCGCTGTCGCGGATCAGGCGGAAGACGCCGCGCTCCAGAACGTCGCAGCCGGGGAACAGATGGTCGATGAACAGGGTCAGCAGGCTTTCGAGGCTGACGTAGCGCTTCCGGCCGGGGGTGGAGCGGCCGTCGGTGGCCAGCGGCCAGAACCGCTTCACCTGCGTCGGCACGGGCACCAGCGCATAGAGGGTGCGGTTGTCCGAGCGCCGCTTGAGCTTGAGCGCCAGCGAGAAGCCGAGGTTGGGCAGGAAGGGGAAGGGGTGCGCCGGGTCGATCGCCATCGGCGTCAGCACGGCGAACAGCTGGTTGAGGAATTCGGGTTCCAGCCGCTCGCGCTCGGTCTTGGTGATCCTGTCGGCGTCGACGACCTCGATGCCGGCGGCGGTCAGTTCCTTGCGCAGCTTGCGCCAGCGCCGCTGCTGCTCGGCCATCAGGGCGCCGGCGGCGACATTGACCTTGTCCAGCTGTTCAGCGGGCGTCAGGCCGTCCGCCGACAGGACCCGCACCCGCTCGCGGACCTGGCCCTTGAGACCGGCCACGCGGGTCATGAAGAACTCGTCCAGGTTATTGGCCGAGATCGACAGGAAGCGCAGCCGCTCCAGCAGGGGGTGGGCCGGATTGGCGGCCTCTTCCAGCACCCGGCCGTTGAAGGCCAGCCACGAGATCTCGCGGTTGAAGAAGCGCCCGGGCGACGTCATCAGCCCTTCCGACAGGCGCAGCTGCGGAGCGCGGGAAGAGGGGACTTCCTCGCCGCGTGTCTTGTCGCTGATCGCCGCGTCGGTCATGCGCCCGGTTCTGGCGCGTCGGGCGCGCCGCCGCAACCTTCCATCCGAACACGAAAACGCCGCCCGATCGGGAGATCGGGCGGCGCTTCTTCCGTGGGCTGACGAACTACCAGCTCCAGGCGTCGTAGATCACGTCGATGATGTAGCCGTCGTAGGCGTCGATCAGATAGATGTGGTTGTCCACCAGCACCCAGCGCGTGCCCTCGGGCGGATAGCCCAGGCCGTAGGTGCGCCAGTCGTTGATCTGGTAGCGCCAGAAGATCGAGGGCAGGAACTGGCCCTCGTAATAGCGCTGGCCCCAGTAGTTGCGCGGCACCTGGTAGTAGCCGTAGTTCGGCGCGAAATAGAAGCCGACGCGCAGGCCGCTGTAACCCCGGAAACGCCGGTCGTGGCGCCACCAGTCGGACCGGTGGCTGCGGTTCCAGTTGCGGCGCCAGGAGTCGCTGTTGAAGCGCTGGCGGAACTCCCGGTACTCGTGCCGGTCGCGGCGGTCGCCGTTGTGGTCGCCACGGTCCTGACGGCCGTCGCGGCCGTCCCGTTGACCATCCCGACGCCCGTCCCGGTCGCCCTGGCCATTGCGACCGTCCCATTGACCGTCGCGCCGCCCGTCCCGGTCGCCCTGGCCGCCCTGGCCGTTGCGACGATTCTGGCGAGCCTCCCGCGCCCGGGCGTCCAGGATGTCCTGCTGGTTGCGGAACACGGGCTGGTTCGGGTCGCGCGGCTGTTCCGGGCGGCTGGTCCCGTCGGACCGGTTTTCCCGCCGTTCCTGACGCTGCTCGTTCCGGATCCGCCGCTCGTCGGCGGCCAGGGCGTCCCGGACGTCCTGCCGGTTGCGGAACACGGGCTGGGCCGGATCGCTCGCCGTCTGGGAGCCGCCGGCGTCCTGCCGGTTTTCGCGCCGCTCCTCGCGGCGCTGCTCGCGGTTCTCGGTCGGCTGCGGGCGTTCCTCGCGGCGTTCCTGCCGCTCCTGTCGTTCCTGGCGCGGAGCTTCGGCCTGGGCGGCGCGGTCGCCGCGTTCCTCGCCGCCGTTCTGGCGCGCGGCGCCCCGGCGGCCGCCGGACGGTTCGCCGTCCTGGGCCAGGGCGGTCAGCGGCGCGGCTGCGGGCACGGCGAAGGCCGCCACGGCCGCTGCCATCATGAGTGAGCGTTTCATTCTCGTATCTTCCCCGCACGTCCCTGTCAGACGGCTTGATGCAAAGGTCGCGCCCGGCCGATGAACCGTGACTGAACGGCCAAGCTCGCTGGATTAATTCGCGGACATAATACGCCCCGCCGATCGAAATCGGCGGGGCGCTTTCGAACGATCAACGGTTCCTAGAAGGCGCCGTACAGAACGCTGGCGATCAGACCCGTGGCGATGGCGATCATGACGATGTCATTGCCGGCGTGGACGTAGCGATAGCCGCGCGGCGCCGGACCCAGGCCGTACACATACGGGTCGCGGACGTAGTAGCTGCGGTAGGCCGGCGGCAGATAGCCGCCGCGCGACCAGCGCTGATTGTAGTAGCGCGGCTCGACCCGGTAGTAGCCGTAGCTCGGCGCGTACCAGTAGCCGTTGCGGGCTCCGCGGTAGTCGCGGAAGTCGTCCCGGCCGCGCCACCAGTTGTTGTTGTTCCGATCCCAGCGCTGGTCGCGGCGGTAGTCATTCCGGTCGTCGCGGCGTTCGGCGCGATAGTCGCGGCGGTCGTCCCGGCGATCCTGGCGATATTCGCGGCGGTTGTCGTACTGGCCGTTGCGGTAGTCGCGACGATCGTCCCGGCGTTCGCGCCGATGGTCCTGCCGGTCGTCGCGGCGGTCCTGGCGATATTCGCGGCGGTCGTTCCGGCTCTGGGCTTCAGCGGCCAGCGGGGCGGCGGTGGCCAGCACCAACCCCAGCACGGCGGCCTTCGTGAAGCGGTTCATGATCGTCTCTCCAGCGTGGGCGGAAATGGTTTACCGCCGTTAATCATTTCCTCAAGCTCGGCCGCGGCCGATGAACCGACCCTGAACGCGGTTGTCAGGTTCGCTGTTGTGCGCGGGCGGCGCAGCGCCCACCTGAGGGCCTGCTGTTCCAGGAGCCCGCATGACCCGTCCGATCGAACTCTGGTACTGGCCCACGCCCAACGGCTGGAAGGTCTCCATCGCCCTGGAGGAGATGGGCCTGCCCTATGAGATGAAGCCGGTGAACATCGGCGCGGGAGAGCAGTTCGCCCCGTCTTTCCAGGCCATCAGCCCGAACGGCCGGATGCCGGCCATCGTCGATCCTGACGGCCCGGACGGCATGCCCCTGTCGATCTTCGAGTCCGGGGCCATCCTGCAGTATCTCGGCGCCAAGACGGGGAAATTCTATCCGCACGACCTGCGCGGCAAGGCCGAGGTCGACCAATGGCTGTTCTGGCAGGTCGGCGGCCTGGGGCCGATGGCGGGCCAGACGCATCATTTCCGGCAATACGCCCCCGCGATCATCAAGGACCAGCGCCAGATCGCCTATGGAGTCCGCCGCTACACCGACGAAACGCACCGGCTTTACGGGGTTCTGGACCGCAGACTGGCCCATCGTGATTTTCTGGCCGGCGAATATTCCATCGCCGACATGGCCAGCTGGCCGTGGATCCTGCCCGAGCATCAGGGGCAGACTCTGGACGAGTTTCCGCACCTCTCGGCCTGGATGAAACGGGTCGGGGAACGCCCCGGCGTCATCGCCGGACGGGCGCTGGGCGAGGCCCTGCGGGGAAATCTGGCGTCCTCGGACAAGTCCGCCGAGGCGGCGCGCAAGGTCCTGTTCGGACAGCGGGCGCGTTGAGCATTCGTTAGCAGGGTGTGACCGGGAGATTTACGAGAGATTTCAGAGATCTGAATCGCAGGTAAAGTATTCGTTTCCGCTCTACAGAAACGATCCGGCGACCGTTTCGCTGTTAACTTTAACTTCAAACCACGGGTATTTGATCGTTGTCAGAGGGCAGGGCCAGAACGGCTCCGAACCCGGGAGATAACGGTGATGAACGCGCAAGAAATGGCGCCGGAAGTCGATCAGGAGCAGGGCCTTCCCCTGCCCAGCGCCGACATGAGCGGCGATGATCTGTTCCGGCTCGGCATGATGTATTCGAGCGGCCAGGGCGGTTGCCCGATGGACCGCGTCTCGGCCCACATGATCTTCAACCTCGCCGCCATGAAGGGCAGCATCGAAGCGCGCGTCTACCGCCGCGAGATGAGCCAGGAAATGGAGCAGGACGAAATCGCCGAGGCCCAGAAGGCGGCCCGCCGCTGGATCGACGCTGGCGTGGTCTCGCT
>NZ_JAKFEB010000243.1:0-40165 GCF_036677305.1 Brevundimonas sp. | reverse complement strand
GGCGCCGTCGACGGCGGCGGGGCGCTGCTGGAGGGCGCGCTGAATCTGGGTCGCGCCTGCGCGGCGGCGTCGCTGAACGGGGCGGGGGATCAGGCCTTCCAGACGACGCTGGACTATCTGCGTACGCGCAAGCAGTTCGGCAAGCTGATCGGCGAATTCCAGGCCCTGCAGCACCGGGCGGCGCATCTGTATTCGGAGATCGAGATCGCGCGTGCGGCGACGGCGGGAGCGCTCAATGCGATCGACGCGGGACGCGAGGATGCGGGCCTGGTGGTGTCCGTGGCCAAGGCCAAGGCCGGGCGGGTTGCGGAACTGGCGGTGCAGGAGGCGGTGCAGATGCACGGCGGCGTCGGCATGACCGACGAGTTCGACGTCGGCCTGTTCATGAAGCGGGTGCGGGTGCTCAACGAACTGCTGGGCGACGCCGGCTTCCATCAGGAGCGGATGGCGAAAAGTCAGGGGTTCTGAGCTCGGGTCCTTCTCTCGTTAGGAAGCCGACGGCCCTGTTTTTATCCGTGCATCCCCGCGAAGGCGGGGACCCAGGTTTGAGCGGCAGCCGGACCGATTGAACGAACCGGCGCTCATTCAGGCATCGGCCACGAGGCTAAAGCCTGGGTCCCCGCCTTCGCGGGGATGCACGGAAAAGAGCAAGGCTCGCGCGGCCGGGAGTGTGAAGGGACTCTGACACTCGCCCCTCCACCCCTCCCGCTCCCCAATCCCGCCCCTTCCGCCCCCGCTACGACCGATCCTGACGCATCCCGCCCCCATAATCCGCGCGCATTCACGGAAGGGGGACTGCAACATGCTGCAATCACAACCGACGTCTGCCGCCCGCTACGTCACCGTCAGCCCGGACACCTGGAGCCTGATCCGCGGCGCATACCTGTCCGGCCTGTCGGCTCGCACGGTCGCGGGCCGGTTCGGCGTCTCCGAGGGCGCCCTCCGCAAGCGGGCCGCGCGCGAGGGCTGGACCAAGCGCGCCTTCGCCGCCCGCGCCACGCCCTGGCCCGGGGCGCCCGAACGGCCGCGAACGGCGGTCTTCGCCGGATCGGCCGGGACGGCTGCGCCTTCCGCCGCGACGGCCGGCGAACCTGACGCCCCCCTGACCGAGGACGACATCGTCGCCGCATGGACGTCGCCGATCCAGATCCGGCCCGGCGACCTCGCGCGGCGGGCGCTGGCCTCGGCCGCCGAGGCGGTGCGGGCGGGGCGCGGCCTGACGGCCCTGCGGCTGGCCCGGGCGGCGTCCGAGATCGCCCGTCTCGACGCCCTGTTCGAATGGGTCGAGCTGGACCCCGCCGAGCAGGAGGCCCGCAGCGAACAGGGCCAGCTGATGGCCCGCCGCTTCCTGCGCGAACGCGCGCTGAACCTGGCCCGCGACCTCGCCCTCGGCCGCCCCCTGCCGCCCGAGTACGACGAGTTCGCCGCGCCGCCGGAGGCTCCGGAATGAGGGCCGAATGTCTCGAGAAGGGCGGTTTTCGCATTTTTGCGTGGGCCGGAGACACCCATCCCCGGAGCGGGGATGCACGGTCATTACGGATGGTGGGCTCTCGCCCCTCCTTCTCCCGCAGGGCGAGACGGGCTAAGTCAGGGGGACGGGAGAAGATCACACCATGACGCGAACCAACGCGCCTCGATACCAGTCCGGCTTCGGCAATCATTTCGCGACCGAGGCCGCGCCCGGCGCCCTGCCGGAGGGCCGGAACTCGCCGCAGAAGACGCCCATGGGGCTGTATGCCGAACAGCTGTCGGGGACGGCGTTCACGGCGCCCCGGTCGGAGAACCGGCGCTCCTGGCTGTACCGGCTGAGGCCCAGCGCCCAGCATCCCGCCTATCAGCCGTTCGCCCAGGGCGGGGTGCGGTCCGGGCCGTTCCACGAGGCGCCGCCGTCGCCGAACCGGATGCGCTGGGACCCGCTGCCCATGCCGGCCGAACCGACCGACTGGGTCGAGGGTCTGGTGACCTATGGCGGCAACGGCGATGCGGACGCGGGCGCGGGAACCGGCATCCATCTGTACGTCGCCAACAGGTCGATGACGGATCGCGTCTTCTACTGCGCCGACGGGGAGTTGCTGATTGTCCCACAACTGGGAGACCAGGTCTTTGTCACGGAGATGGGACGTATCGACGCCCGACCCGGCGAGATCGTGGTCATTCCGCGCGGGGTGCGATTCCGGGTCGAATGTTCGGGGCCGATCCGCGGCTATGTCTGCGAGAACTACGGCGCCGCCTTCCGTCTGCCGGACCTGGGGCCGATCGGCTCGAACGGCCTGGCCAATCCGCGCGACTTCCTGACGCCGGTCGCGGCGTTCGAGGACATCGACCGGCCGACCCAGTGCGTGCAGAAATTCGGCGGCCGGCTGTACGCCACCACCTTCGACCACAGCCCGATGGACGTCGTCGCCTGGCACGGCAACTACGCGCCGTACAAATACGACACGGCGAATTTCAACACGATCGGGACGGTCAGCTACGACCATCCGGATCCGTCGATCTTCACCGTCCTGACCTCGCCCAGCGACACGCCGGGGACGGCCAACTGCGACTTCGTCATCTTCCCGCCGCGCTGGATGGTGGCCGAGGACACCTTCCGCCCGCCGTGGTTCCACCGGAACGTCATGAGCGAGTTCATGGGTCTGGTGACGGGCGAGTATGACGCCAAGGAGGGCGGCTTCGCCCCCGGCGGCGCATCGCTGCACAATTGCATGAGCGGCCACGGGCCGGATCAGGCGTCCTATGACAAGGCGGTGGCGGCGGACCTCAAGCCGGTCAAGATCACCGACACCCTGGCCTTCATGTTCGAGACGCGAATGCCGATCCGGACCACGGAATGGGCGCAAACCAGCCCGACGATGCAGCTCGACTATGACGACGTCTGGACCGGGTTCCAGAAGGGAAACGTGGAATGAAACGCCTCGCCATGATCGCGGCCGTCCTGCTGGCCGCCGCCTGCCAGCCTGTTCCGGAGAAGGGCGACTACGGTTTCGGCAATGAGCCGGCGGCCGTCGCTGTTCCGGAGAGCGCGGCGGCGGCGGACTGCATCGCCCGCAACGGGACGATGCAGCCGGTCGGACGGATGCAGACGATGCAGTGCGTGGTGCGTTACGCGGACGCCGGAAAGCGCTGCACCGACAGCGACCAGTGCGCGGGCGAATGCCGCACGGCCGACGTCGGCGCGCGTCCGGCGCAGGGCGCCGCGGTCGCCGGGATCTGCCAGGCCACCAGCAACCAGTTCGGCTGTTTCACCCGCGTCGAGGACGGCAAGGCCGAAGCCACGCTTTGCATCGACTGACCCTGCATCCGAAGCCCGCCCGGCGCCGTTCCTGAACCATGAGCCTGACCGAGATCGCCGCCCTGCTGGGCCTGAACCTGGCCCTGATCGTCGCGGTGCTGCTGGGCCTGTGGCTGGTCGCGCTGCGGCTGAAGGACGTCAGCTTCATCGACGGCGTCTGGCCGTTGGGCATGCTGATGCTGGCGCTGGTCACCTTCCCGCGCACCGAGGGCGACCCGATCCGCAAATGGCTGCTGGTCTGGCTGGTCGGGGTCTGGGCGATCCGGCTCGGCTGGCACCTGCTGGGCCGCTGGCGGCGCAACGGCGCGGACGGGCGCTATGTCGAACTGGTCGGGAACCAGGAAAAGACCAGGGGCTGGGCCTTCGGCAAGACGGCCCTGCTGTTCGTCTTCCTGCCCCAGGCGGTGCTGGCCTGGCTGACCTCGCTGCCGGTGCAGCTGGGACAGGTCGCCTATGATCCGCCGGTGGGCTGGATCGGCTGGACCGGCGCGGTGCTGGCGGTGGTGGGCATCGGTTTCGAAAGCATCGGCGACGCCCAGCTGGCGGCGTTCAAGAGGGATCCGAAGAACCGGGGCAAGGTGCTCGACACCGGCCTGTGGAAATACACCCGGCATCCCAACTATTTCGGAGACGCCTGTGTGTGGTGGGGGCTGTATCTGATCGCGGCCGAGACCGGGCCGGGGGTCTGGGCGATCCTGGGGCCGCTCTTCCTGACCTTCACCCTGACGCGCTGGTCGGGGATCGGCATCACCGAGAAGGCGACGGCGAAGTCGAAGCCCGGCTATGCGGACTATGTGCGGCGCACCAGCGCCTTCATTCCCTGGCCGCCGAAGAAGGCCTGATCGGAGCCTCACGCCCCGGCGCAGGCCGCCCGAACGAGGTCATAGGTCGCGAACGGCTCCTCGGGTCCAGCGCCGGTCCTCGCCGTGATGGTCCATGACACCGCGTCGCCCGCGACCCTCCAGCGATTCACAAAGCTCGCATCGGGATAGGCATAGGCCACTTCGAAGCCGTCGGGCCGAACGGAGCCGGTTCCCACGCCCGTGAAATCGCCGCCAAAACTGTCAGCGAAGAAGGCCGAGATGTTCTTCGCGTCCCCGTCCTCGGGTCGGACCGTCTTTCCGCCAAAGATAAGGTGGGCGGCGTAACGATCTTCCGGGTCGGCCAGGGCGTGGCTATCGACATCCACCACGAACAAGGCGTCCCCGGTTATCGATCTGGCGTCCAGCCCGATCGCCACGGGTTTGCCCATCACCGATCCTGAACCGCTCCAGCAACCGGCCAGCGCCTTTACCTCGTCAGGCACAGGGGCGCCGTCCGGTTCCTGTGCGAGCGTGGTGGCCGGCAGGGCCGCGAACAACCAGACAGCAGCGCCGATATATTTCAATGCATCCCCCCGGATTCGACATGGCCGAACCAGGGGTATGGCGTAACCCGGGCCTGTTTTCCACCTTCGGCAACCCTGCGAATGTCCGCCACATCGCTCGGCGGCGGCGACTCCGCGGCGCGTGTCACGTCATCCGTGGCCAACGGAAAACCCCCGCCGCTTGCGCGACGGGGGCTGACTCTTCCGAAGGTCGCCGGGGGTCATGAAGGCCCCGGCGTCCGGGTCTTACTGGCCCGGGTTCGCCGTCGAGGGCGAGGTGTTCGGGGTGTTGGCGGTGGTCGCGCCGCCGTCGGCGTTGCCGGCTTGTTGCTCGATCACGTCGGCTTTTTCGTTCAGAGCCGTTTCAGCGGCTTCGGTCGGAGCAGCAGCGGCTTGCTCTTCCAGGGCGTCGGCCTGGACTTCAGCGGTCTTGTCGGCCTGGCTCTCGCAGGCGGCGACGCCGGCCAGAGCGAAGATGGCGGCGGAGGCGATGATCAGTTTACGCATGAGGATATCCTTCCAGAGTGGAAACCGGATAACTCTGCCGCGCCGCTTCGGTTCACGGTCCCGTGAGAAAAAAGTGTTCTGCCCTCAGTTTTCTTCGGCGAAGGCCACGCGCGCGGCGCCCAGAAGGGCGGCGTGCTTGTGCAGGATCACGTTCGTCGGGATGGCGGCCATATAGTCCTGGAACCGGCCCTTGCGCTCGAAACGTTCGCGGAAGGGGCTGGCCTTGAGGAAGGGCAGGATGCGCGGGGCGATGCCGCCGGCGATGTAGACGCCGCCGCGCGCGCCGGTGGTCAGGGCGATATCGCCGGCCACGGCGCCCAGAATGGCGCAGAACCGGGCCAGGGTGGCGCCGCACGGGCTGTTGGGGTTCTCCATCGCCTCCCGGGCGATCTGGGCCGGGTCGTCGATGTGGCTTTCGCGGCCGTCGATCTCGGCCAGGGCGCGGTGCATGTTCAGCAGCCCGGGACCGCATATCAGCCGCTCGATCGAGACGCGGTCATAGCGGCGGCGCAGGATGCGCAGGATTTCGTCCTCGATGGGATCCCCGGGCGCGAAACAGGCGTGACCGCCCTCGCTGGGCATGGCGATCTCGTTCCCGTGGATGTCGCGCGCGAGGGCCGAGACGCCGAAGCCGGTGCCGGGGCCGAGCACGGCGATGGCCGTATTGGGTTCACCCTCCTCCGGGCCGCCCAGCGAGGCCAGCATGTCCTTCGGCACGACAGGCGCGCCCCAGGCGAGGGCTTCGAAATCATTGATCAGGCGGACGGGCTTGAGGCCGAGGGTCTGCAGTTCCGCTTCGGATACCCGCCAGGGCGAATTGGTCAGGTCGATCTCGCCGTCGGTGACGGGACCGGCCACGGCCAGCACGCCGCCCGTCGGCTTCACCTCGCAGCCGTCGATGAAGGCCCGCACCCCCTCCAGGAAGGTCGGATAGGTTTCGGCCGGAAAGCTTTCGTGATGCTCCAGCACCGGCTTGCCCTCCGCCATATGGGCCAG
Organism: Brevundimonas sp.; assembly: GCF_036677305.1. GTDB lineage: Bacteria > Pseudomonadota > Alphaproteobacteria > Caulobacterales > Caulobacteraceae > Brevundimonas. Next base: position 34,004 of record NZ_JAKFEB010000243.1, on the reverse strand, counting down.
GGCGAAGCGGGCGTTGGTGCCGCCGATATCGCCGACGAGCAGGGTCTTGTCCCAGGCGATGGTCATTTGTGTGCCCTATCGTTCGCCGCGCCGCGGCTCTCTGCTTGAGGGAAGGTCATGCGTCGACCGCGCGGTCGACGACGTTGTTGTCGGGCGGCGTGTCGAACTGGGCGGGGGAGCCGACCGGCGGGGCGAAACAGACCGAGGCGCCTTCCTCGGCGGTCGAGACGACGTGGCGGAAGGCGGCGAACAGTTCGCGGCCATAGCCCCAGCCGGAGCCTTCGGCGTGCACCTGCGACCGGGCCGCAGCGTGCCGGACGGTCAGGTCGGGGACGCCGATCGTGCTGAGCACGCCCGCGTCGGCGTCCAGGCGGATGATGTCGCCGTCGCGGACATGGGCCAGAGGGCCGCCCGCGAGCGCTTCAGGGCTGACGTGGATGGCGGCGGGGGTCTTGCCCGAGGCGCCGGACATGCGGCCGTCGGTGACGAAGGCGACCTTGAAGCCCTTGTCCTGGAGCACGCTCAGGGCCGGCGACAGGCTGTGCAGTTCGGGCATGCCGTTGGCCTTGGGACCCTGGAAGCGCAGGACGACGACCACGTCGCGATCCAGCTTGCCGTCCTTGAAGGCCTGCAATGCGTCTTCCTGGGTTTCGAAGACGGCGGCGGGGGCCTGGACGATCCGGTTCTCGGGCTTGACCGCCGAGACCTTGATCACCGCGCGCCCGAGATCGCCCTGGACGAGGCGCAGGCCGCCTTCGGTGTCGAAGGGCGCGGAGGCGGGACGCAGGATTTCCGTGTCCAGACTCTCGGCGACGCCGTCCTTCCAGACCAGTTCGCCGTCAATCATGACCGGCTCCTGGAAATAATGGTGGATGCCCTCGCCCATGATGGTGGTCACGTCGGAATGGATGTGGCCCGCGTTCGCCAGCTCGCGGGTCACGAAGGCGACGCCGCCGGCGGCCTGGAAGGCGTTCACATCGGCCGAGCCGTTGGGATAGACGCGGGCCAGAAGCGGGGTGACCGAGGACAGCTGGTCCATGTCGGTCCAGTCGATCAGCACGCCCGCCGACCGCGCCATGGCGACCAGATGGATGGCGTGGTTGGTCGAGCCGCCGGTGGCCAGCAGGGCGACGATCATGTTGACCACGGACTTCTCGGAAATGACGTCGGCCATCCGGCCCTGACCGGTGCGAGCCAGTTCGACGGCGCGTTTCGCTGCGGCCGCCGTCAGGGCGTCGCGCAGGCCGGTCTCGGGATGGACGAAGGCGGTCGAGGGCAGGTGCAGGCCGCCCAGCTCCATCATCATCTGGTTGGAGTTGGCCGTGCCGTAGAAGGTGCAGGTTCCGGGCGAGTGATAGCTGCCGATCTCGCTTTCCAGCAGGGTCTGACGGTCGACCTGGTTCTGGGCGTAGAGGGCGCGGACCCGGGCTTTTTCCGCGTTCGGAATGCCCGACGGCATGGGACCGGCCGGGGCGAAGACGACCGGCAGGTGGCCGAAGGCCAGCGAGCCCATGAACAGTCCGGGCACGATCTTGTCGCAAACGCCCAGGGCGACGACGGCGTCGAACGCGTCGTGGGTCAGGCCGACGCCGGTCGACATGGCGATGAGGTCGCGGCTGAACAGCGACAGCTCCATGCCCGGACGCCCTTGCGTGACGCCGTCGCACATGGCGGGCGTGGCGCCGGCGACCTGGGCGGTGGCGTTCACCTCCCGCACGGCGTCGCGGATGATCTGCGGGAAACGTTCGAACGGCTGATGGGCCGACAGCATGTCGTTGTAGGCGGTGATGACCCCGACGTTGGGCTGGGTCCCCGACATGGCGTTCAGCTTGTCCTTCACCGGGGCGCCGGCGAAGGCGTGGGCCCAGTTGGCGCAGCTGAGCTTGGCGCGGCCGGCGCCGGAATCGCGGGCGGCGTCCATGCGGCGCAGGTAGTCGGCTCGGGTGGCCCTCGAGCGCTCGACGATGCGGGCGGTGACTTCGGCGACGACGGGATGGAGGGGCATCAGGCTTTCTCCGTCCACAGAACCTCGAGCGGGACGTTCGCCGCGAGCAGGGCGGCGATGGGCTGGACGCGCGGATCGCCGGCGGCTTCGCGCTCGAACACGGCGCGCTTGGCCGCGCCGGTGAGGGCCAGGACGACGCGGCGGGCGTGCATCAGATAGGGCAGGTTGATCGACAGCCGCTCGAGGCCGGGAGCGGCGCCGTCGCGGCCGTGAGGCACGCCGAGGACGGTCGGCGGCAGGGTGGGGGAGAGCAGGGTCTTCAGGGTCGGGCTGTTCGGGAACATGGAGCAGATATGGCCATCCTCCCCCATGCCGAGAAGGACCGCGTCGAGACGGCCGCCCTCATGGGCGAGGGCATGGGCGGCGAGGGCGGCCGCCCGGTCGACCGTGACCTCCGAATGGTAGAGGGGCACAAAGCGGGCGGCGGCGGCCGGGCCGGTCATCAGGGTCTGTTTGATAAGGGCGGCGTTGGACTCCGGCGAGGTCTCGGGGACGTAGCGTTCGTCGATCAGGGTGACGGCGACGCGGGACCAGTCGAGATCGGCCTGCGCCATGCGGCGATAGATCGGGGCGGGAGTCGAGCCGCCCGAGCCGGCGAACACAGCCTTGCCGGTTTCGGCAAGGGCGGCCGACAGGGTGTGCGTCAGGTGGGCGGCGCAGGCCTCGGCCCAGCCGGCGCCGTCGGCGAAGGTTTCGATGTCACGCATCGCCCGTGTTCCAATGGCGGCCGGTGCGAGAGAGCAGATATTGCGCCTCCTGCGGACCCCAGGTTCCGGCGGCGTAGTCCTTCGGCTTGAAGGCCGCGCCTTTCCAGGCTTCGGAGACCTCGTCGACCCATTTCCAGGCCTGTTCGGCCTCGTCGCGGCGCACGAACAGGGTGGAGTCGCCGTTCAGGGCGTCGAGCAGCAGCCGCTCATAGGCGATCCGGCGGCGGGGCGGTTTGGCGTCCTTGTCGTTCTGCCCCCAGGACAGGGACATCTGGATCGGCTGCAGCTGCATCCGCTGGTCCAGCCCCGGCTTCTTGTTCATCACCGACAGGGAGATGTCTTCCTCGGGCTGGAGAGCGATGACGAGGCGGTTGGCCTGGACCTGTCCGCGGTCGTTGTCGAAGATCGAGTGCGGCAGCGGCTTGAACTGGATGACGATCTCGGTGCGTTTTTCGGGCAGCCGCTTGCCGGTGCGCATGAAGAAGGGGACGCCGGCCCAGCGCCAGTTGTCGATGTCGGCGCGGATGGCGACGAAGGTCTCGGTGTCGGAGGCTGCGCCGCGTTCCTCGTCATAGCCTTTCGCGGGTTTTCCCTCGACGGTGCCGGCGACGTACTGGCCGCGCACGGTGACGCGTTCGGCCTCGTCGTGGGTGACCGGACGAAGCGAGCGCAGCACCTTGACCTTCTCGTTGCGGACGGAGTCCGGATCGAGGTCCGAAGGCGGCTCCATGGCCACGAGGCAGAGCAGCTGGAGCATGTGGTTCTGGAGCATGTCGCGCAGTGCTCCGTACTCGTCGTAATAGGGCCAGCGGTCGCCTACGCCGACAGTCTCGCCGACCGTGATCTGGACGTGGTCGATGCTGAGGTTGTTCCACAGCGGCTCGAAGATGGTGTTTCCGAAGCGCAGGGCGATCAGGTTCTGGACCGTCTCCTTGCCGAGGTAGTGGTCGATGCGGAACACCTGCTGTTCCGAGAAGGCGTCGGCCACCGCGTCGTCGATCTCGCGGAAAGTCTCGAGGTCCCGCCCGACGGGCTTTTCCAGCACCACCCGGTCGTCGGCCTCGGCCAGGCCGGCGGCGCGCATGGCGGTGACGATGCGGGCGTAGAGCGATGGCGAGACGGCCAGGAAGCTGGTGCAGGCGCCGTCGCCGACCTTGTCCTTGAGCGGCTTCAGGCTTTCGGCGCTGGTGGCGTCGACGGCCAGATAGTCGAGGCGGGCCTCCATCCGCTTCCAGGCGTCGGCGGACCAGGCGTCGTCGGCCCGGGCCTTGCCCTCGACCGAGGCGCGGACCTTGGCGACATACTCGTCGCGGCTCTCGTCCGAGCGGGCGGCGCCGATGATCTTCAGCCCGTCAGGCAGCAGCCCGTCGTGCTCGAGGAAATAGAGCGAGGGCAGAAGCATCCGCATGGCGAGGTCGCCGCCGCCACCGAACAGCACCAGGGCCGCCATGCGCTCTCCTTCGTTCAGGTCCCGGCTGGACCGGGCTTTTGTCTGGCCGCTTCCGCCCGCCGAGCCAAGACGTCGAGGACGTCCTGAAACACCATGTTACGGGCGCGCAGCAACACCAGCAGGTGATAGACCAAATCCGCGGCCTCGGATGCGAGTTCCGTATCGGGGCCGGCGGCGCCGGCGAGGGCGGTTTCGACGCCTTCCTCGCCGACCTTCTGGGCGGCGCGTTTGACGCCTTCGGAAAGAAGGCGGGCGGTCCAGCTTTCCGCGGGGTCGGCGGCGGCGCGGGCGGCGATGGTCGCCTCGAGACGGGCGATGCGGCCAAGGCCCGGGGCGTCGTCTTCGCCGAAACAGCTGACGCGGTCCAGGTGGCAGGCGTTGCCGACCGGTCGAACCTTGAGGACGAGGGAGTCAGCGTCGCAGTCGGGGGTGACGGAGACGACATGCAGCCGGTCGCCCGAGGTCTCGCCCTTGCGCCAGCGGCCGCCGCGCGAACGGGAGAAGAAGGTGGCTTCGCCGGAGGCGAGGGTCTCGTCCAGCGCGGCCCGATCCATATAGGCCAGCGTCAGCACCTGCAGGGTGGCGGCGTCCTGGACGACGACGGGGATCAGGCCGCCGGACTTGTCGAAATCGAGCGCAGAGGGGTCGATCACAGTCTCATCTCCTGCCCGGCGTCCGACAGGAACGCCTTGAGATCGGGAATGGCCAGGCTGCCGGTGTGGAAGACGCTGGCGGCGAGAGCGCCCGAGACGTCGGCCTGTTCGAATACGTCGAGGAAGTGCGACGCGGCGCCGGCGCCGCCGGAGGCGACCAGCGGGATGGTCAGTCGCTCGCGGGCGGCGGAAAGCTGGGCGATGTCGTAGCCCCGGCGGACGCCGTCCTCGTCCATGCAGTTGAGGACGATCTCGCCGGCCCCGAGACCCTGGGCCTCGACGATCCAGTCAAGGGTGCGGCGGCCGGCGCCGCGGCTGGCGTCCGGGTCGCCCGTGTACTGGTGGACGAGCCAGTCGTCGCCGGCGCGTTTCGAATCGACGCCGACAACCACGCACTGGGCCCCGAAGCGGTCGGCCATCTCGCCGATCAGGTCCGGCCGTTCGAGCGCGGGGGAGTTGATGGAGACCTTGTCGGCGCCGTGGTCCAGACAGCGGGCGGCCTGATCGACGCTGCGTATGCCGCCGGCGACACTGAAGGGAATGTCCAGCAGGCGGGCGATGTCGCGGACCCAGCCGTAGTCGAGCGTGCGGCCTTCGGGGCTGGCGGTGATGTCGTAGAAGACCAGCTCGTCGGCCCCCTGATCGCGATAGCGGGCGGCCAGTTCGGCGGCGTCGCCCATGTCGGCGTGATCCCGGAAGCGGACGCCCTTGACCACCCGTCCATCCCGGACGTCGAGACAGGGGATGACGCGGCGGGCGGTCATGCGGTCGCCGCCAGGGCCTCGGCCACGGTGAAGCGGTTCTCGTAGAGGGCGCGGCCGACGATGACGCCGTCGCAGCCGGCGTCGCGGGCGGCGGTCAGGTCGGAGATCTGCGACACTCCGCCGGAGGCCTGGACCCGCAGGTCCGGACGGCGGCGGGCGATCTGGCCCAGGAGGTCGATATTGGGCCCGGTCAGGGCGCCGTCGCGGCCGACGTCGGTGACCAGAAGGTGCCGGGCGAGGCCAGGCGGATAGCGATCCAGCGCGGTCCACAGATCGACATCGGCGGCCTCGGTCCAGCCCTTGAGGGCCGGGATCCAGCGGTCGCCGTCGGCCTTGACGTCGATGGCCAGGGTGATGCGGTCGGCGCCGAAGCGCGCCAGCCACCCGGCGACCGCCCAGGGTTGCGACACCGCCAGGGAGCCGACCACGACGCGGGCGACGCCGGCGTCCAGCAGGGCCTCCACGTCGTCGGTGGAACGCACGCCGCCGCCGGACTGGATGCGGATGTCGATCGCGCGGGCCAGTTCGCCGATCAGGGCGTGCTGCATGGCCCGCCCGGCCTCGGCGCCGTCCAGATCGACGATATGCGCCCAGGTCGCGCCGCCGGCGGCGAAGGCGGCCAGGCGCGCGGCGGGCTGGTCGTCGTAGCGGGTCACTTCGTCGAATTTGCCGTGCATCAGGCGGACGCAAACGCCCTGACGCAGGTCGATGGCCGGGTAGACGATCAAGCGGGCAGCTCCAGAAAATTCTTCAGGATGCGAGCTCCCGCCGCCGCCGACCGTTCCGGGTGAAACTGGCAGCCCCAGCGGTTGCCGGCGCGTACGACCGCCGGGACCGGCCCGCCGTAATCGGCGCGCGCGAGAGTCGCGGGACCGTCCGGACAGACGAAGCCATGCACGAAATAGGTGTAGGCCCCGTCGCCCACACCCTCCAGAAGGGGATCGTCCCTGATTTGGGACAGGCGTGACCATCCCATGTGGGGCACAGGCAGGTTCGCGCCCGGGGCAAGGGCTGTTACGCGTCCCGGGATGAGCCCCAGCATAGCCGTCCCGCCGCCCTCGTCGCTGGCGTCGAACAGCAGCTGCTGGCCGAGGCAGACGCCGAGAAGGGGCCGCCGGAAAGCGCGGATCGGTTCGACCAGCTGCAGGTCGTGCAGGCGGGACATGGCGTAGGCGGCCGCGCCGACGCCCGGCAGGATCAGGCGCTCGGCCGCGGCGACCTCGACCGGGTCGGCCGTCAGGCGTACCTCGGCGCCGAGCCGTTCGAGCGCGAACCGGACCGAGGCGACGTTGCCCGCCCCATAGGCGAGGATGGTGACTTCGCTCACAGCACGCCCTTGGTCGACGGGACGGAGTCGCCTTCGATGCGGATGGCCTGGCGCAGGGCGCGGCCAAAGGCCTTGTAGACGGCCTCGGTCTTGTGGTGGTCGTCGGCGCCGGTGACGGAAACGTGCACCGCCGCGCCCATCGCCTCGGCCAGGGAGCGGAAGACGTGGGCGGTCAGATCGGTGCGGTAGTCGCCGATGAAGGGGGTGGAGAAGGTCCCCTCGAATACGGGGTAGGGCCGGCCCGAAAGGTCGATGGAGACCGAGGCGTTGGCCTCGTCCATGGGCAGGGTGAAGCCGTATCGGGCGATGCCCTTGCGGTCGCCCAGCGCCTGCTTCAGGGCCTGGCCGAGGGCGATCGCGGAGTCCTCGATGGTGTGGTGGGGATCGGTGTGCAGGTCGCCTTCGCAGGCGAGGCGCAGGGAGAAGCCGCCGTGGGTCGCGACCTGTTCCAGCATGTGATCGAAGAAGCCGACGCCGGTCGCTATCGAGACAGGACCCGTCTCGTCGAGGTCGACGGCGCAGACGATGCGGGTTTCCTTCGTGTCGCGGACGGCCTGGCCCGTGCGGTGCGGGGGACCCGACGCGGCGCCGAGACCGAGCGCGGCCAGCAGCCGGTCGTTGATCGCGGCGGCGGCGGATACGGGCAGACGGATGCGTTCGCCCGCGCGTTCCGAGGCGACGCCCAGCCGGGCGAGGGCGGCCGCGACGGCGTCCGGATCGGACGGACGCGCCATGATGACGGGGCCGAAGCCGGGCTCGACGGTCATCTCGCGGGACAGCGCCTTGACCAGTCGTTCCCGCTCGCGCCGGACGGCGGCGAGGCGTTCAGCGCTCTCCATCATCCGCGACGGGTCGAGGGCCTGGAGGGCGAGGCGGACCGAGACCTCGGGCAGGGCGTAAGGTTCGACCAAGGCGGCGAGGCGGGCGAGGGTTTCGGGCTGGGCCATGGCGGCGCCGATGCGGGCTCCGGCGAGGCCCCAGGCCAGCGACAGGCTGCGCAGGACGATCAGATTGGCGTGGTCGCCGATGACGGTCGCGGCGGAGGCCGCGTCCGCGAACTCGGCCAGACCCTCGTCGACGACCAGCAGGGCGGGCGCAATGCGTTCGGCCATTTCGGCCACGGCTTCGGGCGAGCCGAGGGCGCGCAGGATGACGGCGGCGACGGGCGCGTTGGCGGGCGGCGCGGCGTAGAGGCCGGAGAGTGTGCGGTACGGCTCCGCGTCGGGCGCCTCGACGGCCTGACCGTCGCGGGCGGCGAGGCGGAAGACCAGTTCGAGGCCGTGGGTCAGGCCGCGGACCGGCAGGACCCTGTCGGCGGCCACGCCATAGATCTCGGCCATGCGGGCGGCGAGCGCGCGGGGTTCGGCCGGGTAGCGGTCGAGGCCGTCGCCGCCGGCGACCAGAGGCGCGAAGGGAGCGGGAAGATTGTTCATTCGCCCGTCCTCAGATCGGCGGCGCGGGCGTGGGCTTCGAGACCCTCGAGCCGCGCGAGGCGGGCGGCGATCGGGGCCAGTTCGGCGGCTCCCGCCTCGGTGACGCTCTGGACCGACATGGAGGTCATGAAGCTGGCGGTGGTCAGGCCGCCGAGAGTGCGGGCCGCGCCGTCGGTGGGCAGGACGTGGCTGGGCCCGGCGGCGTAGTCGCCCAGGGTCTCGGCGGCGAAGGCGCCGAGGAAGACGGCGCCGGCGGCGGTGATCTTCGCCACGCGGTCTTCGGCGTCCTCGGTCTGGAGCGCGAGGTGTTCGGGGGCGTAGGCGTTGGCGACGGCGCAGGCCGTGTCGAGGTCTGCCACCCGGATGGCGCGGCCCTCGGCGAGAGAGGCGCGGGCGATGTCGGCGCGGGGCAGGGAGGGCAGTTGCGCCTCCACCTCGGCGAGGATCTCGTCGATCATCCGCTCGCTGTCGCAGACCAGCACCACCTGGGCGTCGGCGTCATGTTCGGCCTGGCTGAGCAGGTCGGCGGCCGCGAGGACCGGATCGGCGCGGCGGTCGGCGATGACCAGCAGTTCAGAGGGGCCGGCGGGCATGTCGACGGCGGGACCGCCGGGACGGGCGGCGGCCTGTTTCTTGGCCTCGGCCACCCAGGCGTTGCCGGGGCCGAACAGCTTGTCACAGGGCGCGATGACGCCGTCTTCCAGTTCGGCGCCGAAGGTCAGGGCGGCGATCGCCTGGGCGCCGCCGATCAGCCAGAGGGCGTCGAGGCCGGCCTCTGCGGCGGCGTAGATCATGGCCGGGTGGGGCTCGCCGGACCTTGACGGCGGCGTGACGACGACCCGGCGGCCGACCCCCGCGACGGCGGCGGGGATGGCCATCATCAGCAGGGACGAGAACAGGGGAGCGGAACCGCCGGGGACATAGAGGCCGGCGGATTGCAGGGATCGCCAGACGAGGCGCGAACGGACGCCCGGGGTGATCTCGACCCAGTCGGAGTCCTCGGGCCGGGTCGCCTCGTGGAAGATGCGGACGTTCTCGGCGGCGATGCGGATGGAGCGGGTGTCGGCGGGCCGCAGGCGGTCGCGCGCGGCCGCGACGACGTCGGGCGTGATGGCGAGGCGACGGGGCGGGGCGCCGTCGAGCTTGACGCTCCAGTCAGTCACGGCCTGACCGCCGTGCGCGGCGACGTCCTCGAGGATGTCCCGCACCGTGTCCGTGACGCGGGCCTCCGTACGCTGGCGGGGGCGCGCGAGGGCGGCGGCGCGGCCGGCGGCGTCCAGCGCATTCCAGTCGAAGCGCTTCATCACATCATCTTCTCGATCGGGAGGACGAGGATGGCCGAGGCGCCGGCGGCCTTGAGCCGTTCCAGCGTCTCCCAGAAGACCGCCTCCTGACAGACGGCGTGCACGGCCACGGCGTCTTCGCGGCCGGACAGCGGCATGACCGTCGGGGCGCCCGCGCCCGGCAGGATGGCGGTGATCTCGGCGAGGGCCGAACGGGGCGCGTTCAGCATCACGTATTTGGCGCCCTGGGATGAGACGACGCCGGCCATGCGTTCGATGATGCTGTCCAGCAGGTGCTGCAGGCCGGGCTCCGGCGCGACGGGCGAGCGGATCAGCACCGCCTGGCTCTCGAGCACCGTCTCCCGGGCGCCGAGGCCATTGGCCTCGAGCGTCGCGCCGGTCGAGACGAGGTCGCAGATGGCCGAGGCCAGCTTGAGCCGCGGGGCCACCTCGACGGCGCCGCGCATGGTGACGATGTCGGCTTCGACCCCCTGCGCGTCGAGCCAGCGGCGCAGGATCTTCGGATAGGAGGTGGCGACGCGCAGGCCGCCCAGCGAGGCCGGGCCGTCGTACGGCAGGGCCGGGGGCACGGCGATCTTGAGGGTGCAGCGGCCGAAGCCCAGCGGCATCAGCACCTCGGCGACGGGGCCTCCGTTGCGGACCTCCTCCAGCACGTTCTCGCCGACGATGCCGAGGTCGCAGACGCCGTCGGCGACGAAGGTCGGGATGTCGTCGTCGCGCACCCGCAGCAGGTCGATGGGATAGTTCTCGACCCGATACAGCAGGTCGTTGTTCCCCTTGACCACGCGCAGGCCCGCGTCGCGGACAAGGTCGAGGCTGCGGTCGGACAGGCGGCCGGATTTCTGCACGGCGATGCGCAGCCGGCCCTGGACGGTACTCATGGTGTTTTACTCAGGCTTTGGTGCGGTCGAGGACGAGGCGATAGCCCTGATGCGGCATCTCTCTGAGGAAGCGCGCGACGCGCACGACCGTGGTGGGGCTGGCGTCCGCCTCGACGGCGATCTCGCGATAGGATTTGCCGCCGGCGTCGAGCAGGCGCGCCACCGCCCAGCGCTCGGCGAAGGCGCGCAGTTCGGACGGCGTGCAGAGATCGGCGAGGAAGGCGTCGAGCTCCTCGCGCGTCTGCAGGGACAGCAGCGCGTCGTAGAGGGCGATGCGATCGTCCGCGGCCTTTGCGAGAGCCTTGCTGGAGGGTTTATCTGTCATCCACTGTTCCACTAGGCTGTAACATTGGAACAGTCAAGCGGATCATGCGGGGGAGGCTGCGTCTTCGGCTGGAGGCTGGTCCGACTCCTGCGACTCGAGTTGATCGATCAGGCGGGCGCGGTGTTTGGCGCCGGCGGCGCGGGCGGAGGCGGCCTGCCATTTCAACGCTTCGGCCGCGGCCTCGATTTCTTCGTCGGAGAACGAGGGAGACTCGGGAGGGACGCTCATGGTGTCGGACTGAAATACTGCCCGGTCAGTGTCGGGTACCGGTCGTAATCCCCGCGCCAGCGACAGGTTTCCCGAAAAGTCGGGGTTTTCCGGCGCGCGTGTTTCGCCTACCTCGACCGGAGGGCGGCTGCGGCCGGCCGGAAAACCGGATACAGGGCCTGAATGGCGAACAGGGTGCTCATCATCGGCGCGGGCCACGCGGGCGGGACGGCGGCGGCGCTGCTGCGCCAGTACGGACACGAAGGGCCCATCGTCCTGGCGGGGGAGGAGCCGGCGGCGCCGTATCAGCGCCCGCCCCTGTCAAAGGCCTGGCTGAAGGGCGAGGCCGATCTGGAGGCGCTGCTCCTGCGCCCCGAGAATTTCTATGCCGAACACGGCATCGAGCTGCGCACGGCGGTGACGGCGACCGCGATCGACCGGGCGGCGCGGACCGTCCGTTTCGCCGACGGGACGGTGGAGCCGTATGACGCCCTGATCCTGGCGACGGGATCGACCGCGCGGCGGCTGGCCATTCCGGGGGCGGACCGGCCGGACCTGATGGAACTGCGGACGCTGGCGGATGCGGAGCGGCTGAAGGCGACGCTGGGGCCGGGGCGGCGGCTGGCCATCGTCGGCGGCGGTTATGTCGGACTGGAGGCCGCGGCCTCGGCGCGGGCGCTGGGCGCCGAAGCCGTCGTGATCGAGCGGATGGAGCGGGTGCTGGCGCGCGTGGCGTCGGAGGCCCTGTCGGCCTTCTTCACCGCGCGCCACCGCGGCGAGGGCGTCGGGATCCTGACGGGGGCCGAGGTGACGGCGTTCGAGGCGGCGGGCGTCCGGCTGGCGGACGGCCGCCTGATCGAGGCGGATGCGGTGCTGGTCGGGGTGGGCGCGCTGGCCTGCGACGATCTGGCCCGGGCGGCGGGGCTGGCGTGTGAGAACGGCGTGGTCGTCGACGAACAGGCGCGGACCTCGGATCCGGCGATCTGGGCCATCGGCGACGCCACCTTCCGTCCGATCCCCGTGCACGGCGGGCGGCGGCATCGTCTCGAGAGCGTGCCCAATGCGCTGGAGCAGGCCAAGCAGGCGGCCTCGGCCATCGTCGGCCGCGCCTCGCCGACGCCCGAGGTTCCGTGGTTCTGGTCGGATCAGTACGACCTCAAGCTCCAGATCGCGGGCCTGCCGGACGGGGCGGACCGGCAGGTCGTGCGGGGTGATCCGGCGGTGATCGGCGAGGGGGCGTCGTTCGCCGTCTTCCACCTTGAGGGCGACCGCATCCTGTGCGTCGAGGCCGTCAACGCGCCGGCCGAATTCATGGCCGGGCGGATGATGATCGGCAAGGCGACCCCGGTGGACGCCGGGAAGCTGGCCGACCTGTCGGTGTCGATGAAGCTGGTCGCCGCGGGCTAGCGGGTCGCGGCCTTCGTCTCCCTGGCGGGGACGGCCAGACGCTCCAGCAGGGCGGCGATCGGCACGGGCCGGCCAATGAGATAGCCCTGGGCCATGTCGCACCCCATGCCCTGCAGCAGGGCCAGGGCGGTGGGCGTCTCCACGCCCTCGGCGGTGACCTTCAGGCCGAGGCCGTGGGCCAGGTCGATGGTCGACTTGACCAGCAGGCCGTCGCGGGCCGAGTCGTCGAGACCGAGAATGAAGCTCTTGTCGATCTTCAGCTCGTCGGCGCGGATCCGCTTCAGATAGGTCAGGGACGAGAGGCCCGAACCATAGTCGTCCAGCGACACCGAAATGCCGGCGTCGGCGAACCGGTCCACGATCCGCAGGGCCATCTCGGGATTGCCCATCACCGCGGTCTCGGTGATCTCGAAACAGAGGGTGGCGCCGGATGTCGCGACCTCGTTGACGGCGAAGTCGGCGAAGCTTTCGTCGGACAGCAGGCGACCCGAGATGTTGACCGCAACCGTGAGGCTGTGGCCGGCGGCGGCCATGGTCTTCTGGTCCTCGATCGCGCGGCGGATGGCCCATTCGGTCAGGGGGCGGATATGGCCGGTCTCCTCGGCCATGCCGATGAACAGGTCGGGCGCCACGGCTCCGCGGCGCGGGTGGGTCCAGCGCATGAGGGCCTCCACGCCGGTGACGCCCCCGGCCCGGAAGTCGTATTTCGGCTGATAGGCGAGGGAGACCTCGCCGTCGGCGAGCGCGGTCATCAGTTCGGAGATCAGCGACAGATTGCCGGCGGGATCGCCATAGGCGACCTCGTCGAAGGCGGCGGCTGTCCGCCGGGCGGTGCGGGCCTGGTCCAGGGCGATGGCGGCCCGGTCCACCGAGGAGGTCAGGTCGGAACCCGCTGCGCCATGACCCGCCACCCCGGCGGTCAGGGCGATATCGACCGGTGCGCCATTGACGCTGATGGGTTCCTGGGCCGCGGCGGCCAGATGCTCGGCGGCCTCCAGCGCCTCCGCCTTGCTGCTCGCGATGATGACCAGGCCCAGGGCGCCGGCCCCGACCCGAGCGATGGGCGCTCCGTCGGCCAGGGCCGAGAGCCGGGCGCCGAGCACGGCCAGCAACCGTCCCATGGAGTCGTAGCCGATGGCGCTGCGCACCACCTCGAAGCGGTCGACCCCGAACAGGATCACCCAGGCGTCGGCATGGCCGCTGGCCTGACGCTCGAGGGACAGGCGGTTGGGCAGGCCGGTCTCCTGGTCATGCAGGGCCATGTGCGTCAGCCTGGCCTCACGGTCCTTGAGGTCGCCGACCATGGCGTTGAATCTGCCGGCCAGCCGCCCGATCTCGTCTGCGGAGGTGACCGGGGCCTCCACGTACTCACCCTGCTGAACGCGATGGACGGCCTCGTCCAGGGCGGTGATCGGCCGGGTCAGGCCTCGCGACAGGACCCAGGTCCCGCTCATCAGCAGGGCCAGGCCGGCGGCGCCGATGGCGGTCAGCCACAGGAACAGCGTCTCGTACGGCTGCATGGCCCTGTGCAATGGATAGGTCAGCACCAGCGCGGCCTTCGCCCCCGGGTCGAAGCTGGGCAGGGCGTGCGCCAGCTGCATGGACTCGCCCTTGTCCGTCTCGATTGTGACGGGTTGACCGGTCGAAACCTGCGACGGGTTCAGGACCACGGCCGCCGACAGCGGAATGGCCGATAGCCGCTCGAGGTTACGCATCTGGGCCGCGTCCAGGCGCTCTGCGAAGACGACCCACCCTGCGGCGCCGGCGACAGGAGCGGCGGCGACCTGGAACGCCTGGCCCTCCATGGTCAGGACGCCGCCGTCGAGACCGCCCGAGCCGAGACCCTTGAGCAGGGCGTCGATCGCGGCGGCGTCGGGGTTCAGACCGGCCGAGACCGCCTGGCCGTCGATGCCCAGAATCATGGCTCCGTCCACGCGCCCGCTCGCCCGCAGATCGTCCAGCGCGGACCGCACCGCGGGTGCGTCTTCCGTCGCGATCGCGGCGCGGAGGCCGGGATCCCGGGCCATGGCCGCCGCGCCCTCGCGCATTTGCGACGAACGAGCGTCCCACAGCTGGCTGTAGACCGCGCCCGCGGACGCCATTTCGTCGCGAACCATGCCGCGCGCGCTGCTGGTCACGGCGGTGACCACGGCGATGGCGCTGAGGATCAGGCCCAGGCTGAACAGCCCCATATAGAGCACGGTCAGCCGGGTCCGTAGCGTGCGGAAGGTCAACAGGCGATGGACCGGCCCCGGGGGCTTCATCGTCGGGCCGCGCGTATGCCGGGATCCGCTGGGACCGGTGGGCGCGCGCTCGTCACGGGGCCGTTCGCGACAACCGGAGCGTCGAACAAGGACGATACGCAAATGACCGGGAGGCAACGCATCCGGCCGATCGTACGGACTCAAGATGAAACCGAGGTAAATCAGAATGCTCGGTCAGGTTGACGTTGGAGGAGGCGGTTCCGGCGGCCGGAATCGGCAATATTGCGACTTATTCGCAATTCTGATTGCGCTGTCCGGCAAAGCTGATATTGCGAGCTGATCGCAACACCAGCCCCTCGGATCGACCTCATGACTTCACGCGCCGACGCTCTTCGCGCCCTCCTGTTCGCCTCCAGCGCGGCCGGCATGCTGATCGCAGGTCCCGCCCTGGCCGAGCCGGCGCCGGACGGAGAGCCGCAGGAGGCGACAACGCTTGAAACCATCACGGTGGATGGTCATCCGGTGAAACGCGAGCCCGGCAGCCCCGAATTCGTGGCCCCCCTGGTCGACACGCCGCGCTCGATCACCATCATTCCGCAGCAGATCATCGAACAGACGGCTGCGACGTCGCTGCAGGACATCCTGCGCACCTCGCCGGGCATCACCTTCGGCGCCGGCGAGGGCGGCCAGCCGCTGGCCGACCGGCCGTTCATCCGCGGCCAGTCCTCGGGCAACAACGTCTTCGTCGACGGCATCCGCGACAGCGGCGGCCAGCAGCGCGAGGTGTTCAACCTCGAACAGGTCGAGGTCATCAAGGGTCCCGACAGCGTCTATTCGGGCCGCGGCTCGGGCGGAGGCAGCATCAATCTGGGCTCCAAATCCCCGCGACTGACGGATTTCACCCGCTTCGGCCTGGGCGCCGGAACGGACGGTTATGTGCGCGCCACGGTGGACCAGAACTGGCGCCTGGGCGAGATGGCCGGCCTGCGCATCAACCTGATGGGTTCCGAAGGCGACGTGCCCGGCCGCGATACGGTCGACTACGACAAATGGGGCCTCGGCCTTTCGCTGGCGGCGGGTCTGGGCACGCCCACGACGGCGACCTTCAGCTACTATCACCTGACGTCGAACCAGATGCCCGACTACGGCATCCCGCTGTTCACCAAGACCGGGGTGCGCACCACCGACAGCGGCATTCTGGATGTGCCCTACAACAGCTTCTATGGCCTGCGCGACCGGGACTTTCTGACCAATACGGTCGACACCTTCACCTTCGATTTCGAACATGCGTTCAGCGACAGCCTGATCCTGCGCAACGTCAGCCGCTATTCCGAGACGCTGAACGACTACATCGTCACCAACCCCGGCGACGGCGGCGCGGCCCAGCTGATCGGGGGCGAATGGTGGATGAAGCGGGCCACCAAGACGCGCTGGAACCCGGTGACCACGGTGGCCAACGTCACCGACCTGCGGGGCTCGTTCACGACCGGCGGGATCGGTCATGAGTTCGACCTCGGACTGGAACTGGCCACAGAGAGGAACAGCAACGCGGCCTATTCGACCTTCACCACGGCGGGCTCGGCCTGCCCGGCAGGTTTCGTGATGTCGGCGGCCAACCTCGCCAACCTGGGAGCCGGCGACTGCACGCGGGTGTTTGCGCCGAACACGGACGATTCATGGGCGGGCGTCATCAATCGCGGGCCGATCAGCCGGAACGTCACTGACACGGTGGGCGTCTATGCGCTGGACAGCATCAGCCTGACCTCGCAACTGATCCTGAATCTGGGCGTCCGGTGGGACCAGTACACGGTCAACGGCGCCAATCTGACGGGGACCCAGGCGAACGGCGTCTGGACCCTGAACGGCCAGACCGCGGCGACCCCGGGGATCGTGGTCCTGCCGGAGCGCCAGTGGGACTTCGTCAACTACCAGGTCGGGCTGGTCTACAAGCCGACCGCCAACTCCAGCGTCTATATCTCCTACGCCACCGCCTCGACCCCGCCGACGCTCTCGGCGGGCGACCAGAACGCTTCGGGCGGCACGGGCACCGGGAATCTGGTGACGACCGTTCTGGACCCGGAAGAGTCGACGAATTTCGAGATCGGGGCCAAGGCCAATCTGTTCAACGACCGGCTGGCCCTGTCGGCGGCCGCCTTCATGCTGAAGCGCGAGAACGCCCAGATCCAGGTCTCGCCCGGCGTGTTCGAACAGGCCGGCGAGGCCGAGGTGAAGGGAATCGAGCTGGGCGTGTCCGGCAACATCACCCGCCAGTGGCAGGTGTTTGGCGGCTATACGTACATGGACAGCGAACTGGTCTCCGGCGCCTACAACAACGTCAATGTCGGCGATCCCTTGGCCAATACCCCCGAACACAGCTTCAGCCTGTTCACGACCTATCGGGTGACGCCGGCGCTCAGCCTCGGCGGCGGCGCCTACTATGTGTCCGACAGCTTCGGCGGCAACCAGGGCGGCGCCGGCGGCGGGGCCAACCGCATCTATGCGCCGGCCTGGACCCGCTTCGACCTGTTCGCCTCGTACGACCTGACGGACACCGCTTCGCTGCAGCTGAACGTCCAGAATGCGACCGACGAGGAATACATCATGCGCACCAACGGCGTGCACCACGCCGATGTCGCTCCGGCGCGGCAGGCTATCCTGACGCTGAATCTGAGGTACTGACCGGTCCATGCTGCTTCACGTCCCCGGCGTCTTCACCAAGGACGAGGTCGCGACCCTGCGGTCGCGCCTGGACGCCGGGCCGTGGGTGGACGGAAACGTCACCTCGGGCCATCAGTCGGCGGCGGCCAAGGTCAACCGCCAGCTGCCCGAGGACAGCGCCGAGGCCAGAGAGATCGGGGCGCTGATCCAGCAGGCCCTGAACGCCAATCCCATGTTCGTCTCGGCGGCCCTGCCGCACACGGTCTTTCCGCCGTTGTTCAACCGCTACGAGGGCGGCGAGCGGTTCGGACTGCACGTCGACAACGCCATCCGCCAGCGTGGTTCGATCCGCATCCGCAGCGACCTGTCGGCGACCCTGTTCCTGTCGGAGCCCGACGACTATGACGGCGGCGAGCTGATCGTCGAGGAGATGTACGGGCCGCAGAGCGTCAAACTGCCGGCCGGAGATCTGGTGCTCTATCCGTCCAAGAGCCTGCATCAGGTCACGCCGGTGACGCGTGGCGCGAGGGTGTCGAGCTTCTTCTGGATCCAGAGCCTGGTGCGCGACGACGCGGACCGCGAGACCCTGTTCCGGCTCGACGTGGCCATTCAGCGGGTCAGCGCCGACAAGGGGCCGCAGGATGCCGCGGTGCTGGAACTGACGGCGGTCTATCACAACCTTCTGCGGCGCTGGGCCGAGGCCTGAGCCTCAGTAGACGTCGCGGCGGTAGCGCCCGGCTTCGGTCATTTCCGCCAGCCGTTCGGCGCCGAGTGCGTCGGCGAGCGCCGCCTGTACGCCCTTCGACATGCCTTCCAGACTGCCGCAGACGAGGATGGCCGCGCCGCGGTCAACCCAGTCCCTGAGCGTCTCTGCGTGCCCGGCGATCAGCGCCTGCACATAGCGGCCGTCTCCGGCGTCACGCGAGAAGACGCGGTCGAGGCGGGTCAGGTCGCGAGCCACAAGGGCGGCCTGAAGCTCGTCGTCGAGGAAGGCGTCGTGGGCGCGCGTGCGTTCGCCGAACATCAGCCAGGCCCCGCCGTGGGTGCGGCCGGCGCGGGCCTTCCAGTGAGCGCGCAGACCGGCGAGACCCGTGCCGTTGCCGATCAGGACCAGCGGCGTCTCGATAGCCGGCCCATGGAAGCTGCGGTTGGCGCGGATGCGCATGTTCACCTGCTCGCCCGGAGCGAGGTCGTGCGTCAGCCAGCCCGAGGCGAGGCCGGGGGAGCCGTCCGGCCGGGTCATGCGGCGGACGATGAAGTCGACCCGACCGTCGCGAGGCAGGGAGGCGACGGAATATTCGCGGCTGCCCGGATCGCTTCCGTCGGCGGCCGGGGGCAGGCCGATCTCGGCGATGTCGCCCGCAACCCACAGGGGCTCATGACCGACGGGCGTGAAACCCAGCAGCCAGGCCTCGCCGCCGGGGCTTCCGGGATTGAGATGGCGGCGCTCGACCAGGGTCCAGCGGTCATAGGCCGGCGGCGTCCAGTCGGCCTGGACCGTCGAGCCGGTGAGCAGGCCCAGTTGGTGCTGCCAGTGCCGGACGGCGCCGGCGTCGCCGTTGTCGACCTCGACGCGATCGAACAGGGGTTCGGCCCCTGAGCGCGTCAGCCAGCTGTCCAGCGCGCGGCCAAAGCCGCAGAAGTCGGCGTAGGTGTGGTCGCCCAGGGCGAGCAGCCCGTAACTCAGACCCGACAGATCGGCGGTCGCGCCCATGGTCTGGCGCAGGAAGCGGGAGACGTCGTCGGGCGCGTCGCCTTCGCCGGTAGTCGAGGCGACGATCAGCAGCCTGCCCGCTTTTTTGAGCGCCGCGGCGTCCAGTTCGCCCAGCGGGGCGACGCGCGCGCCGGTTCCGGCGTCGGAGAGGCTGCGCGCCGTCATCCAGGCCAGTTCCTCCGCAAGACCGGTCTGGCTGGCGAAGGCGACCGTGACGGTGTCGGCCCCCGAGGCGAGCGCGCCTGCGCGCTTCGCGGCGGCGCGACGGGCCCGTGCCCGGCTCCAGACGACGGCGATCACCACCAGCAGCCACAGCCCGACGGCCACGCCCGTCCACAGCCAGCGTTGGGGATCGGCGGTCACGCGCCCTCGGCGGCCATGGCGGCGAAGGCCGGGGAGACGATCTCGATCGACCCGGTCTCTGTGCGGATGACAAAGGCGGCGGCGATGTTCAGGGCCTCGGCGTAGGCGGGACCGTCATGGCGGCCCATGACCGTCAGGGCGGTGGCCATGGCGTCGGCGTACAGGGCGGTGTCGGCCAGGACGGTGACCGAGGCGACGCCGTTGTCGACCGGCCGTCCGGTGTGGCCCTCGATGGTGTGGCTCCAGGTCCGGCCGGCGGCCTCGAACCGGCGAACCCAGTCCCCCGACGTGGCGACCGCCATGTCGAACAGGGCGGCGGCGGTGCGTGGAGCGGGGGATCCCGGCGCCTGTTGCAGCTCCACCCACCAGGGATGGCCGCCCGGCTTGACGCCGGCGCCGCGCAGCTCGCCGCCGATCTCGACCAGATGGTGGACGGCGCCCATGGCGGTCAGGCGTTGGGAAACGCGGTCGACGGCATGCCCCTTGGCGATGCCGGACAGGTCCAGTTTGAGGCCGCCGGGCTGCTGGATGGCGCGGGCCTCGCGGTTCAGGCGCAGGGCGCCCCAGCCGCTGACGGTCAGGGCCGCCGCGATCTCATCGTCGGAAGGAACGTCCGCACGCCGACCCGGAGGCCCAAAGCCCCACAGATCGACCAGCGCGCCCAGCGTCGGATCGACCGAGCCGTTGGTGTCGTCGGCGAGGTCGAGCGCCGTGTTGAGGAGGTCCCAGAACGGTTCGGACACCGCCCAGAACCCGGCCGGGGCGGCGTTGAACCGGGCCAGTTCCGAGGTCGGCTCCCAGTGGCTGAAGAGGGCGATGATCGCAGCCAGTTCCTCCTCGATGGCGGCCTGGAAGACGGCGCGGTCCGGCCCAAGCGGCGGGACCAGCCGCACGGCCCAGCCGGTGCCCATGGTCTCACCGGCTAAGTCCCAGATGAGGTCGGACGTCGGCAGCGCCGGCGTCCGGCCGTGGGTCGGAATCAGGACGCGGTTCTCCGGCTGCGCCGCCGGCTCGCCGATCGAGATCGGCGGCGGGGCGCCGCGCGGACCGGGAGGCGCACCGGTCAGGGCAGGACTTCCACGACGCCGTTGTATGCGGCGCTGTAGGCCAGCTGGTCGCCCGACGCCGGCGTGCGGATCGAGGCGTTCATCCAGTACATGCCGGGCTCGGGCCAGGTGACGGTGAAGGCGCCGTCGGCGCCGGTGCGGACCGTCATCTCTTCGGGATTGTCGCGATAGCGCGTGCCGCCCCGGGCGATGGTCACTTCCAGATCGGCCGCCGGCTGGCCGTCGCGGACCAGTTTGAAGGTCGCCGGCTCGCCCGCCGCCAGATCGTTCGGATGGGTGACGGGGAGCAGTTCAATGCCCTGGTTGGTCAGGGTGATGGCCGAGGGCTCGCCCAGGGTGACGAAGGTTTCGGTGCGGCTGCTGGACCGGGTGGCGACCACGTCCGTGGCGTCGGCCGGGATGCTCGCGGCCATGTCGGCCTCGGCGCCGCGCCAGCGTTTGGCCTCGCCGCCCTGTTTGTAGGTGACCATGACGCCGCCCGAGACATTGGCGATCCGGTAGGTGCCGGCCTGGGTCAGGTGCAGGTCGAAGGTCGAGCGGTATTTGCCGGTCATGGCGTTGACCGGGGCGGCTGTCGAACCGTCCGGTGCGGTGATGGTCAGGCCGGCCAGGTTCATGGCGGCGTGGTCGGCGATGAACACGCCGTTCGACATGCCGGCGTCGAAGCCGACCCAGGCGTCCGTCCCCGACAGGACGGTCGAGGTCGGGGCCAGCCAGGCGCGGTGGGCCTGGGCGGACATCGGCAGGGCGAAGGCGGCGAGAGCAGCGAGCAGGGCGATGCGCTTCTTCATGGTGCGATTCCTTAGCGGGTGACGGCGACGCTGACGGCGCCCAGTTCGGTGGAGCCCGTCGCGCGGGCGGTGTTGGCGGCGCCCCAGCGGAAGGGCACGCGAACGGCTTCACGGCCGCCCAATTCGCGGGCCGCCTCGACGACCATGACGTAGTCGCCGGCGGGCAGGTCGCGCAGGCGGGCGGCCGGAACGGTGACGGCGTGACGCCCCGGGGCCTTGGTCGCGCTGGAGACGCCGTCCATGGGCAGGCTCAGCGACCGGCCGCCGCGGCGCCACCAGGTGCGCATGTCCTTCAGCCAATCCTTGCCTTCGGCGACGTTGGACACCTCGTACCAGACGGCCAGGGTGCGGACGGCGGTGTTGTCCGGACGCTCGATCCAGACCGCGACATAGGGGCGGTGGTAGGCGGCGACCGACAGGCGCGGCACCTCCACGGACACCGTGATGTCGGCGGCCAGGGCGGGCCCGGCGACGGCGGCCGCTGTGGCGGCGGTCAGGATCAGGGGAAGCTGGCGCATCGGGAACTCAGTGGATGAACAGAAGGGCGATGACGGCGGGTATCAGCAGACCAAGGCCAAGCAGGGGCCAGGTCGAGGGTCGCTGGCGGGCGTGCAGCCAGGTCAAGCCGAAGCCCGTGACGGCGAAGACGACGCAGGCGGCGGCGAAGACGTCGATGAACCAGTACCAGACCGGCCCGGTGTTGCGGCCCTTGTGCAGGTCGTTCAGCCAGGCCACCGGGCCGCGGGTGGTGCGTTCGCGCAGGGCCGCGCCCGTGGCGCGGTCGATGGTCAGCCAGCCGTCGCCGCCCGGTTCGGGCAGGGAGATATAGACCTCGTCGGGCGTGGTCTCGGTGGCCCTTCCCTCGACCTGGACCTTGAAGGTTTCGGAGGCCCAGCGCGCCACGGCGGCGGGCAGCGGTTCAGTCGTGTCCCCGGGCAGGGCGGTCAGGCGCGCGAGCAGGGGCGCGGGCAGCTGACCGGTCTGTTCGACGGTGACGGGTTCGGCGGGGATCTGCGCCGCGTGGTTCAGGGTGATCCCGGTGACGGCGAACATCAGCAGGCCGATGAGGCTGACGGCCGCCGAAATCCAGTGCCACTGGTGCAGCTGCTTCAGCCAGAACGACCGCTTGGCGTTCAGGGCCGGCTTGGGTCTGGAGGGGGCGGCGTCGGTCACCTGCGGCTTGTGCCGAAGTTGCGAACGATTTGCAATGGCTTCCGGTCGCGGACTCAGAGCGACAGTCTGACGCCCGCGGAAAAGGTCCGCGGCGGACCGAAGCTGGCGACGCCGGTTCCGGTCTCTGCGGTCTCGATCTCGGCGTCGAACAGATTGTCGGCGGCGAGCCAGAGCACGGCGGACGGGGTCATCGTCCATTCGGCGCGCAGGTCGATCGTTCCGGCGGCGTCGAGGACGCGGCTGTTCAGGTCGTCCTCGAACCGGCGGCTCTCCCAGCGCAGGTCCGCGGCGAGGCTGAGCCGATCCGCGGGGCGCCAGTCGACGCCGGCGACGGCGCTCCAGATCGGCGCCTGGGCCGGACGCAGGCCGGTCAGTTGCGGCGCCTGGGCGCCGCCGTCGACGCGGGCGTCTGTGGCGGACAGGGCTGCGCGCAGGAAGAGGGCGTCGGTCAGCTCGAAACGCCCGTCCAGTTCGATCCCGGTCGCCTCGATGGTTCCCGCGTTCCTGCGCTGGCGCAGGACCCCGCCGGCCGGCACGAACCCGGCGCGCGGGAAGGTGGCGGGTCCCTGACCGATGGTGACGTTGACGACCGCGTCCTCGATCCGGTTCCAGAAGGCGGTGGCGGTCAGGGACGCGCGGTCGTCTGTCCAGGCCCAGCCCGCCTCGACGCCGGTCAGTCGCTCGGGCTCCAGCGCCGCATTGGCCTCGGTCAGATCGTTGCCGACGCGGAAGGGGCGGTGCAGTTCGTTCAGGGTGGCGGGCCGGAAGCCGGTGTAGGCGGCGAGGCGCAGGGCCTGTCCACCGCTGATGTCCCGGCGGGCGCCGAGACGGGCGCTGACGACCTGGCCCGAGCGGTCGGCATCGGTCTCGTCGAGCGTCGGCAGGCCGGAGGCGAGGTCGCGTTCCAGCCGATGGCCGTTCGCATTGCGCCAGCCGTCGTAGCGCAGGCCGCCGGCCACCAGCCATGCGCCGCTGGTCCACGCGCCCTCGGCATAGACGCCGGCCACCGATGTCTCGCCTCCCGCGACACGGCTGCGGGTGAAGGCGCCGGCCATGTAGCGAAACAGCTCATGGGTCTCGCCGTCGTTGAAGCGCGCGTCGGCGCCCAGTTCCCATTCGACGCGGGCGACGCCGCTGACGATGACGCGGCGCAGGGCGGCGTTGACGCCCCAGCCCGTGGCCGGGGTCTCGAACTGGTCGTTGGCGGGCGTGGTCGAAGCGCGGTCGGCGGAGACCGCGACCGAGGTGTTGGCCAGATCGCTCTCGCGCCGCCACGCCTGAAGCCGCCAGCCGGGGCGATCGGCGAGCGGCTGTACGGCCGCCGTCGCGGAGAGCAGGTTGCCGCTGGCCGTGGCGCGGGCGCCGGCCAGGCCTGAACCCCGGTCCTCCTCGAACGCCGAGGCGCGCAGGGAGAGGACCGCCGCTGCGACGGGCAGGTCGGCGCGTACGGCGGCGCTGCGAACCTCGAGGTCCAGCGGCGTGTCGGCGGCTCCTGCGGCCGCGCCGCGCACGGGGACATAGCCGTCGCTGGTTTCGTACAGGCCCGAGGCGACGATGCGGACGGGGCCGACGTGCGTCCCGCCTGAGCCGGCGAGACGGGCCCCGCCGCGTTCGGCGATGGAGGCGTCGAGCTCCGATCCGGCGTCCCGTTCGCGCAGGGAGATCACGCCGGTCAGGGCCCCGGCGCCGTATGGGCCGGCGCCCGACCCCCGGACGATGTCGAGGCCGGACAGGCTTTCCGTCGGAACCTGGGACCAGATCACCCAGCCGCCGAAGGGATCGTTCAGCGGCACGCCGTCCAGCGTGACCAGCGTGCGTCCCGCCCCTGACGGCGCGATGGCGCGCATGGATATGCCCTGGGTGGTCGGATTGGCCGCCAGACTGGAGGTGCGGCGGAACAGGGAAACGGCCGGCACGGTCGCCAGGGCTTCATCGACACGTTGCCGGGTTCGCAGATCGTCCGTGCCCAGGCGAATGACCGAAAAGGCCGCCTGGCCGGCCGCGGGGGGCAGACGGGCGCCGGTGACGACGACCTCGGGAAGCCGGGGCGGGAGGTCCTGGATCATCCGCCAGAAGCGCGCAGGCGGTCCAGAAGCTCCGCCGCAAAGACGGACAATGTGTCGTCGCGGGCGCCCATGATGATGATCCGGTCTCCGGGCCGGGCCAGGCGGACCAGCCGGTCGCCACAGGCGTCGCGGGTCGGCAGGGCCTCGGCGGAGCGGCCGGCGGCGCGGACGCCGGATGCGATATCCTCGCTGCCGACGCTGCGGTCCGTGGTGCCGCCGTAATAGACGGGCTCGGGCATCAGCAGCACGTCGTCCGCGCGCAGCAGGCCGGCGAAGCCGTCGATGAACTCGTCCTTCATCAGCCGCAGCGGACCGAAGCCGTGCGGCTGGAACAGGATCAGCAGACGGCCGTCGAAGGCGTGCAGCGTCTTCAGCGTGGCGGCGATCTTGTCCGGGTTGTGGGCGAAGTCGTCGATGACGGTGACGCCGTTGGCGGTCCCGACTACCTCCATGCGGCGGCGGATGCCGGCGAAGGTCTCCAGCGCGGCGACGGCCTGTTCCAGCGGCACGCCGATCGCGCGCACGGCGCCGAGCGCAGCAAGGGCGTTGGCGACATTGTGGGCGCCGGGGACGTTGAGAACGACCGGCAGGGGCGCGCCGCCCAGCTCGGTCAGGCTGAACCGCATGCCGGTCGGCAGGGGTTCGAGGTCATGGGCGTTGAGGGTGGCGGACTCCTCGCCGAGGGCGAAGGTGATCACCTTGTCGTTCGGGAGGCTCTGGGCCAGCGCCTGGGTTTCGAGGTTGTCGAGGTTCAGCACCGCCTTCGCCGCCCGGCCGGTGAAGCCGCCGAACAGGTCGCGCAGCTCTTCCATCGACTTGTGGTCGAGCGAGATGTTGGACACCACGGCCACGGTTGGATCGTAGCGGGCGATGGAGCCGTCGGATTCATCCACCTCGGACACGAACAGATCGGGGCCGCCGATCAGGGCGCTGGCGAAGGGATGGTCGGCGTCGGCGAAATTCCTCATCACCGCGCCGTTCATGACCGTGGGCTCGCGGCCGGCCTGATGCAGGATCCAGGCGATCATGCCGGTAATGGTCGACTTGCCGCTGGTGCCCGCTACGCCGATCGAGGCCGGGGCGGCGTTGAACAGCTGCGACAGCAGTTCGGGTCGGGTGAGAATCCGCGCGCCGGCCCGTTTCGCCGCGCCGATGTCGGGAACGGTATCCTCGATCGCGCCGGTGGCGACGACGGTCTGGGCGGCCCGGGTGACGCCGGAGCCGTCCTGCGGATGCAGGGTCACGCCATGCGCCTCCAGCCAGGCGAATTTCTCCGGCGTGCGGCCCTGGTCCCGGGAGCGGTCCGAGCCCTCGATTCGCCCGCCACGCGCCTGGACGATCATCGCCAGGGGCAGCATTCCGGACCCGCCGATGCCGCAGAAGAAATAGTCGTCTTGATTCATGAGGGCGAAACCGGGGAATGTCCGGCGGCCTGACTAGCACGGGCGACGCCTGAGGCCAGACACGTCCATGAAGATCGGCATCGTCAACGCCAGTTCGCGCTTCAATCGGGCGCGCGCCGAGGCCGTCGAGGCATGGTTCGCCGCCAATATCCCCGACGGCTCGGTCAAGGTCGTGTTCCACCCGGCCAGCTTCGGAAAGCACGGCCATTTCGGCGGCGATGACGCCAGCCGGGCCTCGGCCTTCGTCGAATACGCCAACGATCCGCGGCTGGACGCCGTCTGGTTCGCCCGCGGCGGCTATGGCTCGTGCCGGATCGCCGAGGCCGTGCTGCCCCGGCTGGAGCCGGTCGCGAGGAAGAAGCGCTATCTCGGCTACTCCGACGCCGGCAGCATCCTGGCCCTGCTGTACAAATCCGGCTTTCCGCATGTGGCGCACGGGCCGATGGCCTCGGATTCGGTGCGCAACGACGCCACGGCCTGGCGGGCCGTCAACTGGCTGAAGTCGGGCGACCGGTCGTCATGGGAGCCCTCGCTGGCGGACGATCCGCGTCCGGCGGCCGCCTTCAACCTCAGCATCCTCGACGCCCTGGTCGGCACGGCGCTGGAGCCGGACCTGACGGGACACGTCCTGATGCTCGAGGACGTGTCCGAGCCGTTGTACCGGATCGACCGGATGATGTTCCACCTGACCGGCCAGGCCTCGATCCGGCGGGTGGCGGGCATACGCATGGGGCGGGTGTCGGACATCGTCGAGAACGATCCCGACTTCGGTCTGACGGCAGAGGAAATCTGCCGCTACTGGTGCCAGCGGTCGGGGATTCCGTACCTGGGCGCGGCCGACATCGGCCATGACCGCGAAAACAAGGTGGTTCCCTTCGGCCACAGGTGAGAAACGTTCGTTTCGCGCAGGCGGGGAACGGTATCGACACCTGTGAAAACCCAAGGCCAGATACGGCTCAGCTAGCGGGTGAGTGCTTCCCCGCCTGCGCCGCGTCCTCGGGGGATGGCGCGCGGCGGCGGTCCGGTCGGCGTCGGGGGGCGCGGACCGGGCCGTCTCCCACTTTCCGCGACAAAGCCTCCGCTGGCGCCAGGACCAACCAGACGCCATCTTCGACGGGCATGAACCGCCGATCCCTCCTGATCCGTACGGCTGCCCTGGCCTCCGTTCTCGGCGGCGCCTGGTGGGCCCGCGACCATCTGCTGTGGCCCAGGCCGGACCTTGTCTTCGCTGCCGGCGGCGCGACGCCCTGGATGCCCTATGCGCGGCGGGGGTCGGCTCCGACCGTGGCCGTGCGGCTGGGCGGGCGGCAGGTCGTCGCCCTGATCGACAGCGGGGCCCAGTATTCCGTCATCGACCGCGCCCTGTTCGCCGAATTGCCCGACGCGGGGCGGTCGTTGTTCGACATGCCGCTGGTCGCCTATGGCGTCGGCGGCGGGGCGCAGGTGGGCCGGGGCACGGCGCTGGACATCGAACTGGCCGGTCTGACGGTCCGGGGCCTGAGGGCCGCGATCCTCGACCTCGGGCCTCTGGCCTCGCGCCAGGGTCTGGGGACGCCGCTGATCCTCGGGCAGGACCTGCTGGGCCAGGCCGTGCTGGCGCTGGATCCGGCGCGACGCCACAGCCGGCTCGTCGCACGCGAGGCCTTCGTCCGTCCCGCCGATCTGGCCGAGTCGCCTGTACGGCGTTCAGGCCGCGCCCTGACCGCCGAGGTGACCGTCGAGGGCACGCCGCTCACCGCCGTGGTCGACACCGGTGCCTCGTCCCTGCTGGGGCTCAACCGCGAGACCGCCGCCCGCGTCGGCCTGCTCGATGGACGGCCCCAGACCAGCGGCGTGCATCTGGTCCTGGGCGGCGCGGCCCGCACGGCCATCGTGGAGGCGCGAACCGTGACCTTCGCCGACCATCTGTACCGGCGGGTGCCGGTCGGGGTGTTCGATCAGCCGCCCCTGCCCAATTTCCCCGGCGGGCTGGTGGGGATGGAGGCGTTCAGGGGCCGACGGGTGGCGATGGACCTCGGGGCCGGGACGCTGCACGTCTCGCGGCCCCTCGATCTGACCGTGGGCTAGAGCGACCCGAAGGTGTCGCAGGCGGCGGGGTCGCCTGATTCATAACCGCGCCGCAGCCATTCGACGCGCTGGGCCGAGGAGCCGTGGGTGAAGCCGTCCGGCTGGACCCGCCCGCCCTGACGGCGCTGCAGGGTGTCGTCGCCGATGGCCGAGGCGGTCTGCATGCCGGCCTCCAGATCGCGCGCGTCCACCGCAACCTCGCCGTTCGATACCGCGGCGGCGTTGGCCGCCCAGACCCCGGCGTAGCAGTCGGCCTGAAGCTCCAGCGCGACCGAATAACGATTGGCCTCGGCCTGGCCCGAGGCCCGCTGCTGGGCCTCCTGCACCTGCTGCGAGGCGCCGGTCAGGGTCTGGACGTGGTGGCCGTATTCGTGGGCGATGACATAGGCCCGGGCGAAGTCCGCGCTTGAGGCGCCCAGCTGGGTCTCCAGTTGCTGCCAGAACGACAGGTCCAGATACACCTTGCGATCGTTGGGGCAGTAGAAGGGGCCCATGGCCGACTGACCGAAGCCGCAGCCGGTCGAGGTGCCCTGTTCGTAGAGGGTGACCGTCGGCGGCTGATAGCCCTGAAGTCGGGTCTTCCAGACGTCGTCGATATTGGCGCCGACCACGTCGACGAAGGCTCCCGCCTGGTCCTGCGGGCTGCCCATCTTGCCCTGCTCCGCCGCGCCGACGCCGCCGAACTGGCTGGCCAGCTGGGTCGTGGTGGAGGGGTCTATGCCGAACACGAAATAGCCGATGGCCGCCAGCACCAGCCCGCCGACTCCGAGGCCGCCGATGGCGCCGCCGCCCATGCCGCGTCTGTCCTCGATATTGCCGCCGCGCCGTCCGCCCTGCCACCGCATGTTCGTGCTCCCGTCCCTGATCCAAGCCAGGCAGGAACGCAGACGGAGGGGAAGGGATGCAGGCTGACTGCTAGTCGGGCTGACGATCGAGCCAGGCGTCGATCTGGCCGACGCCCTCGGCCATGGCGCGATTGCGCTCTTCGGCCGAGAGGCGCAGGGCGCGTTCCTCTTCCGGCGAGCGCACAGGTCGGTAAGGCGGCGGCAGGACGGGCTCGGGCTGGCGCGCGGCCTCGATTCGGAGCCGGTTCAGGCGGGTTTCGGTGTCATGCAGGCGGGCGTTGATCTCACGCTGGTCGGCCAGGACGCGCAGGCGGTCGATCTCGTAGCGGTGCTGGTCGGCCTGATAGCGGTGCAGGTCGAGCGTGGAGAGGCCGGGACGCAACGGCGGAACCTGCGCCTGTACCGGTGCGGCGGCGAGCATCAGGACGGCGGCGAGGGGGCCGGTGGCGTTCATGGGCGGAAGATGGCGCCGGACGGGCCTCTCTCCAAGCGTGGCTGGAAGATTGTCGAGTCAGGCCGCAGCGGACAGACTCCATACGCGGGTGCGTTTGACGGCGGAATCCTCGAGTTCTCGCGTGGTCGGAACGGCGTATTCCGCCAGGAGATCGAAGCCCTCCCTGGGGAAGTAGGTGCGCAGGGGATCGCCGACGAGGACGCGTGTCCCCGCGTCGGCGGCGGCGCCCAGCCAATCGAGCACACGGCCGGACATCGGCTGTTCGTAGAAGACGTCTCCCGCACAGATCAGATCGACCTCGGGCGGCGGGGCGTCCAGCAGGTCGGCGGCGGTGAAGTCCAGCACGACGCCGTTGGCGACGGCGTTGCGGGCGACCGAGGCGCCGCAGAAGGGATCGATGTCGGCGCACAGGGCCGAGGCCGCGCCCGCCTTCATCGCCGCGATCCCGACCAGCCCGGAGCCGGCCGCGAAATCCAGCACCCGCTTGCCCGCGACCTCGCCCGGATGGTCCAGCAGCCAGCGCGCCAACCCCTGACCGCCCGCCCAGGCGAAGGCCCAGAACGGCGGGGGCAGTCCCAGCTCGCCCAGTTCCTCCTCGGTCAGCCGCCAGATCGGCGTGATCTCATCGGCCAGCCACAGCGATATCTCCGGCGCATGAGGCACCGGCTGCAGGCGGGTGTTGGCGGCGATGAAGGCGGCGGGGTCGGCGATACGGGTCATTCGCCGCCGGTTCGGCGCTTCGCGGCGCGCGTCGATGAGTTCAGCGCCACGGCGCCGCGGATGAGCGCCTTCAGCGCCGTCTCATCGATCACATCGCCTTCGTGGAAGTCGATAGCGCGCCGGGTATTGCCCTGGAGGCTTGAGTTGAACAGACCCGATGGGTCCTCCAGCGACGCCCCCCTGGCGAAGGTCATCTTGACGGCGGTCTTGTAGGTTTCCGCGGTGGTGAGGATGCCGTCGTGCTCGAACACCGGAACACGACCCCATTTCACGGTCTCGACGACCTCGGGGTCGGCCTCATGGATGATCGCCCGGATCCGGGCGAGGGTCCGGCCGCGCCAGTCGTCGAACGAGGCGATCTTCGCATCGATCCGCTGCGAGGCGGACAGGCCGTCCTCATTCAGTCCGGGGATGGCTTTTTCCATGACTGTCGCCCTTCACATACGCTCGCCGGGCAGCCGGCTGGCCTGTTTGATCCAGTCGGCGAGCTGGCCCTCGTCGACCGTCTCGTCCTCGTGGATGTGGAAATAGCGCACCTCCTTCTGCTTCGACCCGACCGGCGGGACGGGATCGAGAGACGCGCCGCGGAAGAAGGCCACCTTCAGATAGCGGTCGAAGGCGTGGAAGCTGGCGAACCAGGCCCCGTCCTCGACGCCGTACATCGGCGTGTTCCATTTGACGGCCTTCTTCACGCCGGGGACCGTGCGTTCGATCAGGGCGTCGACCCGGCGTCCCGCCTCGCTCTTCCAGCCCGGCGCGGCCGCGATCCAGGCCTGCACCGGGGCGTCGCCATAGCCCTTGGCGATCTGCGGATTGCCGCCCGAGAGGAGGACGGGCGCAGCGGCGTTTTTCGGCTTGTCGCTCATGACCTCCTCCTACTCCGCCTGCGCCAGAACCTGTTCCAGCTTGCCGAACATCCCGGCCCAGCCCGAATGGGCTCCGGCCAGCGCCTGCTTCTGATCCGGCCGGAAGCCGACCTGTTCCATACGCAGATGCGTGCCGGTCCCGGTCGGGGTCAGGGTGAAGGTCACCACGCTCTTCAGCCCGTATGCCGGGTCGTCGTGTTTGAAGTCCCAGGTATAGGAGAGGGTCTTCTCCGGTTCGACCGTCAGGACCTCGCAGTCCAGCACGCCGCCCCATTCCCCCGTGAGCCTGAAGCCGTGGCCGACCACGGGCTGGAAGTCGTTCTTCATCAGCCAGGCCTCGATCAGGTGGGGCTGGGTGAGGGCGCGCCAGAGCTTTTCGGGCGGAAAGGCGAACTCCCTTTGGACGACGACGGAGCGGGTTCCGGGTTCGGCGTGGGTCACTGGTCCATCCTTTTCAGCAGGTCTTCGAGGCCGTCGAATTTTCCCTCCCAGAAGCCGGTCATCTGGCTGGTCCAGTCGATGAGGGGGGCGAGCGCGCCTGGGTGGGCGCTGTAATGGGTCTGTCGGCCGTCCGGACGGTCGCTGACCAGTCCGGCCAGTTTCAGAACGCCGAGGTGTTTCGAGACCGCCGGTTGCGATACTCCGGCCAGGGCGGTGAGGGCTCCGACCGTCTGCTCGCCACCGTGGCACAGGCTCTCGAAGATGGCCCGGCGGGTGGGATCGGCGAGCGATCGGAACAACAGGTCGGCGGCGGTTTCGGACATCAACCCATAACTCAATGGCTATTGATTGAACTCATAACCAGCGAGATATGAGTAAGTCAAGATCAGGTCGCCGGCAGCGGGTCCGGCTTTGCCGACGCTTCCCGCAGAACGGCGAGATATCCCGTGGCCACTTCCATCCGCTCGCCCTGGGGCCGCGCGCGCACGGCGCGGTGCAGGGCCGGCAGCTTCCAGCAGGGCACATGCATGAACAGGTGATGCTCGGCGTGGAAATTGACCCAGTAGGGGGCGATGAAGGCCCGCTCCCACCAGGCGGCGCGAGTGGTGCGCGCGGCGCGGAAGGGGTCGGCGGCGGAGCCTTCGACGCAGGCGTGTTCGGCGATGTTCCGCAGGCGCGTCACCATCGGGAACCAGGTCGCCATGGGCAGCAGCCACAGGGCGAAGAAGGCCCACCAGACTCCGGCGGCGACCGCCGCGACCAGCAGGGCGGCGTTGACCAGCAGGAAGGGCGCGACCGAACGGCCGGTGACGATGGCCTCATAGGCGTGGTCGTCCGTCGCCGCCTGCGCCGCGCGGCCTCGCAGGGCGGCCAGGGGCAACAGCACCCGCTGCTTGAAGAAGGTCTGGCCGGTCAGGTCGCGCACGATCTTGCGGCGCAGGGAGGCGCGGCTGACAGGGAAGGGGGCGGACAGGACCAGATCCGGATCCTCGGCCTGCTGGGCGTATTTGTGGTGCGCCAGATGATAGGGCCGGTAGGCGTTCAGCGACGCTCCGACCGGCACGGCGCAGAACCAGTGGCCGAGGACGTCGTTCAGGCGCCGGTCCGCCGACAGGCCTCCGTGCGCCGCCTCATGCATCAGGATGGCGAGCCCGAGCTGGCGCGTGCCGATCACGGCCACGCACAGGGGGATGAGAATCGGCCAGACGACGCCCGCGGCGATCGCGAGGGCGATCACGCCCCAGCAATGGGCGACCAGCAGCGGGCCGACCCAGGCGCGGCGCGTCTGGAAGGGCGCCCAGTCCTCGGGACTGAACAGGTCGGCGGGCCTGATGCGGGGCGCTGCGGGCATGGTCTCAGGATACGTCCGCGGCGGCTCCGGTCCAAGTCCCACGATTGTCACGCGATCCTGACAAAAAGTCAGGTTGACATGACATAAGCATGATGTAAGGTTGGCCTTACATTCAGTCAGGAGGCGGTCGACATGTTGGCTATCGGCAAGAGCAGTTCCCCGGCGCACCGGCGCTATGTCATCCGCACGATGGCGTTCATGATTCCCTATGCGCTGATCTGCCTGACGGCGATGGGCGGGGTCTTCGACGAGGTCATCGGCAAACCCGCGGGGTGGGTCCTTGCGCTGGCGGTTTCGGCGCCGGTGGTCGGACAGATCTGGGCGACCCTTTCCCTGATGCGCGAAAGCGACGAGTTCGTCCGCGCCGTGGTCGCCAAACAGTTCATCCTGTCGGCCGGGGCGGCGATGGCGGTGGCCACTCTCTGGGGCTTCGGCGAGAGCTTCGCCGGCGCGCCGCACCTGCCCGCCTGGCTTGTCTATGCCGTGTTCTGGGCCTGCTACGGCGCCATCGCCCCCTTCATCCGGTCGTCGAACTGATGAAGAACCAGCTGAAACTGCTCCGCGTCGAGCGCGGCTGGACCCAGGAGCAGCTGGGGCACGCGCTGGGGGTCTCGCGTCAGGCCGTGAACGCGCTCGAGACCGAGAAGCACGACCCCTCACTGGATCTGGCCTATCGCATCGCCGTGCTGTTCGCACGGCCGGTGGAAGACATCTTCGAAAACCCGCACGGCTGACTCCGTCAGCCTTCGTTCAAAGGACATCGCCATGCTGCACCTCCGTCACTTCGTCGGGCGTTCGACCCTGCGCGTATTGTTGCTGGCCTCTGCGTCAGTTCTGGTCGCAGGGGCGGTGGTCCTCGCCACCCAGGCCGACGCCGCGCCTGCGGTTCAGGTCTCGCCAGCCTTCGCCTCGGACCGGTTGTCAGTCGAGGTCGTCGGGACGGGGTCGGACGTGATCCTGATCCCCGGCTTCGCCTCGTCCCGCGAGGTCTGGCGCGCAGAGGCCGATCGGCTGAAGGCGACGCACCGGGTGCATCTGGTCCAGCTGGCCGGGTTCGCGGGCGAGCCGTGGACGCATGGCGACGGGCCGTTCGTGGAGCCCGTGATCGCCGAGCTGGCGCGGTATGTCCGCGAGGCCGGCCTGCAGCGGCCCGCGATCATCGGCCACTCGATGGGCGGGATGAGCGCGGTCATGCTGGCGCAGCGGCATCCCGGGCTGGTCGGTCGGGTGATGAGCGTCGACAGCCTGCCCTTCTTCTCGGCCCTGTTCGGGCCGACGGCGACGGCCGAGAGCGCACGGCCGTTCGCGCAGCAGGCGGCGGCGGGAATCCTCGCGGCGGACGAGGCCGGCTACCGGGC